>CAZDMB010000011.1:0-9022 GCA_964506175.1 uncultured Planctomycetales bacterium | reverse complement strand
GATCTGCCGCGGCGCGCAGCGCGCCCTGCTGCCAGTCGAGGCGCGTGAGCAGTCGCGCCCACAGGGGCAGCAGGGCCGCGACGCGCGCGTGCGCGCGAAACAGCGGCGGCTTGATCAGTTGAAAGTCGCGGTGATAGCCGCTGGGGAGGCCGGCGATCACGCCGAGCAGGGCCGCGCGATCCGCGGCGAGCTGGCGCGCGTGAGCGCGGGTGAGTTCGACCACGTCGGGGTTGCGCTTGTGCGGCATCAGCGAGGAGCCGGTGGTGAACTCGGCCGGCAGCGCGACGAAGTTGAACTCTGCGCTCGAGTAGATCCACAGGTCCTCGGCCAGCTTGCCGAGGTCCAGGCCGATGCCCTCGAGCGCGGTGAGGTAGGCCAGTTCGGCCCGTCCGCGTCCGTGCTGCACCGCGGTCACCGGATTCTCCGGAGCGGCGAATCCGAGGGCGCGGGCGAGGAACCGCCGGTCGAGTTTCAGCGGCAGGCCGTAGCCTGAGCCGCTGCCGAGAGGACAGGCGCGCCAGCGCTCGGCGGCGGCGCGCAGATCCGCCGCGTCGGCGCGCAATGCCGCCGCGTGCGCCGCCGCCCAGTCGCCCACGGTGCTCGGCATCGCGCGGCGCAGGTGGGTGTATCCGGGAAGGGGCAAGGTGCCGTGTTGCTCGACGACGGCGTCGAGGGCGCCCTCCACGGCGCGCAAGCCTTCGCCGGCGATGGCCGCGGCGTCGCGCAGCCACAAGCGCACGGCCGTCGCGACCTGCTCGTTGCGGCTGCGGCCGGCGTGCAGGCGCTTGCCATCCTCGCCGATTTTCTCGGTAAGGCGGCGATCCACCGCGGAGTGGACGTCCTCGTCCGCGGCCTCCACGGTCCACGCGCCCTCGGCGTGCTCGCGCACCAGCTCCTCGAGCCCGGCCTTGATGCGAGCGTGCGCGCCGGCGTCGAGAATCTTGGCGCGCTTGAGCGCATCGGCATGCGCCAGCGAGGCGCGCAGGTCGTGCGCGACGAGTTCGCGATCCATGAGCCAGTCGTCGCCGATCGTGAAGGCGAGCATTCCGGCGTCCACGGCCTCGCCGCGGTCCCAGATCGGTTTGTGGTGCGTGCTCATGCGGGTTGCGCCACCGGCGCGAGTTCGAGGAAGCGGGAGTAGAAGCGAAAGCCGGCCTCGAGTTCCGCGCGCGTGACGAATTCGTCCGTCGTGTGCGAGCGCTCCGTCCGGCCCGGGCCGCATTTGACCGCCGGCGCTCCCTGGAGCAGAGCCATGTCCGACATGGTGGAGGAGCCGATGGCTTCGCTGCGCCCGGCCGCGGCGAGCGCGGCGCGCACCAAAGGATGCGCCGCCGGCGTTTCGAAGGGCCGCAAACGCGACGAGCGCACGCGCAACTGCGCATGGGGTAGACGCGCTTGCACCGCCGCCAGCGCGTCTTCCGCGCTGATGGCGGGAGCGAGGCGCGCGTCCAGCAGCGCGGCGGCGCGATCCGGAACCTTGTTGTGGCGTTCGCCGGCATGCAGCACGGTAACGGCGACCGTGCTGACTCCGCACAGCGGATGCGGCGCGCCGACGTCGAGGCACGCCGGGAAGGCGGCGAGGTCGCGCGCGGCGGCCAGTAGGGCGTTGGCGTGATCCACGCGGCCGACGTGCGCCGCATGGCAGGAGCGCCCGCGCCACTCGGCCTCCAACACGGCGAGCCCGGACTGGGCGCGCACCACCGCCAGATCGGTCGGCTCGCCGATCACGGCCGCATCTGGCAGCCCGCGCGCCGCCAACAACTCCTCCATGCCGCGATTGCTCGTTTCCTCGAGCGCGTTGAAAGCCAGCCGCAGGCGCATGCCGCCGCGCGCGCCGGCCGCCACCCACGCCGCGCCGGCGGCCATCATGGCGGCGACGCTCGCCTTTGCGTCGTTGGCGCCGAGGCCGGTCAGTCGCTCCTCTCGCCATTCTGCGCGCCAAGGATCGTTGCTCCAGCCCTGGCCCGCCGGCACGGTGTCCAGGTGGCTGCAGAGCATCAGCACGGGGGCGCCCGCCGGGCCGGCCTCGGCAACGACGCCGGCGCCGATGCGCGCGACCTCGAATCCGCAATGCGTCAGGCGGTCGGCCACGAAGTCGCCCGCGGCGTTCTCCTCGCCCGAGGGGCTCGGGATCGCCACCAGATCGCGCAGCAGGCCGGCAAGTTCCATCTTCAGGCGGTGACGGCGGCGAGCGCCGAACTGGCCAGCGTCGGCGCGGCGCCGTGCGGCTCGCGCGTGATCATCGTGCCGGCGCCGTGATTGGTGTAGAGCTCGACCAACAAGGCCTGCGGATCGGAGCCGCCGATGACGTGCACGCGTTCGACGCCGCCGAGCAGCGCGCGCTCGATGGCGCTGGCCTTGACCAGCATGCCATCCTTCAGCGAGCCCGCCTTGCGCAGATCGCGGAGCTCCTCCAGGTGCAGCACGGAGAGCAGCGAGCGCGGGTTGGCTGGATCCTTGAGGACGCCGGCCGCGCCGGTGATCAGGATGAGCTTGGCGGCGCCGAGCGCGACCGCGAGTTCGGCGGCGAGCAGATCCGCGTTGACGTTGAGGAAGCCGCCGCGGCCGTCGCCGGCCGGCGGGCAGATCACGGGCACGGTGCCGGCGGCGAGCAGGCCGAGCAAGGACTGCGCCTCGACCTTCACCAAGTCGCCGACTTCGCCGAAATCCACGAGGCCCTCGGTGGTCTGCATGGGGGCGCGGCGTCTGGCCAGGGCGATGCCCGCGGAGGCCGCGCACACGCCGACGGCCGGCGCGCCGGCCGCGCTCAGGGCCGCCGCCACCTCGCCGTTGATCTCGCCGGCCATGCTCATGCGCACCGCGCGCATCGCGACGAGCGTGGTGACGCGCCGGCCATCCACTTTGCGCGGCTCCTCGCCGAGCGCGCGCTGCAGCACGTCGGCCTGCGGACCGCCGCCGTGGACCACCACCGGTTGGGCGCCGAAGGCGTGCACCGCCGCCAACTGCGCGGCGAGGCTTTCGAGATCTTGCCGGCGCTGCAGGCAATTGCCGCCGAGTTTGACGACGACGACTTTGCCCCGCTGCAGGCGGATGTAGGGAGCGGCGACGATGAGCTCTTTCATGCGAGGAGACCTTCGAGGATTGCGGTTTGGGCGTGCAGGCGATTCTCCGCCTGCTCGAGGACGATGCTGGCGGGGCCGTCGAGCACCGCGTCGGCCACGACGACGTTGCGCCGGACCGGCAGGCAGTGCATGAACTTCGTCTCGGCTCCGAGCCAATCGGGCGTGACCTGCCAGTCGCGCAGCGGCGCGCGGAAGGCGGCTTCGGCGGCGGCGTCGCCCCAATGGCGCAGGCTGCCGTAGGACTTGGCGTACACCGCTGCGGCGCCGCGCAGGGCGCTGCGGCGGTCATGGCTGATGCTGAGGCTGCCACCCGACGCGGCCGCCAGCCGACGCGCTTCCGCCAGCACGTCGTCGTGCAATTCGTAGCCCGGCGGACAGAGCAGGACCACTTCCATGCCGCGTTGCGCCGCCATGCATAGCGTGCTGTTCGGCACGGCCTGCGGCAAAGGCTTCGGATGCCACGCCCAGGTCAGCACGAATTTCGCGCGTTGCGGAATGCGGCACTGTTCCAAGGTGGTCCAGTCGGCCAGCGCTTGGCACGGATGCCAGAGCGCGCTCTCCATGTTGACCACGGGCACGCCGGCGTGCCGGCGGAAACCGTTGAGCAGGGGGTCGGCGAGGTCTTCCGCGAGTTCACGGAAGGCCGCGAAGGAGCGCACGCCGAGCACGTCCACGTAGCGTCCGAGGACGGCAGCGGCCTCCTTGACGTGCTCGGCGGCGCCGCCGTCCATCACCGCGCCGTCGCGGGTCTCGAGGCTCCAGAGGCGGTCGCCCTGCAGGTGAACGACGTCCATGCGCAGGCGTTGCGCGGCCCGCTGGAAGGAAGCCTGCGTGCGCAGCGACGGATTCATGAACAGCAGACCGAGGGCGCGGCCGGTCAGGTCCGCCGGCGCCGCGCCCGCGCGGAGTTCGAGGGCGCGCGCGACCAGTTTCGCCGGCTCGGCAGCGGCGAGCTCGCCGAGCGTGTAAAGACCGGGGAGGCGGGCGGGGGCGGAGAGCGTGCGACTCATGGCTAGAGGTCCAGCGCGAGCAGCGCCTGCGGCAGGGCGCCCGCCTGCTCGGGCGTGAGCGTCAGCGGCGGACAGAGGCGCAGCACCTGCGGGTCGTCGCAGGTGCCGACGAGGATTCCGCGCGCAAGCAGGAGGTCGCGCAGGCGCGCTGCGGCGAGGCCGGGCCGCAACTCGAGTCCGAGCAGGAGTCCCGCGCCGCGCACCCGCGTCACCGGACCGAGTCCCGCGCATGACCGGAGCACGGCGGAACTCGCGCGCACCTGCTCCAGGAATCCGGGCGCCGCGATGCGCTCGGCGACGTGCGCCGCCGCCGCGAGCACCAGCGGTCCGCCGCCGAAGGTGCTGCCGAGGGCGTTGCCGGGAACATGCTCCACGCAGGCGGCGCGCGCCACCGTCAGGCCGATGGGCAGGCCGCCGCCGGCGCCCTTGGCGGTGGTGAAGAGATCCGGCACCACGCCGAAATGCTGCGCGGCCCACGGCGCGCCGAGGCGGCCGCTGCCAGTCTGCACTTCGTCGTAGATCAGGAGGGCGCCGTGCGCGTCGCAAGCGTCGCGCAGCCCGGCCAGGAATCCCTCCGGAGGATCCACCACGCCCGCCAGCGACTGGATGGGTTCGAGGATCACGGCGGCCGTGCGCGCGTCGACCAGGTCGACGGCGCCCCAGGGCGCGCGCGCCACCTCGAACGGGTCCGCGCACCAGCGCTTGCCATCGGTGATGGCGCTGGCGCCGGCGGTGCGGCCGTGGAAGGCGCCGTGGAAGGCGACGACGCGGGTGCGGCCGGTGGCCTTGAGCGCGAGCTTGAGCGCATTCTCGTTGGCTTCCGCGCCGCTGTTGCCGCAAAACACCTGCCAGGATCCCGGCGGCAGATTGCGCGCAAAAGCCTCGAGGAAGCGGCGCCGCGGTTCGTGCTCGAGCAGGTTCGTGGCGAAGGAGAGCGCGTCCCACTGGGCGAGCAGGACGGCGCGCAGCGCGGGGTCGCCGGCGCCCAGGGTGTTGACGCAGTGGCCGCCGTAGAGATCCAGCAGGCGGCGCCCGTCGCGCAGGATGAGATCGCAGCCGGAGGCGCCGGCGACGTCGAGGGGCAGGCGCTTGTAGGCGGGAAATTCCGCGAGCCGCGGTGCGGTGGCGAGAGCGGTGGCGTTCATGATCAGCAGCCGAGTCCGGCGAGCGGCAGGCCCGCGGTTTCCGGCAGGCCGAGCGCGAGGTTGAGGCATTGCAAGCCCTGGCCGGCGCCGCCCTTGACGAGGTTGTCCAGGGCGCAGAAGACGTGCAGTTGGCCGTCGCGTACGCCGACGGCAATTTCGGCGCAGTTGGAGTTCGTCACGCTGCGCAGCTGGGGCGTGCCGGCGGCGAGCAGGCGCACGCAGGCGGCGCCGTCGAAAGCCTTGCCGTAGGCGGCGCGCGCGTCCGCGGCGCTGACGCCTGCGCGCAAAGTGAGAGTGGCGGCGAGATGGATGCCGCGGCTGAAAGGGCCGCTGCTGGCCACGAAGTGCACCGCGGGCGCACCGTCCGGAAAATTGCGCCGCGCGACGAGTTCGGCCTCGTGGCGATGCCCTTCCCAGGCGTAGACGTAGAGGTTGTCGTGGCGGTGCGGGTGATGCGTTCCGGGTTTGGGCTGCGCGCCGCTGCCGCTGGAGCCGGTGACGCCGTGCGCGATCAGCGGGCGCTCCGGAGCGAGCAGTCCGGCGCGCACGGCGGGCACGATGGCCAGTTGCAGGGCGGTGGCGAAACAACCGGCGGCGGCGATGCGCGAAGCGCCGCGCGCCACGGGATGCAGCTCGGGCAGGCCGTAGCGCCAGATTTCGCCGCCGTGCTCGGCATCGGCGCCAAGGGCGCCGGTCGCCGGCAGGCGGAAGTCGGCGGAGAGATCCACCACGGTGAGACGCCCGGCGACGGCGCCGAGCTGGGCCTTCAGGACGCGCCAAGCGTCGGCGCTCTCGCCGTGGTTCATCGCCAGCAACAAGGCCGCCGGGCCGTGTGCCAGCGCCCGCGCGAGCGCGCCGGCCAGGGCGTCGTGCGGTTGCAGCTCGTGCGCTCCGAGCGGCGAGCCGCGGAGATTGGGATGGCAATCCGCCAGGGCGCCGCTGCCGCCCCGCGAAAACGCGCCGCCCAGCTGCAGGGCTGGATGGGCCGTCAGCAGGCGCAGAAACTCGCCGGCCAGCAGGCCGCGCGCTCCGGCGACGAACACCGGCAAAGGGGTCATGAGACGCTCAGCGGCTCCTTGATGCCGAGCGCGGAGACCACCGCGCGCACCAGCTGCTTGCTGCTCTTGAGCGCGTTCCACGCCTGCAGGCCGAGTTCCTCGCGGCAGAAACGCTGGCCGACCGGCGAGTCGGTGACGGGGCCGCTGACCACGGCGGGCCGCAGGTTCCAGCGCTCCTTCAGCAATTGCACCGCGCCCCACACGCCCACGGGGTCGGAGGCGCAGAGCACCATGGCGCTGATCGCGCGCCGGAAGGGCGCGTCGGAGAGGAGCGCGCGCACGCCGTAGGTGCCGAGGAGGCCGTCGCCGAGCTCGAGCGCGATCACGTCCGGCTCGCTCTCCGCGAGGTGGGCGATCAAGGAGTGGCCGGCGGCCACCGCGTTCTGCTCGTTGGTGGTGACCACGCCGAAGTCGGTGAACAGCGACACCGGCGCGGCGCCGCAGTCCTCCATCTGCAGGATGTCGCGGCGCAGAGAGACGCCCGTCATCTTGCCGGCGGCGACGCGCAAGCCCCGAGCCGTCAGGCCGGCGACGATGGCGGCCGCGGCGGTGGTTTTGCCGGCGTCCATCGAAGTGCCGGCCAGCACCAGCACCGGCGGCAGGCGCTCCGGCAGAGCGGCGGCGGGCAAAGCGCCTGCGGCGATGTTGGCCGGCACGCCGACGCGTTCGCCGAAATGCGGGAAGTGCAGGATGGCGCCGAGTACTTCGAGCTCGAAGGGCGAGCCGAGGCCGGGAACGGAAGTGGCGCCGGTGCCGATCACCCCGCCGAGGTTGAGGAGTTGCAGCTTGTCGCCCACTTCCACGGCGTCCGGCACCCGTCCGGCGAAACCGTGCAACGCGTCGCGGTGACCGAGCGCGCCGGCGATGACGTCCCCGGGCTGGAGCGTGACCATGCGCCCGTGGAGGTTCTCCAGGGTGTTGTAGGCGGTCTTCGCCGTGAGCACGCGGCAGGCGACCACCGTGCCGGGCACCGCGGGAATGTCCGAGCCGAGCACGGCGTGGCGCCCGATCTGGAGGCGCGACGTGACGGAAGCGATCTTGTCGAGGAGGACGCGGGTCATCGGGCGGAGGTCTCCTGCGCGCTGAGGGTGGCGCGCGCGTACAGGCGTGCCGGCTCGGCCCAAATCCGGGCCAGACCGCGCGGGCCGGCCGGATCCGCGCCGGCGGCGGGGCGCTCGCCGTACTTGGCGTCGCTGGCGGCCATCATCGAGAACGGCGAGGTCAGGCCGGCGACCAGCGCGCGGCCGCCGGCGCATTGCACCAGGGCCTCGCCGCTGACGTGGTCCTGGGTGGAGGCGAAGAGCGCTTCGAGGTCGCGCATGAGCGGATCGTGGAAGCGGCCCTGATGGAGCATGCGGCCGTACTGGTCGCCCAACTGATCCTTGACGGTGCGCTGATCCTCCGTGAGGACGAGCTTCTCCAGTTCGCGATGCGCCGACAGCAGAATTTCCGCGGCCGGCGCCTCGTAGCCGATGCGGCCCTTGATCCCGAGGACGGTGTCGCCCAAGTGATAGCCGCGGCCGACGCCGCAGGCGCCGCCCTCGCGATTGAGGCGGTCGATCAGCGCCACCGGATCGAGTTCCGCGCCGTCAAGCGCCACCGGCACGCCCTGGCGGAAGCGCAGGCGAAACTCGCGCGCGGCGCGCGCCTCTCGCGTCCAGCGCCAAGCGCTCTCGGGCAGCGGCTGGTCGCTGCTCAAAGTTTCCCCGCCGCCGATGGTGAGGCCCCACAACCCGGCGTTGACGGAGTAGCGGCCGCCCGCCGCGGGCACGGGCAAGCCGCGCGCCTGCAGCCATGCGACCTGCTCGGCGCGTTCGCGCGGCTCGTCGCGGATGGGGGCGAGCACCTTCAACCCGCCGGCGACGATGGCCAGCGCCGCTTCGAAGCGCACCTGGTCGTTGCCGGCGGCGGTGCATCCATGGGCGAGGGCGTCGAAGCCGTCGCGCAGCGCTTCGCGGGCCAGAACGGCCGCCTGCAGGCCGCGCTCGGCGCCGACCGAGAGCGGATAAGTGCCGCCGCGGCGCACGTTCGCGGCCAGCAGCCAGCGCAGCACGCGCTCGAACATCTCGCCGCGCGCGTCCACCAGGCGATGAGAGGCGGCTCCCAGCGCGAGCGCACGGCGCCCGAGGTCCGCGCGCTCCGCGTCGTCCATGCCGCCGCAGTCGACGGTGCAGGTGTGGACCTCGTGGCCGGCGCCGGCGAGCCAGGCGGCCAGGAAGGAAGTGTCGAGACCGCCGGAGTAGGCGAGAAGGATGCGCATGGGGGAGCTAGAGGAGCGCCGCGACGTGCTGCTGGACGCGCTTGGCGGCGGCGACGGAGGGCACCGCGATGAAGATGGTGTCGTCGCCGGCGAGGGTGCCGGCGATGCTGTCGAGGTTCTCGGCCTCGAGTGCGCGCGCCAGGCTGCTGGCGGACCCCGGTTCGCAATTGACGATCACCATGTGCGGGCCGGCGAGGCGCACGGAGCGCAGGAGCGGCCGCAGGGCGGCGAGCGGCGTGACTCGCTGCTCCTCGGCCATGCGGTAGGAGCCGTCGCGCTTGACGGCGCCCAGCGCGCGCAGATCGCGCGACAGCACCGGCTGCGAAGCGCGCACGCCGCGCTTCTTGAGCGCCTGAGCGAGTTCGGCCTGCGTGGCCGCGCCGGCTTCGCGCAGGATGTCCGCGAGCAGGGCGCGCCGGGCGACGGGAGTCTCCAAGGGCATGAGCATAGGTGAGAATAAATATTC
>CAZDMB010000010.1:8245-22617 GCA_964506175.1 uncultured Planctomycetales bacterium | reverse complement strand
CAGAAGAAGGAGCGCTGGGATATGTATATGGTCAAGCGGCACCTGCTGCCGCGATTATACTGGTACGGGATGCTCAAAGGGTGGCTTTGAGGCGTGAGGAAGGGACCATGCAGCGACCACGTCTGGCTGCGCCCTTGCTCTTGGCGGCGGCGCTCCTGGTCGGTCCGGAGGCGCTCCGGTCGGCGGGTGGGCATGCCCGGATCTCGTCCTGCGATCTGCAACCGGCCCTGGACCGGCGGGCGCGAGCGTCGCCTGGACGACCAGATCAGCCAGATCGCCCGGGCGCTCGATTTCGAGCACGCGGCGGACGGTGGCGCCGGCGGGAGTCAACGCGACGAAGCGGCGCACCGTGTCCTGCGGCGTGAAGCGCTCGAAAGGCACGCCTTGCGGCGCGGCGGCGGCCGCAGGCAAGCCGGCGGCGTCCGGCGCGTCGAGCAGCGCGGCCGCTGCGGGATTGGCGTAGACCACTTCGTCGTCGCTGCCGAGCAGAGCCACGCCCTCGGCGAGATGCTCGAGCGAGCGCTGCATGGCCTCGCGACGCGCGTGCGTGTCCGCGCCGTCGCGCTCGAGGTTGCGGCGCAGCGTCCGCTCGCGCCACGCCCACGCCAGCGCGAGGACGAGACCAGCCGACAGGAGGAGCGACGTTGCCGACATGAGGCGCCGTGCGCCCCGATGTTAGCGCCGCGCTTTCGGCGACTTGGGCGACTCCGCGGCGTCGGTGAAGCGGTAGCCGACGCCGCGCACCGTTTCGATGTGGTCGCGGGGGGTCCCGAGCTGGCGGCGCACCGACTTCAGGTGGGTGTCGTTGTTGGGTTCGGTGCCGTGGGCGCGGGCGCCGTTGGTTTAATCAATCAATCCGCCGCGGCGGAAGCCGCGGCCCGGCCTGCCCGCGAGCGTCTGCAAGAGCTTGAACTCGGTCGGCGTCAACTGCACGCCGCGCCCGCTGACGCGCACTTCGAAGCGCACGGGATCGATGGTCATCGCGCCGACGGTGATGCGCTCCTCCGTCACCACCGGATCGTCCTTGGTGGTGCGGCGCAAGAGATTGCGCACGCGCGCCACCAGCTCGCGCGGCCGCGCCGGCTTCTTGAGGTAGTCGTCCGCGCCGACGCCCAGGCCGAGCACGACGTCCGATTCCTCGCCCTTCGCCGTCAGCATCAGGATCGGGAGGCGCTTGAAGGCGGGCTCTTCGCGCAGGCGGCGGCAGACCTCGATGCCGTCCAGCTTGGGCAGCATCAGGTCGAGGACCACCAAGTCGGGGTCATGGCGCTGGGCGAGGTCCAGCGCCTGCACCCCGTCGCGCGCCAGGACCACGCGGTAGCCCTCGTGGGTGAAGGTGAGGCGAAGAACCTCCAGCAGATCCGCGTCGTCCTCAACGAGGAGGAGGGTCTTGTCCGGCACGGGAAGATCCTGCGGCATGGCAATGGCGCTAGAAAGGATAGCGCATGAAGATCAGATGAACAAGACCGAAGTCTTGTATGCGCGCATTCTTCCCGCTCGACGGCCTCAGTTGCGCGGCTTCGGCGCCGCTCAAGTCGCCGACGGGCGCCGCCGCAGGCGCTGCAGGGTGAAGCGCCCGCCGGCCAGAAGGGCGGCGGCCAGGCCGTGCAGCCCCAGTACCGGCAGCCCGAGCAGGAGCAGCATCAAGATGAGGAAGGAAGGCAGGAAATTTCCCAGGCTCTGCTGCCCGCCGGCGAAGTCGCCGCCGAGCACGCCGCTGGCGAGCCACAGCGCCAGCAGGGCGCAGAGGAAGGCGAGGCCAAGCCGCAGCCAGGTCGCGGACACGATGCGGCCGTGGGTCACGGCCAGCATGATGGCTGTGGGCGCGGCCAACGCGATGAAGGTCGTGGTGTAGTCACGGTAGCTGAGGTCCGCCGCGTACCAATAGAAGGTGCTCATCGCGCACGACGACACGCCCAGGCCGAGCAGCAGCATCGTCAAGCCGAACTCGTCCTCGCCGGAGAGGGCGCGCGGGCGCGTGCGCCGCCACCCCAGCAGCAGCAGCGGCAACGCCGCCAACAGGGCGCCGGCGAACCACAGCCAGCGCGCGTCCTGCAAGGCGCCCGCGCCGGCCAAGTGGCGGAGAATCGGCGCTTGCGCGGCGGCGAAGCGGTCCTCCAACTCCATCGGCGCCGCCCACGATTCGCCACCGGGCATGATCCAAGCCACGAACATCCACGCGCCGAGCAAGCCGAGCGGAAGCGCGCCGGCGCGCGCGGTTTTTTCCGCGCGCATCAGACCCAGGGCGAGCGGCACCGCCGCCAGCGACAGGCTGTAGAAGTTGCGCGCCGCGGCGAAATCCGTGCCCGGCTCGACCCGGCTCCCGGTCTTCAGCATGAGGATGCGCATGGCGAAGGCGGCCAGCAGCAGGCCTGCGACCGCGAGGCACGCGCTCGCCCGCGGCAACGGCTGCGGCCAGACGGCGCACAACAGCAGGCCCGCGAGCATGCCGGCGGCGAGGACCAGCAGACCGAAGGCCTCCGGGGCGGTCATCCAATGGCCCATCGCGGCTCATCCTAATGCGCGGAGCGGGCATACTGGAAGCGTGGCGCTCGCCTTCGACCCCGACGTCCTCCTGCCGATCCTTTGCTGCCCCCAGAGCCGCGCCCCCCTGAAGTTGGTGGGCGAGGAGTGGCTGGTCAGCACGGACCCCGCCACCCGCCTGCGCTACCGCATCGAGGACGGCATTCCGGTGCTGCTCGTCGAAGAGGCCGAAGCCCTGCCCGAGGCGGAGTGGAAGGCCCTCCTGGAGAAGGCGCGTGCCTGACACGGTCTTCGCCCGCATTCTTCGCGGGGAGATCCCGGCCAAATTCGTTCATCAAGACGAGCACTGCGTCGCCTTCGCCGACGTCGCGCCCAAGGCGCCCGTCCATCTGCTGGTCATCCCGCGCAAGGCGCTCCGCTGCCACGTCCCGCTCGTCTGCCAAGAGGGAGCGAGGCGGACCGCGCCCTCGCCGGCCACCTGCTGTGGGTGTGCCGCAAGGTCGCCGCGGAAGCCGGTTTGCCGCCAAGTGGGTATCGCGTGGTCACCAACGTCGGCGCCGACGGCGGGCAGTCCGTCGAGCATCTGCACTTCCACGTGCTCGGCGGCCGCCGCATGGCCTGGCCGCCGGGATGAAGCGGGCGCGCGCCGCGCCTAGAATCCCTCCGATGCCGGCGAAATCGCCGGCTTCGCCCCCCGCCCTGAACGCATAGGAGGTTTCATGGACACCATTTCTCCCTGGCTCGAGACCGGCTTTCGCTGGATTCACGTCGTCGCCGGCGTGCTTTGGATCGGCCTGCTCTACTTCTTCAACTGGGTCAACGCCCAGGTCATGCCCAAACTTGACGGGCCCACCAAGCATAAACTCGTGCCGCAGCTCTTGCCGCGCACGCTCTTCTTCTTCCGCTGGGGCGCCGCGTATACCTGGATCACGGGCGTGCTGCTGCTGCACCTGGTCTATCAGCAGGGCATGGCGGTCACCGATCCGGGAGTCGAGGCGGGCAGCCAGAAATGGATCGCCTTCGCGGTGGTGCTGATCGCGCCCTTCATCTACGACGCCCTGTGGAAGGCGATGGCGGGCAAGCAGCAGGCCGGCGTCGCGGTCAGCTTGGCGCTGGTCGTGGCGGCGGCCTACGTCTTCTCCGAGGTTCTCCACCTCGACGCGCGCGCCACCACGATCCACCTCGGCGCGATGTTCGGCACGATCATGGCCTTCAACGTGTGGTTCCGCATCTGGCCCACGCAGCGCAAGATCATCGCGGCCACCGCCGGCGGCACGCCGCCCGACGCCGGCTGGGCGCCGCACGCCGGCCTGCGCAGCAAGCACAACACCTACATGTCCGTGCCGCTGATCTACACCATGGTGGTGCAGCACAACATCGTGATGGCGCAGTACGACTGGTACGGCTTGGCCGGCGTGGTCGCCATCGGCTGGCTGGTGACCTGGATGATCTACAAGAAGTCGGCCACGGAAGGTCCGACCTTCTTCTAGGGTCCGGCACGCGGCGGCGCGAAGCGCTCGCGGAGGTACGCGAGCGCATCGCGCTGCTGCTGCGCGCTCAGGGTGCCGCGCCAAGGCGGCATGCTGCCGATTTCGCCGGTTTTGCCGAATTGAATGCTCTGGAGAAGCTCGGCGTCGCTCTTGGAGAGGGGACCGGCGGGATCCTTGAAGCTGGCGGCGAGGCGCTGGCCGCTCGGAAGCAGGCCGCTACCGTCCACCTGGTGGCAGGCGGCACAGGTCTGGGCATAGACCGTGGCGCCCGCCGCCGGATCGCCCGGCTGGGGCGGGCCGTCCGACTCCGAGCAAGCCGTCAGCGCGAGCAACAGGGTGGCGGGGTGGAATCGGCGGTGCATGCGCGGCGCAATTCTAGGCCACGCAGCGCTCACTCCCCAGGCACGAGGAGGCCAATGCTCGCCGACAGCCCGTGCAAGTACGGCCGACCGCACACCGGGCCGATCTCGCCGGCCGCGAAGAAGCCGGTGGTCGGCAAGCCCGGCCAGTGCCGGTGGATGGCGCTCACGTCGTGGTCCGCCTGCTGGAAGAGGTGCAGGCCCCTGCCCGTGCACGGAAAAAGGAGCGCCGCCAGCGGCTCCGGGTGGAAGGAGGAACTCATCTCGAGGAGCGCGTGGATCTCGCGGTGGGCGGCCTCGCGGTCGCGCGCCTGGAACTGCAGCACGAGCCCGTCGTGCACCTGCTCGGCGATGGCGATGGCCCCGGCGTCCGGATCCACCCCCATGACGCCGCGCACGAGGCAGTCGCGCGGATCCTCGCCGGCCGAGCTGGCGACCGGGCGCAGGCCGACGTGCGGCGCCCGCATGAAACTGCGGCGTTCGTCCTCCCCGAGTTCCTGCAGCAATTCGCTGAGCGCCTCGTACGCCGGCTGACCGCCCCACTCGTACACGATGTTGCGCTCGGAGCGGGTGACCGCGCGCGCCGGGCCGATCGGCCGGGTGCCCTGAGCCAGGATCGGCTCCAGACGGACGCCGCCCCGCATCACGAAACCCACGGCGCCGCGCTCGAACACGCCGTCCTCGGTCAAAAGGACGTTGCCGCCGGCGCGATTGGCGCCGCTGGCGATGCCGCCCACGATCGCCGGCAGGTCGGCGCGTTGCTTGCGCAGCGAATCGAGAAACGGGTCGGCAGGGAAGGAGAAGGGATCCGGCATCAGCACGACGCCGGCGTCCGCGCCGACGTCCGGCCAGCCGTGCACCACGCCGGCCTCTTCGTCGAGTTCGAGATGAAAGGCCTGCACGCGCGTGCCGGGAAGGCGCAACGCCATCGCGGACAGGCAGGGGCCGGATTGACACTCGCGGCCGCCGCCGACAACGCCGCTGACCGTGCAGCCGGCCACCGACTCCGGCGCCAGCCGGCGCTGCAGGCGGCGCAGGATCAGCCCGGCGTGCTCGCGGTGGTCCGCGGTCAGGTGCACCAGCAGCAGGTCGGCGCCGCGGCCGACGGATTCCGCCAGCCGGTCGCCCACTTCGGCGATCGCGGCTTCGATCTCGCCGTGGGTCGAGAGAGCCTCGGCGGCGAGCGGCTTGCCGGCGACGCCCAATCAGAACTCCACGCCCGGCACGAACTCCTGAAACTTCTTGCGCTGATCCGGCGTGACGTTCTGCGGCGCGAGCGGATCGTCGAATGCATGCTCCGTGACTTCGCTGGCCTCGACGCGGTAGATGTCGTCGAGCAGTCCGTCGGTCATCTCGAAGACGAGATGAAAGGTGCCGTGCACCTCGAGTGTCTTGTACGAGTAGGCCACGCCCTTGCCGCCCACCATCACGCGCACGATCTCGTTGGGCCCGGGCGGCGCGCCGAAACAACAGCCCCAGAGGCTGCGCACGAGGTGGAACCTCTTGATGTTCTCGAAATCCAGGTCGGGCAGCATGAAGCCGCGCAACACCACCTGCTTGCCGTCGAGCTGGCGGATGTGGGGCGGAAACGGATCCTTCTTGCGCTCGTCGAACTCCCAGCCGCCGAGGTCGTGAATGTCGAGGCGCAGCGGCGTGACGCCGGAAGCCAGCGCCGCCTCGATGTTGGCCTTGCGCTCCTCGTAGGTGCGCGCGCTGGACCACAACGCCGGCGGCGGAGCGGCCGCATCCGCCGCGGGCGGCGCGACCGCGCCGGCGGCGGCCTCGGCCGGCGGCGCCGGTTCCTGCGCGGACGCCTGCGGCGGCGCCGGTTCCTCTTCGCCGCAAGCGGCGGCCAGAAGCAGGATGACGGGCGCGAAGCGGCGGCTCATCGGGGCGGGACCGGATCGGAGATTAGCATGCGCCCGCCGCTCACACGCTGGCGGAAAGGATGCGCGCGGCCTCGGTGCGGTAGGCCGAAGCCGCCGGCACGAGGCCGGCGAGCGCGCCCGCCGCCGTGACGGCCGCCAGCAGCAGCAGATCGCCGAATCCGGGCGCGGCGGTGATCGCCACGCCGTAGTGACGCTGCAGGAAGTCCGCGCCGAACCAAACTGCCGCGCCGGCGAGCAGCAGGCCGAAGGCGCCGCCCAGCAGCGCGATGGCGGCCGACTCCGCGGTCACCAAGCCCAGCAGCGAGCGGCGCCGCGCGCCGAGCGCGCGATACACCGCGAACTCGCGGCGCCGCGCGCCCATCGTGTTGTAGATGGCGACCATCACGCCGGCGAGCGCCACCACCACCACGAGGCCGCTGACGGCGCGCAGCACGCGGTCGAGGCCGCTGACCAGCGTGAACAGGTTCCGCACCTCGTCCGCCGGGCGCGCGGATTGCGCGTCCAGGCGATCATTGATCGCGCGCCAGACGTTGATCTGATAGAAACCGGCGCGCGTGCGCAGATAGATCGCCGACAAGCCGCGCGGGTCGCGCGCGCCGCCCGCGGGCGTCGCCGCCGTCGGCGCATGGCCGGCGATGACGTAGTACAAGCCGATCGGCACGTAGATGGCGCGGTCCATCGGCGTGCCGGTCGGAGCCAGCACCCCCACCACCTCGCAGGCCGCCTCCGCGTGTTCGGTGCCGGGCGCGCCCGTGAGATCGTGCGCGGGCAGGAAGCGCGCTCCCACGCGCAGCCCGGTCTCCGCCGCTGCTTCGGAGCCGACCACGGCGCGCGCGAGCTCCGGATGCGGCTCCTCGTGCGCGTGTTCGTCCGCGGCGGCGGCGAGACGCTCCTTCAGCGCGTCGAGTTCCGCCGCACCGTAGCTGAAGGCGCCGCCCGCGCGGAACGCGAGCGGCTCGCCCGCGCCGCTGCGCCCCGGCAGCCGCACTTGGGCGAACAAATCTCCGGTCACGCCGACGATGCGAAACCCTTGGTAGGCGTCGCCCACCGCCACCGGCACCGCCCACTCCACTCCGGGCGTCTCGCGCAACTCCTGGTAGAGAGAATAGGGAACGTTTCCCGGGCTGGAGCCCATGTGGTAGAGCGCGTTCAGCACGAGCTGTAGCGGCGAGCCCTTGGCTCCCACCACCTGATCGCAGAGCGCCGCGGTGCGGTGGAAGCCGCGCTCGCCGGCCTCGCGCAGCGCGCCGACGGCGGCGAAGAGAGCCACGCCGAGCGCCACCGAGAGGCTCGTCAGGGCGGTGGCCAGGGGCCGCCGCCGCAGATTGCGCAGCACGATGCGGGCGCCGTTCAGCGGAGCTCCTCCACGCGGACGGTGCGGTCGAAGGCGGCGGCCACCGCGGGGTCGTGGGTGGCGCAGAGCACGGTGGTGCCCTCCGCCTGGGCGGTGTCGAGGATCAGGCGCAGCACGGTGGCGCCGGTGGCAGCGTCCAGAGCGCCGGTGGGCTCGTCAGCCAACAAGACTTCAGGCTTGTTGATCAGCGCCCGCGCCAGCGCCACCCGCGCCTGCTGGCCCACGGAGAGCTGGCTGGGCCAGTGCCCCGCGCGGTCGGCCAACCCGACGGCGCGCAGAAGTTCCGCGGCCCGGCCCGGCGCCGGTTTGCGGCCGGCGAAGGCGGCGCCAAGTTCGACGTTCTCCAGCGCGCTCCAGCCGTCGAGCAGGTGGAAGGTCTGGAAGAGGTATCCCACGTGGCGGGCGCGGAAGCGGTCCCGGGCGGCCTCTCCCCAGGCGCTGATGTCGCTGCCGACCACCTCGATCCGGCCGGCGTCGGCCGCCAGGAGGCCGCTGACCAGGTTGAGGAGGGTGGTCTTGCCGGAGCCGCTCGCCCCCATCAAGGCGACGCGTTCGCCGCGCGCCACTTCGAGCGCGCGCACGGCGAGCACCGGCGCGGCGTCCTCGCCGCCGCCGAAACGCTTTTCCACGTCCGCCAGACGGATCTGAGGCGCCGCGATCACGGTCCTAGAATACGGGACTCGCATGGTCCGATGAGCCGCTACGACATCAGGAAATTCGCCGTGATCGGCGCCGGGAACATGGGTTCCGGCATCGCGCAAAAAATCGCCACCGAAGGCGCGACCGTCATTCTGGTGGACCTGGACGACGAAAAGGTCGCCCGGGGCGTGGGCATCATCCAAAGGATGTTGCAGCAGGGCGTGGAGCGCAAAGTGTTCCGCCCTGAGCAGGCCGAGCAGATCCTCGCGCGGGTGCATGGCACTTCCGACTGGTCGCGGCTCGCGGAGGCGGACCTGGTGATCGAGGCGGTGTTCGAAGATCTCGAGGTCAAGCGCAAGGTCTTTGCGCGCCTGGGCGAGGCGTGCCGGCCGGACGCGATCCTCGCCACCAACACTTCCTCCTTCCTCGTGCGCGACGTCGCCGCGGTCACGCCGCAGCCGCAGCGGGTGGTGGGTCTGCACTTCTTCTATCACCCGGCGAAGAATCGCCTCGTCGAGGTCATCGCGCACGCCGGCACCGATCCCGCCGCCTTCGACGCTTCATGGGCGGCGATGGAAGCCACCGGCAAGACGCCGATTCGCAGCGCCGACGCGCCCGGCTTCGTCGTGAATCGCTACTTCGTGCCGTGGGTCAACGAAGCCGTGCGCCTGCTTGGCGAGGGCGCGGCGGACGTTCCCACCATCGAATGGGCGGCCAAGAAGGCCTTCGGCGTCGGCATGGGGCCCTTTGAGTTGATGAACGTCACCGGCGTGCCGATCTCCCTGCACGCCGCCAACTCGCTCGGCCAATCGCTGCATCCTTTCTACGCCGCGGGTCGGGCGCTGGCGGAGCACGTGGCGGCGGGCAAGGGCAATTGGGCGTTGGGCGGCGCGCCGGACGAGAGCAAGTACGCGGTCGTCGCCGACCGGCTTCTCGGCGTGACCTTCTACGTCGCGGCGCAGCTGGTGCACGAAGGCGTCGGCACCGTCGAGGACGTGGACATCGGCGCGCGCGTCGGCCTGCGGTGGCCGCGCGGCCCCTTCCAGATGATCAACAAGATCGGCGTGGACGCCGCCGCCGAGCTGGCGGCGCGCGTGACGCGGCCGTGGGGCCTCGAGGTCCCCTTCCTGATTGCCAACCCGGGCGATCGCAAGATTCGCATCAACCTCGTCCACTTCGAGGAGAAGGGCGAACTGGCCATGCTGCGCTTCAACCGCCCGGACGCGCTCAACGCGCTCAACGTGCAGGTGGGCCAGCAGTTGATGGGCGCGATCGAGCGCGCGCGCGTGAGCGGCAAGAAGGCGCTCGTGCTCGCCGCCAGCGGCAAGGCCTTCGTCGCCGGCGCCGACGTGAAGTTCTTCGTGGACAACCTGGAGAAGGGCGCCTTCGAGCCCATCTACCATTTCGCGCGCGTCGGCCAAGACGTCTATCGCACGCTCTCCGGCAAGCGCCAGCCGAGCATCGCGCGCGTGCAGGGCCTTTGCCTGGGCGGCGGCACGGAACTCGCACTCGCCTGCGACTTCGTGGTGTGCAGTCCGAAGGCCGCCTTCGCTCTCCCGGAAACCGGCATCGGCATCGTTCCCGGCCTCGGCGGCACGCAGCGCCTGCCGCGCCGCGTGGGTCTGCCGCTGGCGAAATGGCTGATCTACACCGGGGAAATGGTGGACGCCAATACCGCCAAGGAGATCGGCCTCGTGGACGCGGTGGCGGATTTCCGCGAACTCGACGCCGCCTGCGCGGCCTTCGCCGACCGCGGGCGTCAACCCGGGCGCCGCGCGCCGACCGAACCGCCGGCCGCGAAGTGGCGGCCGCTCTGGGACTTCTTCGGCCGAAACTCGATCGATGCCATTCTCTCCGGCGCAGCCCCTGCCGGCGGCCAGCCGCAACTCGAGCGCGCCGTCAAGCGCATCGGCACGAAGAGCCCGCATGCGCTGCGCGCCGCCGAGCGGCTGCTCGACGCCGGCGCCAGCCTGGAGTTGGACGACGGCCTGGACATGGAGCTCGACGCGCTCAAGGAGGTTTTCCTGCATGCGGACGCGCTCGAGGGCATGAAAGCCCTCCTGGAAGGCCGCCGGGCGAGCTTCCAGCAGCCGGCGCGGGTCTGAAGCCGCAGCGAATTCCGTCTTTCTTGAGGCGGAGCGGGGGAGCATTTCGCAAGAATTGCGGGAGTACTCCGTGCGCCGCCTCCCTCGGCGCCCCCCGTACGGAAGAATGCCTGGCCAGATGACCGTCCACGACGGCGGCGCGCTCGTTCCGCCTGCCGATCGCGTCCTGTTGGTCGCGGTGCCGGACAATCTCTGGCGGGTGCGGCTGCCGGACGGCGGCGCAGGCTGGTGGAAGCGCGCCGTGACCCAGCTCTGGCGCCTGCCCTTCGCCGTGCACGGGCGTTCCCGCGCCCAGCGCGAGCACACGGCCCTGCAATTGCTGCGCGCGCGCGGACTGCCCGCCCCCGAACCGGTGGAGTGGCGCGAGCGGCGCCGCGGCCCCTTCCTGTTGGAGTCCGCGCTCCTGACGCGCGAGACGCCGGACCTCGTGCGCCTCGATCATTTCCTGCGCGACGAGAGTTCCGCGGAGCGGCGCGCGTGCGCCATCCAGGCGGCGGGAGCCCTGGCGGCGCGCATCCATGCGCGCGGCGTCGCCCACTTCCGCCTGCTGCCGAAGAACGTGCACCTCGAGCGCGCGCACCCCGAGCGCGCCTGGATCCTGGACGCGCCCTACGCTTGCGCCTGGCCCGGCATCGTGCCGCGGCGCGTGCGCGTCTTCGACCTCTGCAGTCTGTGCGGCCCTGCCAGCGGCATGGCGACGGTGGATGCGGAGGCGCTCATCGAGGCCTATGAACTGGCGAGCGGCACGGTCACGCCGCGGCGCCGGCTGATCTGCTCGCAGCCCTTCACGATGAAAATCCAGCGGATCGTCTACTATCTGACCGCGGTCTGGACCCGCCACCGCCCGGAGCGGTACGTGGAGTTGGCCCGCGCCGTCCGATGACCGCCCCCAATCGCCTGAAGGAATATGCGTCCGCGGAAGGCGCGCGCGAGTATTTCGAGGAATACGACAAGGTTCACCGCAAGTTGAGCGACCGCCGCGAGCGGCGGCTGCTGGAGCGCTGGTTCGTGCGCATCGGCAGCGTCGCCACCGCCGTGGATCTGCCGTGCGGCTGGGGCCGTTACTTGCCGTTCCTGCGCGCGCGCGGAGCGCGCGTCGTCGAGGCCGACTACAGCGGATCGATGGTGCGCATGGCGTGGGACCGGCACCCGAGCGCCGAGCCGCTGGCCGGCATCCGCTGTTTCGGCCACCGAATTCCCTTGCGCGACGGCGCCGTCGAGCTCGCCTTCTCCATGCGCCTCAATCACCATCTGGTGGATCCGGAAGTACGCCGCGCCCACCTGCGCGAACTCTTCCGCGTGTCCTCCCGCTGGGTGATCGTGTCCTACTTCGATCATTTCAGCGTCAAGAACCTGCTGCGCCGCGCGCGCTCGGGCCTGGGCCTCACGCGCAAGTCGCCGAAGAACACCCTGCGCCGCAGCGAGGTCCGCGCGCTCGCCGCGGAGTGCGGCTACCGCATCCACGAGGACCCTTGGCTCTTCGTGATCGGCTCCGGCCACCGCATCGTGCTAGCGGAGCGGCGGACGGCCTAGGCAGTCTTCCTGCCACACGCGGCGCATCGTCGCCGCGTCGGCGTTGCCGCCGGAAAGAATCACCAGCAGCGTGCGGCGCGGCCGCGGCGGCTGCTGCGCCAGCCAGCGCGCGGCGGCGGCCATGCCGAGCGCGCCGGTCGGCTCGACCTGCAACTTGAGCAAGTGGACCAGCCATTGGGTCCAGTAGGCGATTTCATCCTCGGGGATCTCGAAGATTCCGTCCGCGTGGCGCAGCACTTCCCAGGTGCGCGCCGACAGCGAGAGGGTGCGCGCGCCATCCGCCATGGTCGGCTGCGGCTCCTCCCAGCGGAACAGGCGGCCTTCGCGCAGCGTCCGCGCTGCGTCGTTGGCGAGCAGCGGTTCGCCGCCGAAGGCCAGGCGCGCCGCCTTGCGCCCGGCGGGCGCGTTGGCGCCCTTGGCGGCGATGGTGGTGCCCGCCAGGAGGCCGCCGCCGCCGACGGGCGCGAACACGGCCTCGGCCTGCGGCGCGTCGGTGAGCGCCTCGAGGGCGGCGGTGCCCTGCCCGTGGATGATCTCGGCGTGATCGTAGGGCGGAATGAGGGCGCACCCCGGCGCCGCGCCGGCCTCCTCGGCCTCGCGCTCCATCGCGGCGCGGCTGGCCCGGAGTTCGATGCGGGCGCCGTAGGCCGCGGTGGCGGCGCGTTTCACGGCACTGCTCTGCTCCGGCATGTAGATCACCGCTTCGATGCCGAGTTCGCGCGCCGCCCACGCCACCGCCTGCGCGTGGTTGCCGCTGCTGTAGGCGACGGCGCGCCGCGGCAATTGGCCGCGCTCCTGCAGCCACAGCAGGGTGTTGAGCGCGCCGCGCGCCTTGAAAGCGCCGACGCGCTGCAGGTTCTCGCACTTGAAGAGCACGGCGTGGCCGAGCATCTCGTCGAGCGTGCGGCTGGCCACGAGCGGCGTGTGCAGCACGCGGCCGGCAATCCGCGCCGCGGCGGCGTGCACGCCGGCGACGTCGGGCAGGCTCACGCGCGCGCCGCCGCGCGCGTATCGGCGGCGACGACCTGCTGGGCGACGCGCAGGCCGAACTCCGGCAGTTTGGCCAGCATGTACTCGACCACCTCGGCATTGAAGGTCTCGTAGCCGTCGAAGGCGAGCTCCGTGGTGAAGGCGTAGACCTCGAGCGGGACGCCGCTGAACGCCGGCGGCATCTGCCGCGCCACGCACGCGTGAGCGGGACTCACCTTGGCGTGGCCACGCAGCCATGCCGTCATGTGCCGGCGAAACTCGCCCAGGTTGGTGCGCCCCTCGGCTCCGGGAAGGAAGCAGATGCTGGTCTGGTCCACCAGCACCGCGCGCTTCACGCGGCGCACGCGGCTCTGCTGCATGCCCCGCCAATTCTTGAAGGAGTCCGTGACGAAGGACGGCGTGGGCACCAGGGAGATGGTGCGGTCCCAGTTGCGCACCCACACGGTGTGCAAGGTGATGTCCTCGATCTCGCCGTCCACGTTGCGCTGCGGCATCTCCACCCAATCGCCGCGCCGCAGCATGTCGCTGCTGGCGATCTGGATGCTGGCGACGAAGCCGACGATGGAATCCTTGAAGACCAGCAGGATGATGGCGGTGAGCGCGCCGAGGCCGGTCAGCATGCCCCACGGCTCCTTGCCGAGCAGGGCCGAGACGGCCAGGATGGCCGCGGCCATCCACACCAGGATCATCACCACCTGGGTGTAGGAGCGCACCGGCTTGTCCTTGGCCGCCGGATGCTCCTTGGCGAAGGACACCACCGCATCGAGCGCGGCGCTGATCGCGCGCACCACCGCGAGCACCATCCACACCTGGGCGAAGCGGCGCGTCAGATCGATCCAGTGCTCCTCGTCCGGATGCGGAAACACGAGGGGTGCCGCGGCGTACACCAGCACGGCCGGCGCGAGGCGCGCCAGGCGATGGAACGCCTTGTGGCGCAGAAGCGCGTCGTCGAAGGTGGTCTGGGTGCGCTCCGCGACGATGTGCAGGGCGCGCAGGATGAGGCGCTTGAAGACGAAGTCGGCCAGCGCGGCCATCCCGATGACCCCGGCGGCCACCACCAGGCGAACGGCCCAGGAGTGCTCGCGCAGCCAGGGGCTCAGATTCGCCAGAAAATCGTGCAAGGCTTGATTCATGGGGCGTCAGCGGACGGCGAATTCGCACAGGTCGCGGAACCGGCAACTGCCGCACTTGCGCGCCTCGCCGGTCGTTTCCCAGTGCTCCGCAACGAGCGGATCGCTCTCCGGGTCGTAGTGAAGGTCCATCATGGCGCGCAGGCTCTCCGAGACGCGGTCCTGGGCGCGCGACAACTCTTCGATGGTGGCCTGCCGCGTCTTGACCTCGCCGCTCGCCAAGTACGCCGCGTGCAGCATGATCTGCTCCGGTTCCTGGCTCCAGCGCTCGCAGGCGTACAGGCCGTAGGACATCAGCTGGAAGTCGTCGTCCGGCCGCGGCGTGCCGGTTTTCCAGTCCCAGATGTGCAGGGTGTCGCCGTCGAGGTAGGCGTAGCGCACGCCCTGCGCGTCCATTTG
>CAZDMB010000010.1:0-8235 GCA_964506175.1 uncultured Planctomycetales bacterium | reverse complement strand
ATCCGGCACGGCATAGACCTTGGTGCCGAGGAACTTGTAGGAGTCCAAGGTTTCGAGCGCGCGCCAGCGGTCCGGATGGGCGGCGCGCGCCGGTTCGATCGCGGGCGCTTCCGCGAAGTTGCGGGTGCAGCGCAGCAGCAATTCGCGCGTGGCGTCGGTGCGCTCCTTGGGCAGGGCTTCGGCGAAGTGGTGTTCGGCCAGGTGCGTGACGTCGCGCTTCGGGCGCGACTGCGGCCCCCACTGGGTGGACTGGCGCCAGCCCTCGCGGAACAGCGCCACCGCCTCCTCGAAGAGCTCTTCGGAACTCATGACGGCGCCGTTGCGCCGACGCTCGAACCACCGGGCCACCGCCCGATGCACGCAGTCGCCGGCGAAGGCCGGCAGGCTCGTGAGGCGCGCGCGCACGGCCGCCTGCCAACGCGCGCCGGGCGGGCTCTCCTTCCACCAGGCCCAGGCGGCGTAGCGCGCGTACCAGTACTCACGGCGGCAGCGCTCGAATTCCCGCGCGCGGCTCGCCGACCACGAGAGTTCGCACTTGAGTTCCGTGACGGCCACGCGCCGAGTTTAGACTCACCGCGGTGCCGAAGAAACTCCTCTTCGTCTGCGTCGAGAACAGCAACCGCAGCCAGATGGCCGAGGCCTTTGCGCGCATGCTCGGCGGCGCGGGCGTGGAGGCGCACAGCGCCGGCTCGCGGCCTTCCGGCCAACTCAACCCGCGCGCGGTCGCGGCGATGGCCGAGCTGGGCTACGACCTGAGCGCGCACCGTTCGAAGGCGCTCGACGCCTTGCCGGCGGGCGTCTGGGACGTCGTCGTGACCATGGGCTGCGGCGACGCCTGCCCGTCCCTGCCGGCGCGCCGGCGCGAAGACTGGAAGATTCCCGATCCGCGCGCGCTCCCGCCGGAAGAGTTCCGCCGGGTGCGCGACCTCCTGCGCGCCAAGGTCGCAGCGCTGCTCGCCGAGATCTGAACGGTCTCTCATGGCGTCTCTCATCACGCATGCCTACGTCGCGGTCGCGCTGGCGCCGGTGTGCGCGCCGCGGCCGGGCTGGCGGTGGACCGTGCCGGCGGGCGTCGCCCTCGCGACCCTGCCCGACGCCGACGTGCTCGGCCTCTATGGCGGCCTGCCCTACGGTGCGTTTTTCGGCCATCGCGGCTTCACGCACTCGCTCTTGTTCGCGCTGTTGCTGGCGCTCGCGATGGCGTGGCGGTTGCGCGCGCGCACGCCGCTCGCCCCTGGCGGACGAGCATGGCAGGGCGTGTATCTGTCCACCTGCGCCATCAGCCACGGCCTGCTCGACGCCCTCACCGACGGCGGCCTCGGGGTCGGCCTCTTCATGCCCTTCGAGAACGCCCGGCATTTTCTGCCGTGGTCGCCGATTCCGGTCTCGCCGATCGGAGTGCGGAACTTTTTCACCGCCTACGGCGGCGAGGTGCTGCGCACGGAGATGCTCGTCGTATGGCTGCCGCTCGCGGCCGTGAGCCTGCCGCTGCTGTTGGCGCGCGGCCGGCTCACGCGCCGGGACGCAGCGCTCAAGCGCGGAGAGCGTTCGTGAAGGCGTAGGCGTGCGCGGCGAAACCGGCGACGCACAAGAGCGCGAGCACGACGCGGCCCTTGCGGTTGAAGGCGCGCCAGCTCTGCGCGACCAGCAGGAAGATGGCGCCCGTGGCCAGGCCGGAGACGAGCAACTGCACCATCGCGCTCGCCTGCGGCACGAAGGCGCCGGCCAGGACGCCCGGCATGACGCAGAAGTTCCGCCAGTAGGCGCCGCCCGCATCGCCCACGGCGCCGGTGAGCACCGGCAGCAACTGCGGGCCGAACACGAGCAGCGCCGCGGCGGCCAGCGCCGGCGGCCAGGGCGAGTCCTTGCGCGTGGCAGTCGCTTCCGGCACGGGTGCAACTTACCCGCTGGACCGCCGCCAGGGAAAGGGGCGCCGCGCTAGTGGCGAAAATGGCGCACGCCCGTATGCGCCATGCAAACCCCGCGCGCGTCGCAGGCCGCCGTCACCTCGCCGTCCTTGACCGATCCTCCCGGCTGCACGATGGCGACGACGCCGGCCGCCGCCAAGGCCTCCGGACCGTCCGGGAAGGGGAAAAACGCGTCGCTGCCGGCGACGGCGCCGCGCGCGCGCGCGCCCGCTTTTTCCACGGCGATGCGCGCCGCGTCCACGCGGCTCATCTGGCCGGCGCCCGCGCCCACCAGCATGCCATCGTGCACCAGGCATACGGCGTTCGACTTCAGGTGCTTGGACAAAGTCTGCGCCAGGCGGAGGTCGCGCTCGCGGCCGGCCGGCAACGGCGTCTGGCCGGCGATCTTCAATTCCTCGCTGAAGCCGCTGGCGTCATCGCTGTCCTGGACGAGGGTGGCGCCCCAGACGCGGCGCGCCTCGGCTTGCGCGCGCGGCCGACCGTCTCCGAGTCCCGGAATCTCCACCAGGCGCAGATTCTTTCCCCATTTCGGCCCGGTGCGCAGGAGGGCGACGGCGTCCGCATCGAAGGCCGGGGCGGCGATCACTTCGACGAAATGATTGGGCGCCGCCAGGACCTCGGCGGCGGCGCGCGTGAAGGGCACGTTGACGGCGATCACCGAACCGAAGGCGGAGACCGGATCGCCGTCCCAGGCGCGGCTCAAGGCCGCAGCAGCGTCGCTGCCGATCGCGGCGCCGCAGGGATTCGTGTGCTTCACGACCACGGCGGCGGGCGCCGGCAGATCGTGCACGCAGCCGGCCGCGCCGTCGAGGTCGAGCCAATTGTTGTACGAGAGTTCCTTGCCGCCCGCGAGCACGCGCGCGGCGCCCAACCCGCGCGCGGGCGCATCGGCCACGAAGGCCGCGCGCTGGTGCGGGTTCTCGCCGTAGCGCAGCGCGCCCGCGCCGCAATCCTCGGCCAGCCAGCGGGCGATGGCGCCGTCGTAGGCGCTGGTGCGCGCGAACACCTTGGCCGCCAGCCGGCGCCGCGTGGCGAGCGTGGTGCCGCCTTCGCGGATTTCCTGCGCCACCGCCGCATAGTCCGCGGGATCGCAGAGGACGGCGACGAAGTCGTGATTCTTCGCGGCCGAGCGCAGCATGGAGGGGCCGCCGATGTCGATCTTCTCGACGACTTCCGCGCGCGCCGCGCCCGCTGCCGCCGTCTCCTCGAAGGGATAGAGGTTCACGGCCACCAGATCGATCGCGCCGAGGCCGTGCTCGTGCATGGCGGCCACGTGCCGCGGGTCGTCCCTGCGCCCGAGCAGGCCGCCGTGAATCTTCGGATGCAGCGTCTTGACCCGGCCGTCCATCATCTCGGGAAATCCGGTCCAGTCCGCGACTTCCAGGGCCGGCACGCCGGCGGCGCGCAACGCTTTCAGCGTGCCCCCGGTGGACAGGATCTCCGCGCCGACGGAGTCCAGCGCCCGCCCCAACTCGACCACGCCCTCCTTGTGGAAGACGGAGAGCAACGCGCGCTTGACCGGGACGCGGTCCATGGCGTCATTTTGAACTGCGCGAGCGCAGGTAGTCTTCGATGAATCCATCAATTTCTCCGTCGAGCACGGCCTGCGTGTTGCCGGTTTCGCGGCCCGTGCGGTGGTCTTTCACGAGCTGGTACGGGTTGAGCACGTAGGAGCGGATCTGGTGGCCCCATGAGATCTCGCCCTTGGTGCCGTAGAGTTTCTTGAGTTCCTCGTCGCGTTCGCGCTCCTGCAGCTCGAACAACTTGGCCGCGAGCATGCGCATGGCCGTGGCGCGGTTCTGGTGCTGCGAGCGCTCGTTCTGGCACTGCACGATGATGCCGCTCGGCTTGTGCTCGATGCGGATGGCGGATTCTGTCTTGTTGACGTGCTGACCGCCGGCGCCGCCGGCGCGGAAAGTGCCCACCACGAGGTCGTCCGACTTGATCTCGATCGGCACGACGTCGTCGAACTCCGGCGTGGCCTCGACGGCGACGAACGAGGTCTGGCGGCGATTTTGCGCGTCGTAGGGCGAGATGCGCACCAGCCGGTGCACCCCGCGCTCGGCCTTGAGGTAGCCGTAGGCGTGCGGGCCATGCACTGCGAGCGTGCCCGAGCGTAGCCCGCCCTCGTCGCTGTAGTTGAGCTCCAGCGTCTCGACCTTGAAGCCGCGCCGCTCGCCCCACTTCAGGTACATGCGGATCAGCATCTCGGCGAAGTCAGCCGCATCCAGTCCGCCGGTGCCCGTCTGAATGGTGAGGAAGGCGTCGCGGTGGTCGTGCGGGCCGCCGAGCATCAGATTGAAATCCAGCTCGTGCAGCATCTTCTCCGCCAGCGCGAGGGCTGTGGCGATGTCCGCGGCCACGGCCTCCTCGCCGGCGTCCGCGCCCAGCTCCGCCAGGGTGCGCACGTCCTCCAGCGCGTGGGTCGCGGAGTCCACCGGGTCGAGGTCGGCGCGCAGCGGCTTCAACTCGGCGATGAGCTTGCGCGCGGCTTCCGGCTTGTCCCAGAAGCCGTCCACGGCCATCGCCGCCTCCAACTCGTCCCGCCGCTTCTTCTTGGACGGATAGTCAAAGCCGCCCCCGGATCTGCTCCAGGCGGCGCTCCAGCTCTGCGGCGTGGTCCAGCTGCTCTTTCACGGGATCCCGGGGGAAAGGCCTGAAAGGATAGCGCGGCGGCGCCTCAGCCCGCCACTCCGAGGCGCATTTCCGCGGCGCCGATGGCGCGCTCGAGCGCGTGATAGAGCGCCGTGTTGCAAGCCAGCGTCAGCGGCAGCAGGCCGGCGCGCGACTCCTGCAGGTACTCGCGGGCGCGGGCCGGCTCGAACACGCCTTCCATGGTGAGCACGTTGTCCAGCCGGTCCGCCGATTTGGCGATCTGCGCGTCGCGGCCTTCCCAGCGCAGGCTCTCGAAATAGCGCAGGTTGCGCTGCAGGCGCGTCTCGCCGGCGCGCAGCGCAGGGTAGGTCAGGGCGCGCACCAGATCGCCCACTTGCGCGCCGAAGCGGTCCTCGATCTCGCCGAGATCCACGCCGGCGTCTTCCACGGTGTCGTGCAGCAGCGCGGCGCACAGGATCGGCGCAGCGCGCTGTTCCGCGACCTCGCGCAGGATCAGGGCGGCGCGGAGGGCGTGCGCGATGCTCGGCTCGCGCCGCGCGCCCTTGCGCACTTGCCCCGCGTGCAGCTCCGCGGCCAGCGCCATGGCCTCGTGCACGGGCGGCCATGTGTCCATGCCGACGTGCGCAATGAGGCGGCGCTCGAGGGCCGCCGGCTCCAACTCGTACATGTCCTTCCAGGCGTCCATCGTCAATCGTCCTTGCGCGTCAGAGTGCGGGCGCTGCCGTCGTCCGCGCCTTCGATCACCACGTGGCAGAGGCCCAGAAAAAGGCCGATCTCGACCACGCCGGGAATCTCCGACAGCTTGCGATGCAGCGTCGCGGCATTGCTGATGCCCTTGGCGAAGCGGCAGTCGAGGATCAGATTGCCGTTGTCGGTGAGAAAGGGGCGGCCGTCCGCCGCCGTGCGCAGGAAGGCCGTGCACTTGCCGGCGGCTTCGACCTTGCGGCGCGTGACGCTCTGGCCGAAGGGCGCGACTTCCACCGGCAGCATGAAGGTCGTGCCGAGCCGCGCCACGCGTTTGCCGGCCCCCACCACGATGACGATCTTCTTGCCCGCGGCGGCGACGATCTTCTCGCGGAGCAAGGCGCCGCCGCCGCCCTTGATCAGGCGGAAGTCGTCGTCCACCTCGTCCGCCCCGTCCACCACCAGGTCGAGTTCCGGCGCATGCTCGAGATCGGTCAGGGGAATGCCCAGCGCTTCGGCGCGCTCCGCGGTCGCCTGGCTGGTCGGCACGCCGGCCACCCGGAGGCCTTCGCGCTGGATGCGCGCCGCCAGGGCGCGCAGAAAGAACTCGACCGTGGAGCCGGTGCCGAGGCCGAGCTTCATCCCGTTGCGCACCAGCCGGGCCGCGGCCTCGCCGGCGGCCTGCTTGGACGAGCGGAGTTCTGCCATGACCTCGGCCATGGTAGGAAGGCGGGCCGCCCGCGGGCTGGCGCCCCGCTACAATTGAGAAGATGTCTCAACAAGACGCTGCTTCCGCACCTTTGACCCTCGCCGACATCCCGCGGCTCGGGCAGGGGCGGGTGTTGCGCGTCGAGGGTCACGACCTCGCGGCGGAGCGGCTCTTCGCCTTGGGCTTCACCCCCGGCACGGAGGTGCGCTTCGAGCGGCAGGCGCCGTTCGCCGGCCCGCTGATCGTGTGGGCGCGGGGCGCCATGCTCTGCCTGCGCCCGCGCGAGGCTCGTCGCATCGTGATCGAGCCCCTGGCATGAAAGCGCACGTGCATCTGGCGTTGGTGGGCGCGCCCAACAGCGGCAAGACCACGCTCTTCAACGCGCTGACCGGCATGCGCGCCCAGACCGGCAACTACCCCGGCGTGACGGTGGATCGTCGGGCGGGGCGCGCGCTGCGCCTGCCGCACGCGACGCCGGTATGGATCAGCGATTTGCCGGGCCTTTATTCGCTCGAAGCCATCAGCGAGGACGAGAGCGTCGCCGTGCGCGTGTTGCGCGGCGAGATGCCGGGCGAGCCGCAGCCGGATGGCGTGCTGTTCGTGGCCGACGCCACCACTCTGGCGCGCGCCTTGCCCATGCTCGCGGAGGTGCTCGAGCTCGGCTTGCCGACGACGCTGGTGTTGACGATGGTGGACGAACTCAAGGCGCGCGGAGGCGAACTCGACCTCTTTCGACTGCAGCACCTGCTCGGCGTGCCGGTGGTCGGCGTCGTCGGCAACCGCGGGCTTGGCCTCGACGATCTGCGCGCGCTCCTTCCGGAGCCCGGAGCTTGGCCTCATCCGGCGCGCGCCGCCGGCGCCCGGCCGGCGCCCAAGGCCGGCGCTGGCCTCGCCGCGCGCTTCGCCTGGGCGGACGAGGTGCTCGCCGCCGGCCAGCGGCGCGCTCCGGGCCCGAGCCAGGCGACGCGCAAGATCGACCGCGTGCTGCTGCATCCGGTGCTCGGCCTCCTGACCTTCCTGGTGTTCGTCGCCGCCTTCTTCCAGGCGATCTTCTCCTGGGCGCAACCCGCCATGAATTTCATGAGCGGCCTGATGGACGGCGCGGCGGATTGGCTGCTCACCGCGTGGCCCGGCGGCGGCCCGGCGGCCGAACTGCTCGCCGACGGCGTCGTCCGCGGGGTCGGCGCAGTGGTCGTGTTCGTGCCGCAGATCGCGCTGCTCTTCGCGCTGATTCATTTTTTCGAGGCCAGCGGCTACCTCGCGCGCGCAGCCTTCGTGGTGGATCGCGTCATGGGGTGGGCCGGGCTCGAGGGCCGCTGCTTCATCGCGCTGCTCTCCTCCTACGCCTGCGCCGTGCCCGGCATCCTCGCCACGCGCACCATTCCGAGCCCGCGCGACCGGCTCGCCACCATTCTGGTGGCGCCCTTCGCGACCTGCAGCGCGCGGCTGCCGGTTTACGCGGTGCTGATCGCCGCCTTCGTGCCGCCGACGCCCGTGCTCGGCTGGCTCACCTTGCAGGGGCTGACCTTGTTCGGCCTGTATTTGCTCGGCGGCATCAGCGCCGTGCTGTTCGCCGCCTTCTTCAAGCGGGGCATGCTGCGCGGCGCCAGCCTGCCGTTCTACCTGGAGTTGCCGCCCTACCGCTGGCCCTCGGCGAAAGCGGTGCTGGTGCAGACCTGGGCACGGGTGCGCGTCTTCTTGCGCGAGGCCGGCACCGTCATCCTCGTCGGCTCGGTGGTGCTGTGGTTCCTGCTGAATTTCCCGCGCACCCCGGCGCCTGCGGGCGCCAGCGCGGCCGAGGCGCGGCAGGCGCGGCTGGAAGGCTCCTTCGCCGCGCGCGCCGGCCACGCGCTCGAGCCTCTGACCGCGCCGGTGGGTTTCGACTGGAAGGTGAACGTCGGCCTCATCGGCTCCTTCGCCGCGCGCGAGTTGATGATCAGCACGATGGCGCAGATCTACGCCCACGCCGACCAGAACGACGCCTCGGGCCTGGCCCTCAAGCTGCGCGGCACGGATCCGGAAACGGGCAAGCCGCGCATGACCGCAGCCACCGCCTTTTCCTTGCTGGCCTTCTACGCATACGCGCTCTTGTGCCTGAGCACGGTGGCCGCCGCCCGGCGCGAGACGGGCGGCTGGCGCTGGCCGGCGTTCATGCTGGCCTACATGACCGCGCTGGCCTATGCCGCGGCCTTCGTCGTGTACCAGCTCGCGCGCTGAGCGGCGGCGCGGTCGCCCCGGGAGCGCCCGCGCGCGCCGCGCCTAGACGTCCAGGTTCTCGACTTCGTGCGCGTGCTGCTC
>CAZDMB010000009.1:15465-22957 GCA_964506175.1 uncultured Planctomycetales bacterium | reverse complement strand
CGAAGAGGCGGTAGTACTCCTCCTGGCTGTAGGGGTCGTACTTGTGGTCGTGGCACTGCGCGCAGCCGAGGGTGGCGCCGAGCCAGACCGTGGCCGTGGTGGCGACGCGGTCGTGCAAGGCGGCGACGCGGAACTCCTCCGCGTCCACGCCGCCCTCCTCGTTCAGCATGGTGTTGCGGTGGAAGCCGGTGGCGAGCACGTCGTCCGGACTGGCGTCCGGCAGCAGGTCGCCCGCCAACTGCGCCCGCGTGAAACGGTCGTAGGGCATGTCAGCGTTGAAGGCGTCGATCACCCAGTCGCGCCAGCGCCATTGGCTGCGGTCGCCGTCCTTCTCGTAGCCGTTGCTGTCGGCGTAGCGCGCCAAATCCAGCCAAGCGCGCGCCATCTTTTCGCCATAGTGGGGCGAAGCCAGCAGGCGCGCGAGCGCGCGCTCCCAGGCGCCGGCCTCGCGGTCGGCAAGAAAGGCGTCGAGTTCGGCGGGGGCGGGCGGCAGGCCCGTCAGATCGAGGGCGGCGCGCCGCAGCAGCAAGGCGGGCTCGGCTTCCGGATTGGGCGCGAGTCCGTGCGCTTCCATCTTCGCGAGGGTGAAGGCGTCCAGCGGATTGCGCGCCCAGCCGGTCCTCTGCGTCGCGGGCGGCTCCGGGCGTTGCGGCGGACTGTAGGCCCAGTGGCGCGCGGGCCACGCCGCGGCCTGGCCGTCGTCCGGCCACTCGGCGCCGGCGTCGAGCCAGCGCCCGAGCAGCTCGATCTGCTCCGCGGCGAGCGGCGCGACGTCGGCGTCCGCCGGCGGCATGCGCTCGTCCGCGTCGGCGGAGGCGATGAGCTGCCAGAGTTCGCTGTCCGCGCGCGCGCCGGGGACGATCACCGCGTCCTTGCCATAGCGCGCGCCGGCCAGCGCGGCGGCGCGCTGGTCGAGACGCAGCCCGGCCTTGTGCGTGCGCGCGCCATGGCACTGAAAGCAGTGTTCGCGCAGGATCGGCAGCACCTCGCGCGCGAAGTCCGGGCCGGCGGGCTCCTGGAAGCTCCAGGCGGCCAAGGCGGCGGCGAGCGAGACGGCGGCGGCCTTTCTCATGCGGCTTCAGGATCCTACGACAGGATTGCGCAACACGCCCAGACCGTCCACTTCGACCTCCATCAGATCGCCGGGCTGCAGGAACAGCGGGGGCTTGCGCGCGAAGCCGACGCCCGGCGGTGTGCCGGTGGAGATGAGGTCGCCCGGCTCGAGCGTGACGTGGCGCGAGAGGAATGCCACGAGCGCGTCCACGCCGAAGATGAGTTGCGCCGTGGAGGAATCCTGCAGCAGCCGGCCGTTCACGCGCATGCGCACGCCGAGGGCGTGCGGGTCCGGCACCGCCGCGCGGTCGGCGATGAAGGGGCCGCACGGAGCGAAGGTGTCGCAGGCCTTGCCGCGGGTCCACTGGCCGTCGGCGAACTGGAAGTCGCGCGCGCTGACGTCGTTGAGGCAGGCGTAGCCGAGCACGTGGCTGCGCGCGTCGGCCTCGCTGACGCGTCGCGCGGTGGCGCCGATCACCACGGCCATCTCCGCTTCGTAGTCGGTCTGCGCGCTGCCCGGCGGGAGGATCACCGCGGCTCCCGGTCCCACGACGCAGGAGCCGAATTTCGCGAAGAAGAGGGGGGATTGCGGAATGGGCATCCCGGACTCGGCGGCGTGATCGCGGTAGTTGAGTCCGATGCAGATCACCTTGCCCGGCCGCGGCACCGGCGCGAGCAACTCGAGATCCGCGAGCGGCAGCGCGGGGCCTGACGGCTCCAGCCGGCCGGCGTGCGCCGCGGCCAGCGCGGCCAGGTGCTCGCAGGGGTTCGCCAGCGCGCCGGCGAGGCTGCGCGCGCGCTCATCCTCGAGCGCGCCCAGGTGCAGCGCGCCGCGATGGCGGAAGGTGATGAGTTTCATGTCACTCGAAGGGAATGCCGGTGCGGCGCGCCACGTCGCGCAGTTCTTCCACGACGGGAAGCACCAAGGGGATGCCGTGCTGGCGGCGCTCGGCCTCGGCGGCGCGTTCCGGGTCGCCCGGGATCAGGACGCCGGGCGTCCCCGGCTGCGGCTTGGTGGCGCGGAAGGTGCGAATCCAGTCGTCCACTTGGCGCTTGAACTCGTCCACCTCGATGAAGCCGTCGATGCGCATGGCGCCGAAGAAGTGGCCGATGCCCTGGCCGACGCTGCGCGCCGGAATTTCCTGGCGCAACGCGAAGGGGGGAGCGAAGGGCCCCCAGTTGGCGCCGGAGAGCGCGCAGCACAGGATGTCCACCATCGCGGCGAGCGCGTAGCCCTTGTGCCCGCCCATCTCGCGGAAGGAACCGAGCGGAGCGAGCGCGCCGCCGTCGATCATGCCCTGCGGATCGGTGGTTTCGCGGCCGTCGCGGTCGAGCGCCCAGCCGCGCGGGATCGCCTCTCCGCGGCGCTTGGCCATCTCGATCTTGCCGTAGGCCACCGCGCTCGTCGCCAGGTCGATCACGATCGGCGGCTCCTCCCTGCCGGGGAAGGCGATCGCGATCGGGTTGGTGCCGAGCATCCGCTCGCCGCCCCACAGCGGCGCGACCAGCTTGGTGGTGTTGGTCATGGACCAGCCGATCAGATCCCGTCGCAACGCCTCCATCACGTACCAGCCGGCGATGCCGTAGTGATTGGTGTTGCGCACGCTGACCCAGCCGCTGCCGGCCTGCTCCGCCTTGTCCATGGCGATGCGATTGGCCTGCGGGCCGACGACGAGGCCGAGTCCGTTGTCGCCGTCCACCGTCGCGGTGCTCGGCGTCTCGCGTACGACGCGGATCCGCGGCCGCGGGTTGATGCGTCCGAGCTCGAGCATGTCGAAGTAGGTGTGCAGCCGCCCGACCCCGTGAGAATCGATGCCGCGCAGATCGGCGGCGGCGAGCACGTCCGCGGCCTCGCCGGCTTCGGCTGCCGGCACGCCGAAATGCTGGAAGACGCGCTGGCAGAACTCGCGCAGCTGCGCGCTGGGAAAAATGCGGATCTCGACTTTGCTGTTCACAGTTCCACCACTCCTTTGATGGAGGCGGGATTGGCGCCCCAGCGCGCGAAGGCCTCCGGCACCGCGGCCAGGCCGCGATGCACCTCCGTGACGAGCGGGGCGGCGTCCACCTGCCCCTTTTCCAGGAGGTTCAGCGCGCGGCGGTAGATGGCGGGGCGTCCGTCGGGATCGAGCGCGCCGCTCGCGCCGGTCGGCGCGACGATGGCCGGCTCGAACCAATGCACCGCATTGAGCGCCTCCAGGCTCGCGCCGGCGTGACCGTAGCCGTAGAGCAGGAGGGTCGCCTGCTTGCGGATCAGGCCGGGAATCTGCTCGAAGACGCGCCCCGAGCCGCTGGCCTCGATCAGGCATTCGACGCCGCCGCCGGCGCGCTCCGCGACCGCCGCCGCCAGGTCCGTGGCCGCCGGATCCACGCCGACCGCGCCCCAGCGCTCCGCCAGCGCGCGCTTGCGCGGATCGGGCTCGCTCACGAGCAGCAGGCCGTCGTACCCCAGCACGCGGCGCAGGACTTGCACGAACAGCAGGCCCGCGGTTCCCGCGCCCGTCAAGAGGATGGAGCGCACGCGCCGCGCCGCTTCGGCCGCGCCCAACTCGAAGCGGGAGCGGGCCGCGGCGGTCATGTCGCAGGCGTGGAGCACGCAGGCGAGCGGCTCGGCGACGGCGGCCAGGCGCGCCGGCAGATCTCCGTCGCGTCGCACGCAGTTCACCGCCGGCACGCACACCGCTTCAGCCAGACCGCCCGGCAATCCGGTGATGCCGTGTTCGGCGTAATCGGCGCACTGGTGGGTGTGGCCGCTGGCGCAGTAGTCGCAGCGCGCGGCCGGCGCGCGTCCACGGCTCGCGCAATTCAGGCCCTGGTCCACGATCACCCGCTGCCCCGGCCGCAGGTCGGCGCCGGCGCCCGCCGCGGCGACGACGCCGGTGATCTCGTGGCCGAGGATCTGCGGCGACTCGGACAGGGGCACCGGCACGCCGCCGGCGCCGAAGTTGTAGTTGGCCTCGCCGGACCAGATGTGGAAGTCGCTGCCGCACAGGCCGACCGCCTCCGTGCGCACCAGCACCTCGCCCGCGCGCGGCGTCGCGTCCGGCACTTCGCGCACTTCCATGCGCCGCGGCGCCGACAGGACGACGGCCTTCATGCCCGCGCGCTCAGAGCGACACGGGCTCCGGCGCCCAGATCTGGAATTCGCGGTGGCCGGTTTCCTCGGCGCGCGCCAGCGCCTCGCCGCCGGCCACGCGCCGGATGTGCGCGAACAAGCGCGTCCCCACCTGCTCGATGGTTTCCTGGCCGTCGAGAATGGTGCCGGCGTTGAGATCGAGATCCTGGTTCATGCGCTCGAAGATCGGCGTGTTCGAAGCGAGCTTGATCACCGGCACGATGGCGTTGCCCATCGTGCTGCCGCGCCCGGTCGTGAAGACCACCGCCGTGCAGCCCGCCGCCACCAGCCCGGGCACGGATTCCTGGTCGTAACCCGGTCCCTGCATCAGATTGAGGCCGCGCTCGACCGGACGCTCGGCGTAGCCGATGACGCCTTCGACGCGCGTCGTGCCCCCCTTGGCGATGGCGCCGAGGGACTTGATGGCGATGTTGAGCAGGCCGCCGGCGACGTTGCCCGGACTGGGATTCATTCCCAGGCTCGCGCCGATGCGGGCGGTGTGCTCCTTGTACCAGTCGACCATTGCATACACCTTCCGGCCGACCGCGGCGTCGCGCGCGCGCTGCGCGAGCACGTGCTCGGCGCCGCAGAATTCGGGCACCTCGGTGAGGATGGCGGTGCCGCCGTTGCGTACCACGAGGTCGGCGGCGTGACCCAGCGCGGGATTGGCGCTGATGCCCGAGAAGCCGTCCGAGCCGCCGCACTTGAGGCCGAGCACGAGTTCGGAGACCGGCACTTCCTCGCGGCGCGCCTGATTCACGAGCGGCAGCATGCGCCGCACTTCGTCGAGGCCGCGGCGGATGGCCGCCTTGGTGCCGCCCTCCTCCTGGATGCCGTACCACGCCACCGGCTTGCCCGGAATCTCCAGGCCCTGGGCCGCGATCCAGTCGCGCAGGATGGACGATCCGGTCTTCTCGCAGCCCAGCTCCAGGAAAATCACCCCGCCGACGTTCGGATGCTGGGCGTAGGCCGCGAGCGTGCGCAGGATCGTCTGCACGTTGGCGCCGTCGGGAGTGCCGCAGCCCTTGTTGTGGGTCAGCGCGACCACGCCGTCGACGTGCGGGAATTCTTCGGCGCTCCACAGCGTGAATTCCGCGGTGGTGGCGATCTGCTGCGCCTCGTGGCTGGCGCACATGCTGGTCGGGATCACCGCGATCCAATTGCGCGTGCCCGTGCGGCCGTCGGCGCGACGGTAGCCGCGTAAGGTCGGGCGCTCGGCCGCGGGCACGTAGGCCGGCGCGGGCGTGCGCAGATCGGCCGGCAGCACGCGCACCACCGGAATGTCGTCGCTCATGACTTCGTGGCTGATGAGCTGCCCTTCGCGGATGCCCTTGCTCGTGCCGATCGGCTGCGCGTACTGCCGCACGTAGTCGCCCGCGGGAATGTCCTGCAGGGCGAAGCGGTGCCCGCCGCCGACTTCGTCCAGCAGCGTGATCACCCGCGCCGCGCCGATGCCGGGCCCCGCCGGCACGAGCACGCGCGTGCCCGCGGGCGCGCCGTACTTGACGACGGCGACGTTGTCCGCCGGCGCGACGTGGACCGCGAGCTCGTGCAAGACGCGCGGCGGGGCGTTTTCGTGAACGATGTCAGGCATAGAGGTCATCCAAAGGCAGACGCGAAGCCGCATGCAGCCGCGCGAAGGACGCCGCCGTATGCGCGATGCCGCGCGCCAGCGGCGTGCGCGCGCGGCCGGGCAGCATCCGGTCCAGAGCGCCGCCGTCGAGACGGCCGGCAATGGCGAGCGGTCGCCCCTCCGCGCGCACCAGGGCGCGGCTCGCCGGAAGAGTTGTTGCAAGCAGATCGAGGAAGTGGGCGACGGTGGCCGCCTCGCCGTGCACGTTGCAGACGTGCGCGCCGTCGGGGCCATTCTCCGCCGCGGCGATGAAGGCGCGAGCGGCGTCCTCCGCGTAGAGGAAGTCGGTCGTGCCCGTGAACTTGACGACGTAGGGCTGGCCCGCGACGGCGGCCTTGATGGCCTTCGTCGGACCGCTGGTGAGGCCCTGGTCGCGCGCCACGCCGTACACGGTCAACGGCCGCAGGCCGACCGAGGACAGGCCGCAGGAATCGAAATACACGCGCGCGCTGCCTTCGTTCGCCAGCTTGTAGACGCCGTAGTGCGTGCGCGGGGTGGCCGCGGCGGTCTCGGCGGCGTCGCCGTCGTCATGCTCCTCCGGGTCGCGGCCGTAGACGGCGGCGCTGCTGGCGTAAGCCAGGCGCGGAAGTCCGAGCGCGCGCGCCGCCTCGAAGACCGCCAGCGTGCCGATGACGTTCACGCGCGCTCCGAGCAGCGGGTCGGCCGCGCAGAAGGGCACTTGCAAGCCGGCCAGGTGCACGAGGCGGCGCGCGCCGCTGCGCTCCAGGGCGGCGCGCACCGCCGCCGGATCGGTGACGTCGCCCTCGATCCAGGTCACGCGCGCCAGCTGGTCCGGCTCTTCGACCACCTGCGTCAGCCGGCGCTCGTCGCGGCGCAGGTCGAAAGCCGCGACTTCCAGGCCGCGCCCCAACAACTCGCGCACGACCCAGGCGCCGATGCAGCCGGCGGCTCCGGTGACGAACCAGCGTTCAGCGGCAGCGCTCATTCAGTCCGCCGTGATGGGGGTGAGCGGCGCCCGCGGAGCGGCGGGCGCGGGAAAACCGTAGAAGCGGCGCGCGTTCTCGCCGCAGAACAGCTCCTTTTCGCGCGCGTCGAGCAGCGGGCTGCGCGCGATGAAATCCAGGCTCTGGCCATAAGTGCAATCGAGCATGGTACGCGGCCAATCGCTGCCCCACATCAACTTCTCGATGCCGACACGGTCGCGCGCCGCGGCGATGGCGCTCTGCGCGCCGGGAAAGGGCCAGCCCTCGTCGCGATAGAGCCAAGTGATGCCGCCGCACTCCATGTGCACGCTCGCATGCCGGCACAGTTCGAGCTGGGCCGGCCAGCCGCCGCGGGTCGGCAAACCGAAGTGCCCGACGGACACGCGCAGCGAAGGCAACTGCGCCAGCACCCGCTCCAACCCCGCGGCCTGCTCCTCGCCGGGGGCGAAGTCCACCGCCAGCCACAGATCGGCACGCGCCAGCCGCTCCCACACCGGCATCAGGGCAGGATCGTCGAAGGTGAAACGCCCTTCCAATTGTCCGGCGCAGACCTTCAAGCCGCGGTGGCCCGCCTGCAACAGGCGCGCGCACTCGGCTGCGGCTTCCGGCGCGGGCAGGAAGAAGTCCGGCAGCGCGTACGCGAAGAAGCGGCCGGGGTACTGGCGCTCGAGCGTCAGGGAAGAGGCGTTCTGCTCGCCGTCGAGGTACTCCTGCACCACGGGATCAGGCACGTAGTCCGCGAAGAAGGCG
>CAZDMB010000009.1:0-15455 GCA_964506175.1 uncultured Planctomycetales bacterium | reverse complement strand
CACGCCGGCATCCACGCCATGGGCATCGAAGAGGGCGATGGCGTGCTCGCCGAGCGCGAGGCAGTCGAGCAAGGTCGCGGGCATCCCCTGCAGCAGGCGCCCGGCCGGACCGCCGATCCGCACGCGCCCCTGGCCGGCGGGCTCGACACGGTCCCGGCCTCGGATCTGGCCGTGCAGCCGGTTCCACGCATGCATGTGGGCGTCCACCCGCATAGGAGAGGAGAATAGGAGCGCGGGATCCATTTTTAGTGGCCCCAACCTAATTTTATAGGTGAGTTTCATGGGCGCAATGCTATTCTGCCCACCATGGCTGCCCGCAAGAGCGAATCTCGCGCCCGACCCAAGTACGCGGCCCCGGCCCTGGAGAAGGGGCTCGACATCCTCGAGCTGATTTCGGAAGAGAGCATGCCGATGAGCCTGGCGCAGTTGGGCCAGCGGCTCGGCCGCACGAGCGGCGAAATCTTTCGCATGCTGGCGGCGCTGGAGCGTCGCGGCTACTTGGCGCGCGGTCCGCGACCGGAGCAGTACGTCCTGACCAACCGACTCTTCGAGTTGGCGCACCGGCATCCACCCACGAAACGTCTACTGGCGAGCGCGCTGCCGGTGATGGAGGAGTTGGCGCGCACCATCCGGCAATCCTGCCACTTGGCCGTGCGGCATGAAGAAGCGGCGCTCATCGTCGCGCAGGTGGATTGCCCTGGCTTCACCGGCTTCGCGGTGCGCGTCGGCGCGCACGCGCCGCTGACGGAATCTTGCTCGGGCCGCGTGTTGTTGGCCTTCCAGCCCTCCGAGGTGCGCAGCAGCTGGATCGGCGGCGCGCTCGCCGCATCCGCGCCGGGCACGCGCGCGGCCTTGGAAACCGCGCTCGGCGCCATCCGTTCCATGGGATACAACCGGCAGCCGAGCCTCGTCCACCAGGGCATCGTGGACTACGGCGTGCCGATCCTCGATCACGAGGGTCGCGCCCTCGCGGCCCTCACCGTGCCCAATCTGGCGCTCATCGGCGCCCCGCTCGGCGAGCAGGAGTTGATCCAGAAACTGCAGAGCGCCGGCAAGCAACTCAGCGACGCCCTCGGCGCGCCGACGGTGCACGGGGCATGAGCGCCGTCCTGCGCAGTTTCAGGACGGCGGCCGCGATCGCCGGCCTGGGCGCGCTGGCCGCCTGCGGCGGCGGCGAGCCGGGCGCGGACGCTGCCAAACCGCCGCTGATCGCCGTCATTCCCAAGGGCACGACGCATGAGTTCTGGAAGAGCATCCACGCGGGCGCGGTCCAGGGCTCGCGGGACGCCGGCGTGGACATCTATTGGAAAGGGCCGAGCAAGGACGACGACCGCGACGCGCAGATCCGCGTTGTCGAGGACGCGATCTCGCGCCGCGTGGACGGCATCGTCATCGCGCCGTCCGACAACAAGGCCCTGGTGCGCCCGCTCGAGGACGCCGTGCGCCAGGGAATTCCCGTGGTGGTCATCGACAGCCCGATCGACTGGGAGGGCAAGGTCTCCTACATCGGCACCGACAACTACGACGGCGGCGTGGTCGGCGCGCGCACCCTCGCGGGCCTGCTGGGCGGCAAGGGCAAGGTCATCCTGATGCGGTACTTCGAAGGATCCGGCAGCACGATGGCGCGCGAGGAGGGCTTCCTCAACACCATCAAGCAGGAGTATCCCGGCCTGGAGCTGCTCTCCGGCAATCAGTACGGCGGCTCCACCACGGAATCCTGCTACGCCACCGCCGAGAACCTGCTCAATTCGTACAAGGCGGTGGACGGAATCTTCTGCGCCTGCGAACCGACCATCTTCGGCATGCTGCGGGCGCTGCAGGATTCCGGTCGCGCCGGGCAGATCAAGGTCGTCGGCTTCGACGCCACCGAGAAGCTGCTGGAGGGTCTGCGGGCCGGCCACATCCACGGTCTCGTGCTGCAGAATCCCTTCAAGATGGGTCAATTGGGCGTCCAGGCGATGGCGGATCATCTTGCCGGCCGGCCGGTGGACAAGTTGATCGACACCGGCACCCTGGTCGCGACCAAGGAGAATCTGGAGACGCCCGCGATCCAGGCCGTCATCCACCTCGAATTCGATCGCTGGCTGAAATGAGCGGCGGCGCGCGGCTGCGCATGCGCGGCGTGCGCAAGTCCTTCGGCGGCGTCCAGGCGCTGCGCGGCGTGGACCTCGAGGTCGCGCCCGCCGAAGTGCACGCCCTGGTGGGAGAGAACGGCGCCGGCAAGTCCACGCTGATGAAGGTGCTGGCCGGCGCGGAACTTCCGGACGGCGGTGAATTGGAATTGGACGGCTCCGCCTATGCGCCGGCGGGCCCGGCCGCGGCGCGCGCGCGCGGCGTCGCCATGATCTACCAGGAATTGAGCCTGGCCCCGCACTTGACCGTGGCCGAGAACGTGTTCCTCGGGCGGGAACCGCGGCGCGGCATCGGGCTCGACCGGGTGCGCATGCGCGGCGAGGTCGAGCGCGCCATGGCGCTCCTCGCGCACGAGGACATCCGGCCGGACGCGCGCGTGTCCGAACTCGGCCCGGGGCAACGCCAACTGGTCGAGCTGGCGCGCGCCCTCGTCGGCCGCGCGCGCGTGATCGTGATGGACGAGCCGACTTCCTCCCTGGCGCGCGCCGACGTCGAGCGCCTGTTCGGCGTCGTGCGGCGCCTCAAGGCGGAAGGCGTCTCCATCATCTACATCTCGCACTTTCTCGAGGAGGTGCGCGAGGTCGCCGACCGATTCACCGTGCTGCGCGACGGACAGACGGTCGGCAGCGGCGCCGTCGCCTCCACGCCGGACGCCGACGTCATCCGCATGATGGTCGGCCGCGAGCTCGCGGACGCCTATCCGCGGGTGCCGCACGCCCGCGGCGCGCCGATCCTGGAAGTCAGCGGCCTGGCCGGCGCCGGCGGCCCGCGCGGCGACCTGCCGCGCGCCGTCTCCTTCACGCTGCATCGCGGCGAAATCTTCGGCATCGCCGGGTTGGTGGGAGCCGGCCGCACCGAGCTGCTGCGCGCGCTCCACGGCCTCGAGCCGATCCGCGCCGGCGCCGCGCGCCTGTGCTGCGTGCCGCCACCGCGCCTCGGCCTGCTGTCCGAGGACCGCAAGCTCGAGGGCCTGGCCTTGGCCCTGCCGGTCGCCGACAACGTCACCCTTTCCCACCTGTCCCCGCTGACGCGCTGGGGCGTCCTCGACCGCCGCAAGCAGGCCGCGGCCGCCGGCCGGCGGGCCCTGGAATTGGGAATCAAATGTTCCGGCCCGGCGCAGCCGGCCGGAGCCCTGTCCGGCGGCAACCAGCAAAAGGTCGCCTTCGCGCGCCTGCTGCACGAGGAGGCGGAGATCCTGCTGCTGGACGAACCGACGCGCGGCGTGGACGTCGGCAGCAAGGCGGAGATCTACCGCCTGATGGGCCAACTGGCGGCGCAGGGCAAGGCGTTGCTGATGGTCTCCTCCTACCTGCCCGAATTGCTCGGCGTGTGCGATCGGATCGCCGTGATGCACCGCGGCACCCTCGGCCCGGCTCGACCCTGCGACGAGTGGTCCGAGGACTCCCTGTTGGACGCCGCCACCCGCGGCGAGGCCGCATGAGGCGTCTGCGCTTCCTGCTGGCGCCCTTCCTCGGCCTGTTGGTCGTGCTGGCGCTGTTCGCCGCCTGGGTGCCGGATTCTTTCCTGTCGGCCTACAACTTCCGCACCGTCGGCACGCAGACCGTGGTCGTCGGTCTGGGCGCGATCGGCATGACCTTCGTCATCGTCTCCGGCGGCATCGACCTTTCGGTCGGTTCGGTGATCGCACTCAGTTCCGTGGTCTGCGCGCTGGTGCTCGACGCGGGTCTTTCGCCCTGGCTCGGCATCCTCGCGGCGGTCGCGGCCGGCGCGCTGTGCGGCCTGATCAATGGTGTGTTGATCGCGCGCCTGCGCATCCTGCCGTTCATCGCCACGCTCGGCATGCTCGGCGTCGCGCGCGGCGCCGCCAAATTGCTCACGGGCGGCCAGAAGGTGGACGCGCCAGCCACCTGGCTCTACGCCCTCGTGGACAAGTCGAGGGGCGGCGCGTGGTTCGGTCTGCCGCCGGGCCTGTGGATCCTTTTCCTCTTGGCCTGGGGGATGTCCTTCGTGCTGCGTTCGACTCCTTTCGGGCTGCACACCGTCGCGATCGGCAGCAACGAGGCGACGGCGCGCCTGTGCGGGGTGCGCGTGCCCGCCACCAAGGCGCGCATCTACGCGCTGTGCGGCGCCTTCGCCGGTCTGGCGGGGGTGATGCTGTTCGGCCGTCTCAGCGTGGGCGAGCCGACGGCCGCCGTCGGCATGGAGCTCGACGTGATCGCCGCCTGCGTGATCGGCGGCGCCTCGCTGGCCGGCGGCGAAGGCGGCATGCTCGGCGCGATGATCGGCGCCTTCCTGATGACCTTTCTCGCCAACGGCATGAATCTGGCCGAGGTCGAGAACTACTGGCAGGAGATCCTGACCGGCGCGATCATCGTGGCGGCCGTGGCGCTGGACCGCTGGCGCCATCGGCCGGCCTGAAGCTAGTCCTGCAGGCCCAGGCGCTTGCGCAGGTCCGGATCGTTCGGGAAGGCGGCGAGCCCCAGATTCCAGGTTTCCTTGGCCTTGTCGCCTTGGCCGGTCTGCTCGTACAGGTTGCCCAGGAACAGATAGGTCTGGGCGAATCCCGGACGCGGCGCCATGCGGCCCTGCTGCTGCACCAGGGTCTCGAATTGCGCGATCGCCGCCTTCTGCTTGCCGAAGATCGGCGGCCAGAAAGTGTAGGACACCGCCTTGCTGAAGCGCGCGTCCCAGTTGGCCGGGTCGATCGCGAGCGCCGCGTCGAAGGCGCCGTCCGCCTTGGTGGCCCACTCGCCCGCTTTCGGTCCGGGCGCCGTGCCGTTCATGATGGGCTGCAGGTAGCCGTAGCCGAGTTCGAACTGCAACTGCGCGTTGCGCGGCTCGGCGGCGGCGCGCGCCTGCAACTCGGCGATGAGTTGCTCGAACTCGCCGGCTTCCTGCGCGGCCTTCCAGATGGCATCGCGTTCCTCGTGGCCGAGGCGCGGATCCAGCAGGCGGCCGAGCGAGTCTTCCGGAGAGAAGGCCGCCGCGACGGCTTCGACGGCGCCGGACTCCGCCGCTTGCTCCTCCATGTAGATGGCGACGGCTTGGCGCACCAGGTCCTCCAGCGCCGGGCCGCGCGACACTTCGGCGGGTTGGGCCGGCGCCGCGCGCAGGGCGGCCACCTCTTCCTGCAATTGCGCTTGCTCGCGCCGCAGATCCGCGAGCGCCGAGGCGATCGCGGGATCGGGCGCGACTGCGGGAGGAGGAGTCGGTGCGGGATCGGACAGCAAGAGCACGGCAGCGGCGGTGGCGCCGGAGACGGCGCAGCAGGCGGCGAGGAGCGGAAGGGTGCGCATGGCGGAACGAGGATTTATCGGGGTGAGGCGGGAAGAGGAGGCAGCCGGGGATCCATCCAACGGCGCCACAGGGGCGGCACGGCGGCGAGCAGGATCATCTGGGCGTAGCCTCCCGGCATTTGCGGACTCTCCGGATGGGACTGAAGCTCCGAATAGGGGCGAGACGCCATGAGGTGGTGGTCGGCGTGGCGCGGCAGGCGAAACAGCAGGGCTTTGGACACGGCGTGCTCGCTGTCCCAGGCGTGCGCCGCCGTCTGCTCTTCCCAGGAGCCGTCGGGCCGCCGTCCGCGTACCAAGCCATAGTGCTCGACGTACTGCACTCCTTGCAGCAGCACGACGGCCGTGAGGCCGCTGGCCGCGAAGGCCAGCCAGCCGGCGAATCCCCACAGGGCCGCCACCCCGCCGTTGATCGCGATCATTTCCAGCGCCCCGCGCATGCGCCGGTCGCGCCATGTGCCCGCGCCTTCGCCGCGGCGGCGCAGCCGCTGGCCCTCGAGCCGCCACGCGCTGCGCGGCTCGCCGAAGAGGACGCGCGGCAGGTAGCGCCACAGGCCCATGCCGCGCGGCGCGGTGGCAGGATCTTCCGGCGTGCCGACGGTGCGGTGGTGGCCGAGGACGTGCTCGATCGGATAGTGCACCCAGTTCACGAGCACGAGCAGCGCCTCGCCCAGCGCCCGCTCCGCCGCGGCCTTGCGGTGGATCAGTTCATGCGCGGCGGTGATGCCGATCGCGCCGTTCACCAGACCTGCCGAGAGCGCCGCACCGAGGCGTTCGTACGGCAAGCGCGAAGGATCGGCGGCGAGATGGATGGCGAAGGCCGTGAGCGCCGCCAGCGTCGGCAGAACCAGCCACAGCGGCAGGTCGTCGGCGCGGCTGCGCGGATGGGGCGCCTGCGCCGGAGTGCGTCCGCAGGCGGCCTCGAGCAGCGGCACGACCACGAAGACGACGGCGGCGCCGGACCAGGTCCAGGCGCCGCCAGCGGCCAGTCCTGATCCCACGAGGAGGGGCACCGCGAGGGGCGCCGCGCCGGCCGCGAGATCACTGAGGCGCGCGATGGCCTACTCCTCCTCTTCAGGCGGGATGTAGGTGTTGTGCCCGTCTTTCTTCAGCTTCATCAGGGCCTCGTGCTGCTTCTTCGCGTCTTCCAGGCGGTTTTCGACGAGGGCCTGCTCGAGTTGCAGCAGGCCGTCGGCCACCGCCAGGATGCGGCGTTCGAAGCCGATGCGCCAGACGGTCTTCTGCGTCTCGTCCATGGGGGTGAAGGGATCCGGGCACAAAGGCACCGCCAGCAGCGCGGCTTCCTCCATGCCGCGCACGAGCACGACGTTGTCCGCCGTCTTCGCCGGATCCGTCACGCTGCGCCGCAGGGTCTTCATCCCGCGGTCGATCCTCTCCATTTGCTTCTCGAGCGGGGTTTCGTCCTCCTTGTGCTTCTCGCCCGGCTCCTGGCGCGGGCCGAAGGAGGGAAGCGCAGCGGGCAAGATGAGGACGGCGGCGCCGGCGACCGCCAGCGCAAGGAGGGAACGTTGCGGATGCATGCGCTGCCAGAATATCAGAACGCGGCCGCAACCTCGGCCACCGGCAGGAAGCGCCGGTCGAAGCGCTCGACAAAGTCCAGGAGCAAGACCTTGGCCGACGCCCGGGGCTGGAAGCGCTTCTCCTTCCCGCCCGCGGTGACCACGATCTTCGGCGTGGCGGCCAAGCAAGCGGCGGGCAGGAGCAGGCTGAATTTTTCGACGCCGGTTCCGGACGCGGCGATGGCGCCATCGGCCCCTCGCACGAGGCGCAGTTCGGCGGTGCGCGCGTCAGCCTCTTGAAGGATGAAGCGCACCTTGCGCTCGTGATCCCAGGACTCCCAGTCGGCGGCCCCGACCTTCAGCGGGAACACCTCCTGCACTTCTTTGGCGGCGCGGTCGATGCGGATCCAGCCGCAGCGCTCTGGATTCTTCCACGCGCAGCGGAACGCCTGCTCCGGCGGGAATGGATCGCGCACGCACGCGCCGAGCCAGGCGGCCCAGTCCACCGCCGCCGGGTCGTAGGCGTGGGCCTGGTCCGGCTGCTCGATCAGTTGCGCGTCCTTCGCGCCCGCGGCGCGCAGCCGCTCGAAGGCGATGCGCAGATTGAGGAGCAGTTTCGGGTCGTCGCCCGCGCCCTGCAGATCGCGCAGCGGCGTGGCGGCGAGATTCTGCGCATAGCGCAGGTTGTTGCGCCCGCCCGTCACCACGAAACTCGGCCCGCCAATGCGCGGGGACACGCTGGCCCACAGGTCCGGCTGCCGCAGGCCGAGGTCCCAGGCCAGGTGTCCGCCGCGGCTGGCGCCGGAAAGATGCACGCGGTTCTCGTCCACGTCGTAATGACGGCGCATCCAGCGCAGAGCCGCCAACGCGGCGGCCCGTTCGCGCGGGGTGAAGGCATAACCTTCGTCCGCCTGCGCGTCCGTCGGCGCGCACACCAGCATGCCGAGGCTCTCGGCCGTCGCCTGCCATTCGCGGATCATCGCCGCGCCGTCGCCGCCGGCTCCGTGGAAGGCGAGCATCAGCGGCGCGGGGCGCGCGGCGTCCAGGCTCGCCGGCACGTAGACATGGATGGTGGTGGTCTCCGTGGCGTCGAGCACCGGCAGTTCCGCTTGCACGGAGTGCGCGCCGGCGGAGCGCGGGGCACCGGCGATGGGGGCGAGCGCCAGCGCCGCCGCGAGCCACTGCTCGACGCCGACGTCCTGCCGCTGCGCCAGCGCCAGCGCGGCCGCGCGCCGCGCCGCACGAGTGGGCAGTTCCACGGCGTCGGCGAGAGCTCGCGCAGGATCCTGCGCCAGGGCCGCGAGCAGCAGCAGGGCGAGACTCATGCCGACACGCGCACGCAGTAGATCGGCGGCAGACGCGTGCTCAGTTCTTGCCAGCGGTCGCCGCCATCCTCGCTCGCCCACAGGCTGCCGGTGGTGGAGCCGAAGGCGAGGCCGCGGCCCTCGGCGTCCACGTCGAGAGCGTGACGGTAGACGATGTCGTAGGCGTGTTCCTGCGGCAGTCCGTGACGCAGCGCCTCGAAACTGGCGCCGCCGTCGCGGGTGCGCTGCACCAGCACCTTGCCCTCGGCGGGAATGCGCTTGTCGTCCTTGGTGGCCGGGACGAACCACGCCGTGCGCGGATCGTGCGGGTGCACCGCGCAGGCGAAGCCGAAGGCCGACACCGGGGCGGCGGCGCTGACCTCCTGCCAGGTCGCCGCGCCGGCGGGCCGCACGAAGATGCCGTTGTGGTGCTGCGCCCACAGCCAGTCCGGATCGGCGGCGCAGCGCACCACGCGGTGCGGATCCTGGATGGCGGGATCGCCGGCGCGCTCCGGCGGCATGTATTCGGCCCGCATGCCCGCCGCCACGTTGCGCCAGGCGTCGCCGCCGTCGCGCGTCTCCCACACGCCGCCGCAGGAGACGCCCACGATCACGCGGCGCGCGTCGCGCGGATCCACGCACACCGAGTGGATGCCGGGATCCACGAAGCCGCCGCCGAACCACTCTTTCCGTCCGGGATGATCCCACAGGGCGCGCACGAGTTGCCAGGAGCGGCCGGCGTCGTCGGAACGGAACAGTCCGCCCGGGGTGGTGCCGGCCCAGAGTTGTCCCGGCGCGTCGGCGCCGGCGGCGGCCAGCTCCCAGATGATCTTCACCGCGACGCCGCTGCCGGCATCCGGCGGCATCTGCGGACAGGCGATCTCCTCCCACTCCGCGCTGCCCGGCCGCAGCGCGTGCATCTTCGGGCCGAAGTGGCCGAGGTCGAGGGCGGCGTACAGCGAACCGTCGCGGGCGTCGTGCAGCACGAGAGTGACCGGGTCGCCGCGGAAATCGTGGCGCACGACGCGCCAGGCGCCGCCGTCGCGCTTCCACGTGAACAGCCCCTTGCGGGTCGCGGTCAGAATCGTGCGCATGTCAACCTCCGGAAAGCGCCTGCATCAGGTGAATCTCGGCGCCTTCGGCGAGCGGCGCGTCGAGCTCGGCGGCGGCGCGCACCAGGCGCCCGCCGATGAAGACCGCGACGTGCTGGCGCACGCGACCGGTTTCATCCATCAAGTACGCGCCGAGGCGCGGCTGCGCGCGACGCAGGCGGTCGAGCGCCTCGCGGGCGCTGCGCGCATCCAGCTCCTGGGTCGGCGCGTCGAGGAAGCGGCGCAACTGCGGCGTGAAGTGCAGGAGCACGCGCGGCATGGCATCAGCCGCCGGCGGCCAGCTCCTCGCGCACGCGCTCGAGCAGCCGCTTCGTCAGCAGCATGCCCTCGTCCTCGCTCACGCCGTCGCCCTCGAATTCCACGCCGATGTGCCCGTGGTAGCCGGCGGCCAACACGATCTTGAGCATGCGCCGGTAATCGGTGTGCGTCTCGTTGCCCGCCGCGTCGAAGTCGTGCGACTTGGCGCTCACCGCCTTGGCGAAGGGCATCATTTCCTGCACGCCCTGATAGCGGTCGTATTCCTTGCCGCCGCCGAGATTGAAGTTGCCGAAGTCCGGCAGCGTGCCGCAGCGCGGGTGATCCGCGGCGCGGATGACCTCGGACAGCCACTTGCCGTTGGAGGAGAGCCCGCCATGGTTCTCGACGATCACGTTGAGGCCGCGCTGGTCGCCGGCCGCGGACAAGCGGTGCAGACCGTCGGCCGCGCGCGCGCGCTGCTCCTCCCAGCTGCCCGAGCTCTGCGCGTTGACGCGGATCGAGTGGCAGCCGAGAAACTTGGCGGCGTCCAGCCAGGGCAGATGGTTCTGCACTGCCTGCGCGCGCGCGGCTTCGTCCGGATCGCCGAGAGCGCCGAGACCGTCGCACATGATGAGCAGGCTGCGCACGCCGTCGCCCTCGCAGCGCCGCTTCAACTCGCCGAGCCAGCCGAAATCCTTCACGTGATCCAGGAAGAACACGTTGACGTATTCGACCGCCTGGAAGCCCATGGACGCCGCCTTGCCCGGAAAGCCGAGCGCCGGCAACGCGCCGCCGGAGTGGGCGCGGTGCAGCGACCACTGCGCCAAAGAGATGCGGAAGAGCGGTTCCTGGCCGCGCGCGGCGATCTGTGCGGCGGCGCGCGCCACGGCGCCGGGAACCAGAGTGGCGAGAGCGGCGCCAGCCGCGGCGTTGCCCAGGAAGGTGCGTCGGCTGTGCATCGTCGCATTCAGCATACGGGCCGCTCCGCGACCAGATGGAGCATCGTCGGGGCGGTGAAACGGGCCTCCGGGCGGGCCGCGGCGGCGGGCCACTCCGCCAAGAAGGCGGCGGCGTCCGCCGCGGAGAGGTAGCCGTCGGCGACGAGCTTCGGCAGGAACAGGGGAAAGAAGGAGGTGGGCCAACCCCAGAGCGGGTCGCGCGGCCCGCCGGCCCGCCGCAGTTCGGCGCGCGCCACCAGGCGCAATCCGGCGGCGTCCAGCAGCGCCGGCAGGCGCTCGCCGATGCGCGGGTCGCCGCCCGCGTCGCGCCACGAAGCTTCGACGGCGGCGAGGCCGCGGGCGAAGACCGGCGTGCAAGGCTCGAGCCGCAGTTCGCTCGCGTAGCAGAGGTAGTCGCTGATGGCGAGGCGTCCGCCAGGCCGGAGCGCCTGGGCGGCGGCGCGCAGGGCGGGCAGCGGCTCGGGCAGCCAGCAGAACAGCCAGCGGGCGTAGGCGCCGTCCCACGGGCCGGCGGGAAAGGGCGCGGCGGCGTCCGCGCAATCGAAAGCCACGTGGGCCGCGCCTTCTGCCGCGGCGAGGCGGCGCCCGGCCGCCACCATCGCCGCAGAGCGGTCGCGCCCGACCACGCGGCCCGTCGGTCCGACGCGACGCGCGAGTTCCAGGGTGCTCCAGCCCGGGCCGCAACCGAGGTCGAGGAGGGCCTGCCCCGGCGCGAAGCCGGCGGCGTCCATCAGCGCCAGCATCGGTTCGCGCCAGATGTCGTGCTGGACGCGTAGTCGCTCCAACTCGGCGCTTGCGGCGCCGAGCAGGTACTCCGGCGCGCCGCTCACAGGCGGCGGATCTCGATCTCGCGGAACTCGACCGCGTCGCCGTGGCCCGCGAAGCCGAAATGGCCGCGCGCGCGCATGCGTCCGGGATGCTCCTTGCCGTCGGCCGTCTTCTCGAGCGCCCAGAGATCCGCGTCCAGGATCGCCGTGCCGTTCAACTCCACCTGCACGCGTCCGCCCACGACCGTCACGACCTCCGTGTTCCAGGTTCCCGGCGCGCGCTGGTAGCCGCGCTTCGACGGCACCATGCCGTAGGCCGAGCCGTGGTACTGCCAGGGCTGCAATTCCGCGTACTGCTTAGCGCCGTCGTCCAGCACCTGCAGCTCGCACATGCCGGCGTAGGCGGTGTCGCCCTCGCCTGGATAGCGGATCGCCAGGCCGTTGTTGCCGCCCGGCGGCAGTTTGAAGCGGAAGCGCGCCTGGAAATCGCCGAACTCCTCGGTCGTGAAGATCGTGCCGCCGCGGCCGGGGCGGCAGCGGATGGCGCCGTCGGCGATCTCGTACTCGTCCACGGGACCGCTCCATCCCGTCCAGGTCTGGCCGTCGAAGACCGGCTCGAAGGCCATTTCCTCGGGCACGCCGGCGTCGCGCTCGCCGCGCCGGAAGGGGAACTCCGGCGGAATGGCGTAGAGGTAGGCGTCCGCTTCTTCCGTCGGCAGCTCGCGCATGCGCACGTTGCGGAAGCGGATCTCGCCGCCGTGCGTCTGGAACTGCAGCACGCCGAAGCGCGGCAGGGGCGCGCTGCGATCCCAGTAGTTCTCGAGCGGCACGCCGGGCGTCACCAGCGCGCCGTTCAGCCAGACCCAGGTGCGCTCTCCGACCATGCGGATGCGCATGCGATTCCACACGCCGAAGTCCGCGTCCATCTTGCGCAGCGGGAAGCGCAGGTGACGCTCGTTGTTCCACAGGCCGCCGGATCCCTTGTCCGCGCCGAGCTCCCACTTGCCGCCCTCCTTGGTCGAATCCCAGATCTGCACCTGCGGGCGCCCGGCACCGTGAGATACTCCAATTCGAATTCGGCGTCGCCGAACACGCGGCCGGTGGTGAGGAACGGGCCTTCGCCGTCATTCACGATCTCGCCGTTCTCGACGCGCCAATGCTGACGCAATTCCGCATCCCACTGGGCCTGCAATTCGCCGCGCTTCTCCTGCGGCAGCGCGGCTTCCTCGCGCGGGTCGAGGTGCGGTCGGCCGTGCCAGCCGTCGAGAGTCTTCCCGTCGAACAGCGGCGACGCCTCCTGCGCCGCCAGGAAAAGAAAGAGGGCGGGAACCATGACGCGTAGTCTAGGCTCCCGCCCGCCGGTGCCGGTTGGGCGCTCAGCCCTGCTGACCGGTGATCTCCTGCATGATGGGCACCACGTACTCGGGCAGGCCGCCGAGTTCGAGGGCCTTGGCGGCGAAGGGCTTGGCCTTCGCCTGGTTGCCCTGCTCCTGGTTGTACATGAAGGCGGCGACGGCGAACACCATGGCGACGCGTTCGCTCTTGTGCACGGTGCCGAGGTCGTAGAGAGTTTGCGCGTGAGCGAGGAAACTCTTCATGCCGTCCTCGTCGCTGATGCTCTGATACTCGCTCGAGACCACGGCCTCCATCAGGCCGAGTTCGTTGCGCGGATCCATCTCGAGCGCGAGGTCCAACTCGCCGCGCGCCGCCTGGCCGTTGACGACGAGACAGGTGAGGCTTGCCAACTTGAGGCCGGCCTTGTTCTCGGGATCCAGCGTCAGGCCGTTGCGCACGACCTGGCCCAGCTTGGCGCTCGGGCCGGAGCCCTCGCCCGCGGCGTCCAGGGCGGCGATGGCCTTGCGCACCACCGCGGCCTTGTCCTTGGCCGACTCGTATTCGCTCATCAGCGCCTTGGCGTCGCTCAAGGCTTTCTTGCCCTTGGCGCTCATCTCGCGCACGTCGGCCAGGTAGTCCTCGGGACTCATGCCCTTGTAGCCCGTCTGGGCGAACACTTCCCCGTCGGCCGTCATCAGCAACACCGTGGGGAAGCCCTGCACGCCGTACTGCAGCTGCAACTCCTTGTTGCGGCCAGGATTCGGCACCTTGGCCTTCACCTCTTCGGAGTGCGGGAAATCCAGCGAGACGAGCACGAAATTGGCGACCGCCCCCTTGGTGAAGGCGTCATGCTCCCAGACCTCGGCACGGAGGTCTTTGCAGTATTTTCACCAGTCGGAGCCGGTGAAGTCGACCAGGAGGTCCTTGTTCTCCTTCTTGGCGACGGCGACGGCTTTGTCGAAGTCGTCGAGCCAGTCCGGGCCGTAGCCCTGCGCGAACAAGGGGGATCCGGCGAGCATGACGCCGGCAGCGAGGAGGAGTTTCATGAGGTGGGTGTGGGGGGCCGGGCTGGGCCGGCCGGTTGACCAGAATACGGCCTGGGGCGCCGCCGCGTGACGGCTTTCTTGCTCCCGCCCTTCAAGAACCGAGCATCTTCCGCAGCCAGGCCTCGTCTTCCGGGGCGACGGCGCCGAGGCGGCGGGCGCGCCCGGCCATCAGCCGCGCGCCCTGAGGCCGCGCCAGGTAGTTGTGATAGAAGCGCGAGGACTGCACCAGCATGTGGGAGCAGGCCGAGGCGTCGTGGTATCGATCCAGCGCGACGAAACGCTCGAGGTCGTGGTTGAATGCCTCCATCTCAGCCACGAATTGCACGCGGCTGAGGCGCGCCAGCATCACCTGCTCGTACAGGCCGGTCTCGTTGTCCGGATCCTTGGCGATGGCCTCCTCTTCCTCGGTGTTCGTCGCACGGCGCAGCTCGAGGAGGAGGCGCAGGAAGTCGACTTCCAAGGCCGGCTCCGTCGCGGCGAGCTCGGCGCGGGCGCCGCGCAGGGCGGGAAGCAGGCTCTCGCGCAGGCGCAGACGCGGGCTGGAGGCGCGCAGCAGGGCGATGGAGGCGCGCGCCGCTGCCGCGACGTCCTTGCCGCCGCGCAAGCGCGCTTCGAGGGTGGCGAGTTGCGGCCGCAGCGCCGCCGCGTCGCTCCGGAGGCCCTGCAGGTCCTCCCAGAACTTCGCCGGCGTCAGATCCTGATCGCCGGTTTCGGCGTACGGCTCGCCGTCGGCCGCGGCGAGCACCAGGGTGGGAAAGGAGCTCACCGCCCAGGCCTGCGCAATCGCGGCGTTGCGCTCGGGATGGGGGACGAGCGCCTTCGCCTCGGGACTGCGCGGATAATCCAGCCGCACGAGCACGCAGGAGGCGCCGGCCAGCGCCAGGAACTCCGGCGTGTCGAGCACCTGCTCGCCGAGCCGCCGGCAGGGCGCGCACCAATCCGAGCCGGTGAACTCGACGAGCATGTCCTTGCCTGCGGCTTGCGCCGCTGCGAGGCCGGCGTCGTAGTCGTCCAGCCACGCTGCGGCGTTTTGTTGCGCGCAGAGGAGCAGCAGGGCGAGGACGCCGTTCATGATCGATCGCGCATCACCAGGCGGGCGTCACGCCGGGCATCGCCACCGGGTAGAAGCCGTTCGCATCCGGCAGGGTCGGCGGGGTGCCGTTCCACTCGTAGGAGCTCGGTCGGAGCGCCATCCCCGAAGCCAGCGCCTCGTCCCAGGACACGGACCGGCCCGAGTAGGTGGCCAGCCGGCCGAGGATCGCGGTCATGCTGCTGTGCGCGCCGTTGACCGCCTCGTTGTAGGGCCGGCCCTCGCGGATGGCGGCGAACAGATCGTCGTGCTCGCGCTGGTAGGGATCCGGCGACTCGCCCTGGAAGCGCCACTCCCAGCCGCCGGCCGAGACGAGGCGCGCGCCGCTGACGTCGGCGTACCCGCGCGTGCCGTGCGCATGTTCGCTGACGTTCTCCGCGCAGTTCGGGATGTGGCGGCACTGCGACAGCAGCTTGGCGCCGTTGCGATAGGTGAACTCCACGGCGTGGTGGTCGTAAATCTCGCCGAAGTCCTTGCCGGTGCGCACCTGCCGTCCGCCCATGCCCTCGGCCCGCACCGGGTGATCCTGCATCACCCAGTTGCAGACGTCGAGGTTGTGGATGTGCTGCTCCACGATGTGATCGCCGCACAGCCAATTGAAGTAGTACCAGTTGCGCATCTGATACTCCATCTCCGTCTGCCCAGGCTGGCGCGGGTTGACCCACACGCCGCTGGAATTCCAGTAGCAGCGCGTGAAG
>CAZDMB010000008.1:10242-23459 GCA_964506175.1 uncultured Planctomycetales bacterium | reverse complement strand
CCGACAGGTAGAGGAAGGCTTCGCGCTCGGGCAGAGCGGCGGCGACGGCTTGCGCGACGGTGCCTTCCTGCTTGCCGGAGCGTGCGCCCTCCTTGGACTTGAAGACCGGATAATTCCAGTCCATTTTCAGCAGCTTGCGCGCCGTCTTCCCATGGTTCGTGGGGAGCGTCGCGCCGCCACCCGGCGTGGTGGCGCCGCCCGGCCCGCCGGCGCCGCCGCCTGCTCCGCCCGGCGTGACGGCGCCGCCGGCGCCGCCCGAACCGCCCGGTCCCGTGGTGTCCGAGGGACCGCCGTAGGACCCAGTGCCATTGCCGGGCGCACGGCCCGAGCTACCACTCCCGCATCACTGAGGCGCCGCCGCCTGCGCGGGAAGAGCGAACGCCGCTGCCAGGAGCGGCACCACGAGGAGGGAGTGCTTGTTCATGGATTCCTTTCGATGCTATTTCAAACGGGGCGAGCCCGGGTACGCGATTCCGGACTTTCTGGCCGGTTCGCGGAGACGGGTCAGGGGTGCTGCTCCTCGCTCTCGCACACGATCCAGTCCGTCAAGGCCAGGCTGGCGCGGCAGCGTCGCAGCAGAGCGCGGTGGAAGGCGCTCTCTTCCACCGGGCTGACCTCGACCCCGTCACCCTGCCAGCGCATGGGGCCGAAGCCGTCTTCAAACTCGACGAGGACAGCGTCGCGGCCAACATACAAGCCTGAAGGATTGTAGCCGAATGGGATGGCCGTCCGATCCAGCAGGCTGGAGCCGATGCCGCGGAAACTGCCATCCGCATTGCCGGAGACTTGCAGGAGGGTTGGGATGACGTCCTTGTGGGCTCCCGGGGTGCTCAGGTCCGGCTGGAACTGTCGTGCGATCGCCGGGGGCGCCAGCAGGAAGAAGGGGACGGCCCGCTGCAGGACCACTTCGCGCGCCGAGAAGGGGATGCCCATGCCGACGGTGTGGTCGCCGGTGGCGGCCACCACCGTCCGCTCCAGCAAGCCCTCGGCGTCCAGGCCGTCGAGGAAGCGGCCAAATGCATGGCAGGCGTACTGGTAGGTGCGCAACTGGCGCAACTGCAACTCGCTCAGTGGCCTCGCGCGCTGCTCCAACTCCGGCGGCGGCGCCAACTCGGGCAGATGCGCCTGCGCCGGCAACTCGTAAGGGGTGTGATTGGTCGTTGTGAAGAGCACGAGGAACTGCGGCCGCGCGGCCGCCGCCAGACGCCGCGCCGCGATCGTGAACAGGTGTTCGTCCCAGACGCCCCATTCGCCCGCGCCGGTCTCGCGATTCATTCCCAATTCACCCAGGATCTCGCGTTGTCCGGATACCTCCTCGAAGCCCTGGCGCGCGGCGAATTCGCCGATACGCCGCCACTCGAGCGGGCCGCCGTAGAGGAAGCGCGTTTCGTAGCCGCGCCGCGCGAACGCGAGCGCGGCCGAGGTGGGGAAAGCCTGGGAGTGATATTCCGCCTGCGAAAGCTGCTTGGTGCCGGGGCGGTAGGGAAGGTCCACCATGAGCGAGAGGATCGATCCGGCGGAGCCGTTGTCGCTCGGAAGGAAACGGCGAAACACCCAGCCTTCGTCCCAGTGCGCCTCCAGCGGCCCAAGCAAGTCGAAGCCAGCGTCCTGCCAGCGCAGCAGATGAGTGGCGAAGGATTCCATCACCACCAGCACCACGTGCGGCGGATGCTCGACCACCGGCCGCGGCTGCATCGCCTGCGCCGGCAGGAGATCGAGGGTGGGAGCCTCGGGCATGCCGTCGGATGCAGCGCCGGCAAAGTCCCGCAGCGCCTCACTGCGGCGCCCGGCGTAGCCGAAGCGTTGCGCCACCGACAGCGGTTCCTCCGACAGCCGCATCCACACCGCCTCCGCCAGCTTCTCGACGCCGTTCGGCGGCACGCTGCGCAGGAATCCGGAGCTGGGCAGCTCGCCGTCGAGTTCGCGCGTGGACGGCGAGAACGACCAGGAAAGCAGCAGGACGGTCGCCGCGACGTGCAGGGCCACTTGCGCATTGAGCCGCGACTCGGCGCCGAGCGCGCCCGGCGGCGCGGCGTGCGGCCGCAGCACCCGCGCCGCGGACCACGTGCGACGGAGGATGCGCACGAGCACCCACGCGGCGGCGGCGATCAGCGCGGAGTAGAGGAGGATCGGTTGCGACTTCCAGGCGCCGGCGGTCACCGCGCGCATGTCGTCCTCGAGCAAGCCCCATGCCAGCACCGAGAAGTGCGTCGAGAAGAACGCGTAGAAGACGAAGTCCGAGATCAGGATCGTGATGAGCATCACGATGCCGATCAGAGTCCACCAGAAGGCGAAGCGCAGCCAGCGCTCCCAGCGCGCGCGGTCGGCGGCGCGCATCCACAGCAGGGCCAGCAGCGGCGGCAAAAGGAACAACAGCACGATGCGCTGGTCATGCAGCAGGCCTGCGGCGAACGCCTTCGGCAGCGCCCAGGAAAAATCACGCCACACCTCCGGATGCGCATAGCGCACCACGAAGGCCAGCCGGAAGCCCGCCATCAGCAGGATCAACGCGGCGCCGAGCAGGGTGAGCCGGCGCAGGGCGCCGCGCAGCGCCGAGGCCGCGTCGAACGCGCTTCCGACGTCGCCGGCGGGCGCCTCCGTCTTCATGCGTCCTCCATCATGCCGCGCGGGGGGCGCCGCCGGGATCAGATTCCGTGGAGCGTGCGCGCCACCGCCAGCCGCCAGCCGGCGTGGCGCTCGTCGCGTTCCGCGGCGCTCATCGCCGGCTCGAAGCGGCGCTCCGCGCGCCAGGCGCGCGCCGCCGCCGCCGGCCCGTCGAGCGCGCCGACGCCGATGCCCGCCAGCCACGCCGCGCCGAGCGCGGTCGTCTCCGTCAGCGCCGGCCGCTCCACCACCACGCCCGTCAAGTCGGCGAGGGCCTGCAGCAGCCAATCATTGCGCGCCATGCCGCCGTCCACGCGCAACTCTGCCGGCAGACGGGCGCCGTCGGCGGCGGCGGCGTCGAGCAGATCGCGCGTCTGGAAGCAGGCCGCCTCCAGGCCCGCGCGCACGAGTTCGTCCGCGCCGGCGTCGCGCGTGAGTCCGTGGATGGATCCGCGTGCGGCCGGCTGCCACCATGGCGCCCCGAGGCCCGTGAAGGCGGGCACCAGGTAGACGCGCAGGCGCGGATCGGCGCGCCGCGCGCGCGCCTCGGCTTCGCCGGCGGACCGGAGCACTCCCAGTTCGTCGCGCAGCCACTGCACGACCGTGCCCGCCTGGAAGATGCTGCCTTCGACGGCATAGCTGGCGGCGCCGCCGAGTCGCCAGGCCACCGTGGTCAACAGCCGCTGCCGCGAGCGCACGATCTGCGCGCCGGTGTTCTGCAGGGTGAAGGCGCCCGTGCCGTAGGTGGCCTTCATGCTGCCCGGCTCCAGGCAGGCTTGGCCGAAGGCGGCGGCCTGCTGATCGCCGATGAGCGCGCGCAGCGGCGTCGGCGCGCCCAGCACGGCGGCGCGCACCATGCCGAAGTCGCCGGCGCTGTCGCGCACCTCCGGCAGGAGCGCGCGCGGCACGCGGAAGAGGCGGCACAGCGGGTCGCTCCAGCGCTGCTGTTCCAGGTCGAAGAGCGAGGTGCGCGAGGCGTTGGAGGCGTCGGTCAAGTGTCGGCCGTCGCCGCCGAGCGTCCAGGCCAGCCAGCAGTCCACCGTGCCAGCGGCGAGTTCGCCGCGCTCGGCACGGGCGCGCGCGCCTGGCAATTCATCGAGCAGCCACGCGATCTTGGTGGCGGAGAAATAGGGATCGAGCAGCAGGCCGGTGCGACGGGCCACCTCAGGCTCGTGGCCGGCGGCGCGCAGGCGGTCGCAGACGTCGGCGGTGCGCCGGTCCTGCCACACGATCGCCGGGCCCAGCGGCCGGCCGCTGGCGCGCTCCCAGAGCACCACGGTCTCCCGCTGATTGGTGATGCCGATGGCCGTCGGGGGCGCGCCGGCGCGGTCCGCCGCCTCGCGCAACACGGCCTCGGCATCGGCGGCAATGCGCAGGGGATCGTGTTCCACCCAGCCGTCCCGCGGGAAGGACTGCGGCAGTTCGCGCTGCGCGACCGCCAACTGCGCGCCATCTTCGCGGAAGGCGATCGCGCGCGTGCTGGTCGTCCCCGCGTCGAGCGCAAGCAGCACCGGGCCGCCGCTCACGGCGTCTTCGCCCCGCGCCAGCGCAAGTCTTGCCGCGCGTTGACCGTTGAACCCGGGACGGCGCTCAATCCCAGCAGCGCGGCGGCGAGGTTCGCGGCCTCGGCGTTGCGGATTGGCGGCAGGCCGTCGCGTTCCGCGCCCCAGTCCGCGCGGCCCGGCTCCTCGCGGCTTCCGGCGTTCAGCGCGTAGAGGTCGCCGCCGGGGGCGCCGTCGCCGCCCCAGACCAGGAATGGAATTGTGAAATTCACGGCGACGTGGCCCGGGCCGTCGTGGCTCAGAAACGGCGCGCCGCCGCCGTGATCGGCGGTGAGCACGACGGCGGTGCGCGCCGCGCGCGCGGGGCGCTCATCCAACCACTGGAACACGCTGCGGAGCGCCGCATCCGTGGCGGCGACGGCGGCGGCGTAGGGCGTGCCGGCGCCGGTGTCCCAGCCATGCGCGTGGCCGGCGGCGTCGCACTCCGAGAAATGGGCGAAGGCGAGCGTGGGCGCGGCCGTTGCGTCCGCCTCCCAGAAGGCGATCACGGCCGCCGCCGCCGCGGCCGCGTTCGGCTGCAGCTGATAGGCGTGGATCGGCCCGGCGGCGGTGCCCGTGTCCGTCCCGTTCCAACTGCGGGGCATCAACACGAACTTCTCCTTGGTCGGAAAGAGCGCGCAGCGACCGCCGGCCGCGGCCACGACGCCGAAGACGGAGTCCACGCCGCCGCGCAGCCGCAGACCCGGCGGCGGCAGCTCGTTGTCGCGCCAATGGTGGCCGGCGGGGCCTTCCGTCCAGCGGCCCGTGACCATGTCGAGATGATTCGGCAGGGTCACGGTCCAGTCGGGATCCGTGCGCGCATTCCAAGTGGCGGCGCCGCGCGCGAGGCGGGCGTAGGCCGTCAGACCGCGCTCCTCGGCGCGCGCGATCGCGTCGGCGCGCAGGCCGTCCACGCTCACGATCAGCACGTGGTCGTAGGGGGCGGGCCCGCGCGGCGCGGCGATCGCCTCCGGCGTCTCGCCGGCGCGGACGCAGCCGCCCGCCCACAGCAGGGACCAGAGGAGCAGCCGCCGGCGGGAAATCATTCCTCGCTCGCGGGATCGGCGTCGTCGCCGCCGCGGACCGGCCCCGAGAGCTTCTTGCGCACCTTGGGATCGCGTTCCGGATAGGTTCTCTCGACCCACGCGCGCCACGCTTCCTCGACGGCGGGCACCGTCATGCCGAGGTGCTCGCGAAAGAGGTCGCGCGCGTCCTTGCCGTCCTTGTAACCCAGCAGCAGCGGCTTGAGCGCCAAGCGATGCTCCGCCACCATCCAGTCGTAGAGCGACCACGACAGCCCGTGTTCCTCCGGCCACAGCGTGCCCGAGAGCTTCTGCACCAGCGCCGGCAACAACGGGTCGGGATGCTTGCGCAGCCAGTCCTTGATGGCCACGCGCCACTGTCCGCCCTTCCAGTCGAGGTCCGAGTTGGCCTCGTCCATGCAGTACGTGGCGGTGCGCTTGAAGCGCATGTCTTCGTACCAATGGCCCGCGCCTTCGTCGAACCAGCCGGCCTTCTTGTCGTTCAGCCACTCGGCGCGGAACATCGCCGACATCATCAGATGCGCGGCCACGTGCACGGCGTTCATCGCGACGTTGAGTGCCTTGCCCTCCAATCCTTTCTCGCCGGTCCAGGCGGAGGATGCCGGTTTGGGGCCGTAGAATTTCATCGCGGCGTCGACGTTGCGCCCGAAGATCTCGCGGTTGACGCGCCCGTGGTCCTCCGGATTGGCCCAGTACCAGATGCGGGTGCGTCCGGCGTAGGAGCCGGCCGTCGCGCCGAAATGCGCGTCGAGGCTGACGGCCATCGCCTCGAGCTCGCGCGCCGCCAGGTGCGCGAACTCGTGCGCGCTGTAGGTCTTGGACCCTTCCTTCAGTTCCGCGTCGATGATCACCTCGAAGTGCTCGGTCTCGACGCGCACCAGCGGGCGGCCGAGCACTCGCTCCGGATCGCTGCCTGCATCCAGCCAGCGCTTGCAGCTTTCCATCCGCTTCTCGCGCGCCGGCGAATCCGGCCCGTCCGCGCACTTGCCGCAGTCCACGGTGAGGGCGCCGCCGCAGTCCGGGCAGCGCGCCGCCACCGAGCAGAAGCGGACCTCGGCCTCGAAGGCGGCGAGATCGGCGGGATGCTTCTTGCAGGCGCGCACGCCGCGCATGTCGCAGGCGCGGCAGCCGCCGTGCGGTTCCGCCTCCTGCGCCGGCGCGGGCAGCGCGACGAGGAGCGCGAGAGCAGCCGCGAGCATCGCGGCGCTAGAACGCGTAGCTGCCCGCCACCTGGCTGACGCGCCCGGCCTGCAAGGCCTGGAACCAGACGCTGCGTCCGGCGAGCACCGGCGGGATCAGCAGCGACCAGGAGGCGCCGCCGAGCCCGTTGGCGATGAGCGTGCCGCCGACTTGCGCGGGCGTGGCGAGATTGAGGGTGACGCCGAGCTGCGGCACCGGGGTGCTGCCGAGGCCGGCGAAGGAGCCGGCCAGCCACGTGGGCGCGCCCGGCGTGGCGTTGGTCACGCTGACGACCGCCACCGCGCCGGGGACGAGCGGCGCCGGCGCGAACACGGTGAAGGCGTTCGCCGCCGCCACCTGGGCGGCGGCATCCAGCGGGCCGACCAGACTGGTGTCGACGGTGATGCCGCTGAGGACTTCGCTGACCGCCACGTTGAGGTCGAGGTGCAGGGCGAGCACGCCGCCAGTCTGGGTGATCTTGCCGGTCACCGGCGTCGGCGTGGAGACCAGGCCGAAGGCCGGCGCGCTGCCGCTGCCGAAGAGCCCGCCGAGGGTGTTGAGGCCGGCGGTGGTGTGCAGGACGACGGTCGCGGTGAAGTCGCCGGTCGCCGGGTTGATGGCGAAGACGCCGGAACTGACGCTGGCTTGCAGGCCGACGAGGTCGAAGGTCGCGAGCGGCGGCAGGAAGGGAATCGGGTTCGGGATCTCGCCGTGCAGCGCGGCGGGGATGGTCACCAGCAAGGCGCCGTTGAACTGGCCCAGGGTGAAGGGCGCCTGCGCCGCGTCTAGCTTGAGGTTGATGGTGCCGTTCATCCGAAACTTGTCCGGCGTCTCGTTCACGGTGCCGGCCGAGGTGTTGATTTCCCAGTCGATCAGCGACGAGGTCTCGTTCACGTCGAAGAGATGTTGGACGTTCTGGGGAACGGCGAGGGCGAGCAGGAGGGATGCGAGCATGACGCGTCCATCTTAGCCTGGGTTCGGCGGCGCGAAGTCGGCCAGCAGCGGCGCATGATCGGAGAAATTTTCGCGCTGCTCGACCCAGGATCGGCGCGCGCGCCGCGCCAGCGCCGGCACGGCGATCTGGTACTCGATGCGCCAGCCGACGTTCTTGGCGCGCGCCGCGCCGCGCTGGGACCACCAGGTGTATCCCTCGCCTTCGCCGTCGGGATGAAGGCCGCGCCACAGGTCGCGCCAACCGCCGTCGGCCAGCACGCCGCTCAGCCAGGCCCGCTCCTCGGGCAGGAAGCCGGAGTGATCCTGGTTGCCGCGCCAATTCTTCAGATCGCGCTCGGTGTGCGCGATGTTCCAGTCGCCGCACACCAGCACCGGAAGGCGCGCGCGGCGCTGGCGCGCCAGCCAGCGCGCGAACAAGGCCATGAAGCGGAACTTGGCCGCCTGCCGCGCGGGGCTGGAGGAGCCGCTGGGAAGATAGAGGCTGACGACGCGGATCCCGTCGAAGTCGCAGGCGAGCACCCGCCCCTCGGCGTCGAACTCGGCGTCGCCGATGCCGGCGATCGCGCGCCGCGGCTCCGTGCGCGACCAGACCGCCACGCCGGAGTAGCCGGGCTGCGCGGCGTGCAGCCAGCGCGCGTGCCAGCCTGGCGGCGGCGACAGCTCGGGCGTGATTTGCGCCGCGCTGAGGCGAATCTCCTGCAAGCAACAGACGTCCGCCTCCTGCGCGTCGAGCCACGCGCGAAAGCCCTTGCGGGCGGCGGCGCGCAACCCGTTGGCGTTCAAGGTGACGACGCGAAAATCTTTCATAGCAGTCCGAGGGCGGCGAGTTGGCGTTCCGCCTGCGCCGCCCAACCTCGGTTCGCCGCCGGGCTGGCCGGACTCGGGTGCAGCACGCCGCCGATCGTGAGATCCGTGTCGCCGAGGGCCGCGCGCGCGCGCGCCTCCGCGAAGCCGCCGATGCCGATCACCGCGCGCGGCCGCAGCGCGGCTGCAGCGCCGCGCAGGGCGCGGTCGCAGGCCGCCTGCAGCGGCGCCAGGGCTTCGGCCGGGAGTTTGTCCGGCGTCAGGTTCCGTCCGCCTTCGTCCATGAACACGAGCGGGCAATAATTCAACACGAAGAAGCGCGCGAAGAAGTGCTCCGGCTCGCCATAGCGGCTCCGCGCCCAGCCCCAGAGCCGTCGTCCGCTGACCTCCGAGCGGGCGCAAGCGAAGCCCTCGATCGGGCGCTTGGGATGCTCGTGCGCGGGCTTGCCCACCGCGCCGCGCACGCCCAGCCAATCGCGCACCAGCGCCACTTCGCCGAAGGGCACGCCCGTCTGGGCCATGCCGAAGGGGCCGGGATTCATGCCGAGCAACAGCGCCGGCACGCCGGGTCGGCCCCAGCGTCGCAGGTAATCGAGGTGCGGCGCGCGCGCGTATTCCAGCGGCCGATAGACGTAGGCGATCGGCGCGGGAAAGCGGAGCGCCGCCGTTTCGCGGTCGAGCGCGAGCGCCACTTCCTCCAACTGCACGCGGCGAGTGTACGCTGGCGCGCGTGCAGCGCGTGCTCGAGCCGGAAGTGATGGACACCGCCGCGGAGGCGGAGTCCTACGATGCGATGGACCACTCGGCGCCGAACGAAGCCTTCGTGCAGCGGCTGCTGCAGTTGGGCGCGCGCGGCCGCGTGCTGGACGTCGGCTGCGGCCCGGGACACATCGCGCTGCTGTTGGTGACGGCGCACCCGGAACTGCGCGTGGTCGGCGTGGATCTGTCCGCGCACATGCTGCGCATCGCCGCGGAGCATCGTGCGGTCAGCGCCCACGCCGCGCGCGTGCGCTTTCAGGCGGCGGACGCCAAGCGCCTGCCCTTCGCCGACGCCGAGTTCGACACCGTGTGCAGCAACACCATCCTGCACCACATTCCGGACCCGGTGCCCTTTCTGCGGGAATGCGGGCGGGTGCTCAAGCCGGGCGGCGCCTTCCTGGTGCGGGACCTGTACCGGCCGGACACGCCGCAGGCGGCCGACGACCTGGTGCGCCAGCACGCCGCCACGGAGGCGCCGGCGGCGCGCGCACTGTTCCGCGCCAGCCTCGGCGCAGCCCTCACGCCGGACGAGTTGCGCGCCGCGGCGCGCGCCGCGGGCCTCGCCGGGTTCGAAGTGGTGATCGACACGGACCGGCACATGAGCCTGCAACGCGCGGCCTCGTGAAATGAGCGCGGCGCGGGGTCGCGAGACCCCGCGCCGCCTGGCCCGCCGCGCCGCCTAGCCGACCACGCCGGTCAGCAGGTTCGACTTGACGGAAGACGCGCCGGCGATGCCGCGGATCGCGGCCGCCTGCACGAACACCGTCCTGCCGGTGAAGTTCGCCGGCACGGTGCGCGTGACGGTGGCGACGCCGGCCGCCGACGCGCTGGCCGAGCCGACCGTCTGCGCGTTGCCGCCGATCTCCAGGCACAAGCCGCCGTAGCCCGGCGGGCAGTAGCTGCCGCCGGCCAGACTGCCGAACACCGTGATGGTCTCGTTCGGATTGCAGTTCGCGACCGTGAAGGTGACCGGGAAGTTGTGGATCAGCAGGGTGCTGGTGAGGTCGAGAACCGCGTCGGAGAGTTCGATCTCGCCGATCCAGACGCGCCAGCCGGAGGTGATGTACTCGTGGGCGCTCCAGAAGTGCGTGTCCGATCCCGGATCCTGCTCCAGGCCGGAGTAGTCGCCGTAGCGCGAGCCCGTCTCCGGCGCGGTGCTGATCTGCAGCTGCTGCAAGGCCTGCATCGTGCCGTTCGCATCGCTGGCCTTGCGGCTGGCGAACTCGATCGAGATGTACTGCGTGCTGCTGGAACGGTTCATGGCGATCACCGCGTCGTTGGTGGAAGTGACGTTGATGTCGCCGAACCAGGTGTAGTTGCCGCTGCCCGGATCGATGTCGCCGCTCTGCACGAGCGTCGGATTGGAGCCGCTGTTGGGCCAGCCGTTGAGGTCGATCTGGTACCAGCGCACCGAGGAGCGCCCGTTGTTGCCGTTGTTGTGGCACACCCACAGGTAATTGTTGCGCACCACGCCGTTCTTGATGCGGAAGTCGATGGTGTCGGCGCGGTTGGAAGTGCCCTTCTGCACCGCGTCGTTCGGATTGCTGAACGAGGGCACCGTCAGCGAGTAGGTGGAGAGCGTGGGCGAAGTGTTGGCGTTGCGGACGGCCTGGATCTTCAGCTTGGTGGAGGAGCCGGAGTAGGTCGTGCAGAAGTAGCCGACGCTGTCGCCGTCGTAGTTCTTGGTGTTGCCCAGCGACTGCGTGCCCGTGGCGGCTTGCACGTTCTTCATGGTGACGGACAGGTTGTTGAGGACCTTCGACTTGTCCCACATGAAGATGCGGTTGCCGCCGCCGCTGAAGCAGTCCCCGCAGAGGAAGATGGTCTCGTTGTTGACGCCCAGGTTCGGGAAGTCGAGGAAGTTGCAGGTGCCCGAGGTGGGGAAGCGGTACTTGTACCAGGTGCCGTTCGGGTCGCCGTCGTCCGAGGCCGCGATGCAGATCGCGTCGCCGCTGCCGGCGCCGTCGGCGGCGGCGATGATGTAGCGGCCGCTCTGCGCGTCGTAGAGGGCCACCGGGTCGAACACGAAGGTGCCGGCTCCGACGGAGGACCAGAAACTGACGAGCGACTGGCCGAAGGTCTTGGTGCCGCTCTTGGTCCAGATGCCGACCTCGCCGTTCACCACGCTGACCACGTGATTGGCGCCGACCGCCAAATCGGGGTCCGGCGGATACCACCCCGTGTTGCTGTTGCTCTGGAAGCCGCCGGCGCTGCCGGCCGCGGGCGGCGGCGGCGGCACGTAGGGCCCCGGCACGAAGTAGGGGTTGTAGATCGGGGGCGCCTGGGCGGCGTCGGTGTAGACGTCGCTGACCTTGGCGTCCACCACCGCGGCGAGCCGCGCGATCTCCGGCGGCGCCGCCGGCTGCAAAGCCTCGGGCACGATCATGGTGAGGCCGATGCCGTGGCCGTCGCCATCGGCGATCGCGCCCTGCCAGGCGGCGACCAACTGTCCCTGGCCGCCCCAGAGGAAGTGACGCGCATTCACGCCGACCTGCAGGGTCTGCTCGCCCTCGTCGTTCTGATTGAGGCGGAAGGGCGCGCCGATGCGCGTGCCGTCCGCGGCGAAGCGCTGCGCGCGGATGGACGAGGGGAGTTCCGGGCGCTCGCCGATCTCCGGGAAGAACTTCGGCTCGACGGAGTTGTAGGCCACCACGAAGCCGCCGTCCGGCGCCGTGGCGACGAGCGCGCCATTGCGGTAGTCGCTACCGCCGGCGTCCACGCCGAAGGCCGCGCCGCGCGGCTGGCCATCGGCGCCGAAGCGCCGCGCCGCCGCGGTGTAGGTTTCGCCATCTTGCGAGGACATGAAGGCGACGACGAAGGAGCCGTCGGCCGCGGCCGAGACGCAGGGTTCGACGTGCAGGCCGTCGCGCGCGCTGGCCACTTCGAAGCGCTGCATCTCCGCGCCGCGCAGGAGGGCGCCTGCGAGGCGCACCGGATCGCCGTCGAAGTCAGCCTCGCTCCACACGGCGACCGCGCCGCCGGGCGCGCTGTCCAGGGAGACGAGAGCTTCGCGGATGCCTTGGTCGCCCAGGCGGAAGGCTTCACAGGCGGCCCGGCCGGCGGGGTCGAAGCGCTGCGCGCGCACCTGGCGCGTGCCTTCCGCGGCGTCGACGGCCCAAGCCGCGAGCCAACCATCCTCCACGGCCGTCAGGGCCACGTCCGCCGGGTTGTTGCCCAGGCCGGCGTCGATGCCGATCTCCTCGGAGAGCGGTCCGAAGTGGCGGCCGCCATCTGCGGCCTCCGTCCAGCCGTAGTGGCGGGCGAAGATGCCGCACAGGGCCGGATCCGGCGCCACGGATTGCCAGGCGATCCAGGCCGTGCCATCCGGCAGGAAGGTGACCGCCGGCTTTCCTTGGTACCCCGGCAAGGTGGTGTTGACGTGGATTTCCGTGGTCAGGAGGCGCCCCCGGGCGTCCAGCAATTGGGCAAAAACGCCGAAACTGCCGAGTTCCTGGAAGCGGCTACCCCAGGCGGTGAGCACCTCCCCAGTCGGGCTGACCGCTACGGCCGGGTCCACCTGCCGGTTCGATTGGAAGGTATTCGCCTGAACCTCGAGGCGGCTGGCGCTCTCGAAGGGCAGCGGGGCCTCTTGCGGGCAGGCGGCACCGCTTTGGAGGGTCAGGGCAAGGGTGAGAGTGGTGAGGGTCAGCATCGGATGGTGGGGCAGGGCCAGGATGAGTCTACCCAATGAGGCTGGAAGGGATCACTGTGTTCATGAAACATCTGTTCGATTTTCGCGTGGGAGGATCGGAGTCCTTTCGCACGGCCTGGGGCGGTGGCGCACTTTTCGGGGAGGCTCCACTCCGGGCGTCCTGGCACAGCATTTGCCTGATCTCCTGCAGAGGGACGACCCCCGCACCGTACAATCGACCTGAATCCCTTTCAGGCTGAGTCTCCAGCCACCCGGCACGACGCATGAACCGCAGCACCCTTTTCTGCACCCTGGCCCTGGGCTTCCTGAGCGCATGCAAGGGCGGACCGACGCTGGTCGGCGGCGCCGACAACGGCGATCCCTACGACCCCAGCGGCCAGTTCGCCGTCCAGGGCATCAACATCCAGGAAGGGCAGGTGTGGGAGCTCAACCGGCCGATTCGCGTCGAGTTCAACCACCCGGTGGATCCGCTCTCCATCAACTTCAGCACGCTGCAGATCCGCGCGCTGGACGCCGGCGCCTCCGGCCACCCGGTGACGGGCAGCTTCGAACTCGCGACCGGCCAGGACAACCGGGTGGTGATTTTCCGCCCGGCCTGTCCGACGGACGCCACCAATTCCAACGGCGCGTTCCTTCCGGGCGGCTATCGCTACGAGGTGGCGATGCCCATCCAGGGGAAAT
>CAZDMB010000008.1:0-10232 GCA_964506175.1 uncultured Planctomycetales bacterium | reverse complement strand
CAAGGACACTTCCGGCCGCGCGCTGCGCGTCGGCATTCGCCGCAGTTTCATCACCCCGCGCCCGCCGACCGAGCCGCTGTTCCTCGACCTGACGCCCGGCCCCGTGGGTCTGCGCTCGGTGCGCTTTCCTTCCGGCCTGAACCTGTTCACGCAGCCGAACCCGATCATCGAGATCGAGTTCAATCAGTCGATCGACGGCCGCCCGAGCAACCTCTCGACGGACCGCCTCTTCGTCCAGTACTCCGCGGGCGTGATCGGTTCCGGCCAGGAAGACGTCTATCCGGCTACCAACATCGTTCCTGGCCAGCTCGTGCTGGTCGAGAACTGCACCGAGGCCGGCGCGGTGGTGCATTTCGTCATCACGGGCATCCTGCCGCCGAATCGCAAGCTGCGCCTTCAGATGACCGAGGATTTCCGCGACCTGGTCGGCCTCACGAACATCGAGGACACCTTCTGGGAGCCCTACGTCACGCCCTCGCTCGGCGACCTCTACGCCGATCCCTCCTGGACGGAGACGGATCTGACGGCGGACGAATTCCGCGACGAGTACGACACCTCCGCCTATCTCGATCTCGACGCGCCGGTGCCGCTGCCCTTCGCCAAGGTGGGCGCCGGCTACGTCGCCGCCTCCTTCGACTTCCCGGGCACCTACACCCCCAAGAACTTCCTCGTCACCTCGCCCTACCGCGAAATCTTCACCGACTCGACCCAGCCGTTCACGGACGACGGCGGTCAGCAGCACTACCTCACGGGCGGCGTGCTGAACTGCCTGGACTTCACGATCGGCGCCGGCGCCGTGCTGCGCGCGCGCGGCAAGAATCCGCTCATCATCTACGCCGCCGGCCAGGTCACGATCGACGGCGAGCTCAACGCCAGCGGCAACAACGCCAAGTGGCCTTCCTCCTTGCAATCGCCGCAGTTCCCGGAAGGCGGCGCCCAGGGTGAATGCGGCGGCGGCCGCGGCGGCGATACCTCTTGGGTAGGCATCGCGGAAACTCCGCGCGGCGAGAGCGGTGACGGCCCCTTCGGGCTGACGCACGCCGGCGGCCAAGGTGGCGAAGGCGCCTACGGCGACGGGGTCTACTCCGGCCAGGACTCCGCCAGCTACACCCACGAGTTGACCGCCGGCGGCGGCGGCGGCGGCGGCTTTGCGCGCACCAAGAACCAGTCCATCTATTGGACCAAGTGGCCGCTCACGACCGAGTTCAAGCCGACGGGCATGGACGACGCCGGCCCGGACCAGAACTCCCGCCACCCGCAGGTCGAGGTGGTGTGGGGCCCGGATCCGAATTCGCCGATCTACGGCGCCGAGGACGGCATGCGCGGCTCGAGCGCCGACAACGACACCCCGCTGACCAACCTCAGCGCCACCGGCGGCTTCGGCATCGAGGACCTCGATCGCGACACGGACGCGATCGAGGACAGCAACGCCCCCAACAACCTCGACCCGGCCTGGACCTCGGGCACCACGCCGCCCTTCTCGTACGGCAACCCGACCAAGGGTCCGGATGCCGGCCGCGGCGGCGAGTCGGTGTTCGTGCGCGACGGCAACCTCAAGAACGACTTCTGGGGCCGGCGCCTCAACGCCGACGGCACGGTCACGGTCGGCGAATTGCTGGCTCCGTGGGCCGGTTCCGGCGGCGGCGGCGGTGGCGACAGTTGCGCGATCAATCGCCCCAACCTCGACGGCGTGGGCGGCGCGGATCCGATCACGAACTTCATGCCGCTCTCGACCTTCCAGCTCGTCGGCGGCGGCTCCAACCAGATCGGCTGGGTGAAGTACCGCAAAGGCGCCGGCGGCGGCGGCGGCGGCGGCCAGGTCCAGATCTGGGCCATCGGCCGCATCAAGCTCGGCGCCCTGTCCAAGATCCAGGCCAACGGCGGCGTCGGCTACACCGCGGAATCCGTCATCTACACGGACAACGGCATCAGCGGCTCCGGCGGCGGCTCGGGCGGCCACATCGTGCTGCACACCGCCACCGGCATGGATTTCTCCGCCTTCAACGTGGGCACCGCCAACAACGCCGGTCAGTTCTCCAGCCTGACGCCGGTCGATCCGATCCAGGCCTTCGGCGGTCGTCGCGGCTGGGCTGATCCGAGCGATTCGCCGCCGCTCCCCGGCACGTTCACGGACGACGGCAACAACACCTTCATGATCGGCCGCGGCGGCGCCGGCGCCAACGGCGTGATCCAGATTCACGTGCCGAACCCGCTGACGGACATCACCTGGCCGACGGCCGCCGCCAACGGCATCAAGGCCTACATCGGCAACCCGGTGGACACCGACAAGCTCGAGGAAGCCTACGCGCTGTTCACCGCGCCGACGGCCTACGCGCTCATCCCCTTCGCGGCTGCGGCCTCGATGGCGCAGAGCGAATGGATCGACACCGGCCTCGCCGGTCTGCGCTCGAGCCCGGATACCGGCCTCGGCAACTGGATCTTCCCGGACTACGCCAACGCGTTGCTCCAGTTCGGCGGGATCAACGCCAGCGGCTTCGTCAACACCTCCAACCAGAAGGTGACCCCGTTGGCCGAACTCGCCACTGGCAGCACCACGAGCGTCACCTTCGATCCGTTCGAACTCCGCGTGCCGGGCGCCTCCGCGCTGTTCCCCGCGACCTTCCTGCGCAATCCGGCGCTGCTGATCGGCTATGACATCTACCCGAAGGCCACCGGCTCCTCGGCGTTCCAGATCGTCGGCGCTTCCTACGACCGGGCGGCGGACACCCTGCGCATGAACTCGCGCGTCACGGACGCTCCGATGGACTTCGCGGTGGATCCGAACAGCCCGACGTGGTCGGTGCGGCAGAAGTTCTTCCGCGTCGAAACGAACGGCCTCCGGGACAGCCTGCCGAATTCGGCCGCCATCAGGGTCGAGTTCCAGGGCGCGGACGAGTCGGCGGCGGGCACGAACGTGCCGGGCGCGCCGTTCCCGGGCGCCACCTCGTGGACCTCGAACCTGTCCACCTTGGTGGGCTACCGCTTCATCCGGTACCGTCTGACCTTCGACGCCGACGCGCAGAGCGTCGGCATCGATCTGAACTCGCCGCTGCCGCTGCTCGACTACCTGAAGCTGCCCTTCGTCTGGTAGCCGCGGTCTCGTGCAACGGCCGCCGGCGCGCGCGGACATGACCCGCCTCCTACCCGCCTGCGGATGGGCAGCGCTGCTGGCGCTGGCCGCCTGTAAGGGCACGGGGGCCACCGTGGACAACGGCTATCCGACGGCCGGCGAGTTCGCCGTCACCGGGCTCAACGTTCGCGACGGCGAGACCTGGCAGATCAACCGGGTCATGCGCATCCTGTTCAATCACCCGGTCGACCCGGACAGCCTCTCCTTCGGCACGGTGCGCGTGCGCGGGCTCGAAGGCGCCGCGGCGGACCGCCCCGTCACCGGCACCTTCGAAATCACCGGCGAGGAGGGCGGGCGCGTGGTGCTCTTCCGCCCGAGTTGTCCGCGTGCGGACGCCCTGAACGACGGCGGTCTCTTGCCGGGCGGCTTTCTCTACGAGATTTCGGTCCCGACCTCCGCCACCAGCGCGGTTTCCCTGCGCGACACTTCCGGTCGCAACCTGACGCGCGGCATGCGCCGCAGTTTCCGCACGCCGGCGCCGCCCACGGAGCCGCTCTTTCTGGACGAACTCCCGACGCCGCCGGTGTTGCTCGAGGCATCCTTCCCGGCCGGCCTCAACCTGTGGTCGCGTCCGGATCCGGTGCTCGAACTGCGTTTCGACCAGTCGGTGGATCCGCGCACCACCAACCTGAATCTCGATCGCATCGCTCTCTACTACGCGGCAGGCGTCGTCGGCGGCGCGGGCGAAATGGACTTTCCCGCGGTCAACCGCGTTCCGGGCCATCTGCAGTTGAACGAGAACTGCGGCGCGGGCGGGGCGATCGTCGAGTATCAGATCACCGGCGTGCTGCCCCCGAACCGGCGCCTGCGCCTGGTGGTCCGCCGCGACTTCGCCGATCTGGTCGGGCAGACTTCCGTCGGCGACCAATCGCCCGCGGACTACGCCACTCCCAGCCTCGCCGATTACTACGCCGACCCTTCCTTCGGCGCGGCCGAACTCACGGCGGACGAGTTTCGCGACGGCTTCGATGCGACCACCTGGCTGGCGTTGGACGAGCCGCTGCCGCTGCCGGCCGCCAGCTGGCAGCCCGGCAGCCTCACCGGCACGCTCAACTTCCCCGGCAGTTTCGTGCCGGAGGACCAAGACCTGATCCTGCTCGCCGGAACGGCGGAGTTGAGCACGGATTCCGCCGTCCCGTTCACCGACTCCAACGGCCGCCAGCACATCGTGGATCGCGGCGTGCTGCGGGTCAACGATCTCCGCATCGAGGCCGGCGCCACCTTGCGCTGTTTCGGACGCAACCCGCTCGTGATCTACGCCACGGGGACGGTCGTGATCGACGGCAACCTGGACTTGAGCGGATTCAACGCCAAGTGGCCTTCCTCGCTCAATTCGCCGCAGTTCACCGAGGGCGGCGCCGGCGGCGCCTGTGGCGGCGGCCAGGGCGGCGACGCCTGCTGGGCCGGCCTCACGGAAACCGTGCGCGGCGAATCCGGCGACGGTCCGTTCGGCATCGTGCACGGCGGCGGCCAGGGCGGCGAGGGCACGTGGCAGGACAGTTCGGTGGACACGCTCACGACCACCGCCCTGATGCGTCAGATGGCCGGCGGCGGCGGCGGCGGCGGCTTTGCGCTCACGCGCAACGAATCCGTGCTCTACGACCAGTGGCCCCTGACCTCCGACTTCCACCCGACGAGCGTGGACAACTCCGGCCCGGATCACGACGCGCTGCGTCACCCGCGCTGGGACGTGGTGTGGGCGCCGGTGCCGGGTTCGCCCGCCTACGGCGCGGAGAACGGCCTGCGCGGGCCGTCCATCGACAACGACGTGCCGCCGGCCAACGCCGGCTCGAGCGGACTCTACGGCATGGAAGACCTGGCGGTCGACAAGCAGCCGGCGCCGGAGTTGCCCGCCAACGTGGATCCGCCCTGGACGAGCGGCGACGTGCCGCCTTTCGACTACGGCCATCCCACCGACGGCCCGGACGGCGGCCGCGCCGGCGAATCCGTGTTCTTGCGCGACGGAGATCTTGGGAATGATTTCTGGGGCGTGCGCGTCAACGCGGACGGCAGCACGCGCCGCGGCGAATTGCTGGCTCCTTGGGCCGGCGCCGGCGGCGGCGGCGGCGGCGACGCCTGCCTCATCATCCGCACCCAGGCCACCCTGCGGGAGGATCTGCCGCTCCGGCCCTTCGTCAAGACTCCGGGAGGCCTCTCGCCGGGTTGGGTGACCTACCACAAGGGCGCCGGCGGCGGCGGCGGCGGCGGCCAGCTGCTGCTGTTCGCGCTGGGGGACATCAAGCTCGGCGCGACGGCGCGCATCAAGGCCAACGGCGGCATCGGCTTCTGCGGCGAGTCGCTCACCGGCGTCACCTGGACCTTGAGCGGCTCCGGCGCCGGCGCCGGCGGCCAGCTGGTGCTGCACACGAACTCGCGGCTCGATCTCTCGGCCGTGGCCGTCGGCAGCGCCAGCAACGCCTCGCAGATCGGCAACCTGACGGCCGCCCACGTGGCGCAGGCCTTCGGCGGGCGCCGCGGCTGGGCCGCGCCCGTCCTGGCGGGCACCGATGGCAACGACGACTTCATGGTGGGGCGCGGCGGCGCCGGCGCCAACGGCGTGATCCAGATCCACGTCGCGGATCCGCTGCAGGACATCGTCTGGCCCGCCGCCGCCGCCGCCGGCATTCGCGAATACATCGGCAATCCGGCGGACCCCGACAAGCTGGAAGAGATCCTCGCCCTGTTCGGCACGCCGCAGCCCTACGCGCTGGTGCCCTTCTTCCACTCGCGCACGATGGCGCAGAGCCGCTGGATCGACACCGGCTTGGCCGGCGTCCACGCCAGCGTCAACTCCGACCCGCTGCAGTGGAATCTGCCGGAATACGCGAACGCGCTCCTCGCCTTCGCGGGGGTGGACACCGCCACCGGCAAGGTGCTGACCACCGCCTCGCGCGTCACGCCGCTCGCCGAGGTCGCCTCGGCGGCGACCTCCGCGGCGGTGTTCTCCTCCTACGAGCTGCTGGTGCCCCAGGCCTCGGCCATCTTCGCCCCGCTCTGGCTGCGCAATCCGGCCTTGCTCACCGGCTACGACCTCCTGCCCGATGCCGGCGGCACCTTGAGTTTCGAGATCGCCGGCGGCAGCTACGACCGCGCCGCGGACCAGTTGCGCCTGCAGACACGCGTCAGCGACGGCCCCCTGAGTTTCGCCGTCAATCCTGACCATCCGGTCTGGGCCATCCGCGCCAAGTTCTTCCGCCTCGAATCCGCCGGCGTGAAGGATTCCATGCCCGGCAACGTCGAGGTGCGCTTTCAGTTCCAGGGCGCCCGCCCGGTCGCCGCCGGCTCTGACGAGCCGGGCGCGCCGGTGCCGGGCGCGAACGCCTGGACCGCCGACCTCGCCGCCCTCGCGGGTTGCCGCTTCTTCCGCTGGCGCGTGATCCTCGACGCCGACGCCCAGCGCGCCGGTTACACCCCGACCGCGCCGCAGCCGAGCCTCGACTATCTGAAACTGCCCTTCGTCTGGTAACGAGGCGCGGGCCGCATGCGCTGCTTTCTGACCGGAGGCACGGGATTCCTGGGCGGCCGCATCGCGCGGCTGCTGGCGGCGGAGGGGCATGAAGTCGTCGCGCTCGTGCGCAATCCGGCGCGCGCCGCCAGTTTGGCGGCAACCGGCGCGCGCCTGCATCCCGGCGACCTCGACGATCCCGGCGCCCTCGCCGCGGGCATGCGCGGATGCGACGCCGTGCTCCACGTCGCCGGTTGGTACCGCGTGGGGGTGTGCGATGGCCGCGAGGCGCAGGCGATCAACGTGGACGGGACGCGCCACGTGCTCACGGCGATGCGCGATCTGGGAATTCCCCGCGGGGTCTACACCAGCACCCTGACGGTGCACTCCGACACGCACGGGGAACTCGTGACCGAGGATCATGTCTTCGCCGGCCGCCATCTCTCCGTCTATGACGCGAGCAAGGCGGACGCGCACGCCTTGGCCGCGGAGTTCTGCGCCGCGGGCCTGCCGCTCGTCATCGTGCAACCGGGCGCCGTCTACGGTCCCGGCGATGCCAGCGAGCTGCACGCCACGCTGCTGGCGGTTCTACGCAGCCGCCTGCCGCTGCTGCCGCGGCGCACCGCCTTCTGCTGGGCGCACGTGGACGACGTCGCCCAGGGGCATCTGCTCGCGCTGGGCCGAGGGCAGCCGGGACAGAGTTACCACCTCGCCGGTCCGGTGGTCGGCATGGCGGAGGCGATGATCCGCGCGGCGCAGATCGCCGGGGTCGCGCCGCCACGCGTCGTGCCGCCGGAACTCTTGCGCGCCGCCGTGCCTTTCCTGGCCGTGCTGGACAAACTGCTCCCGCTGCCTCCGGCCTACACGGCCGAGAGCGTGCGCGTGGCCGCCGGCACCACCTATCTCGGCTCGCCCGCGAAGGCCGAGCGGGAGCTCGGCTGGCGCGCGCGCGACTTCTGGCCCGCGTGGGAGGGCCTTGTCCGCGCGGAACTCGCGGCCTTGCGCTCCTAGCCTGGAGCGGCCAGCGCGCGGTCGGCCGCCTCTGCCACATGGATCCCGCTCCCCGCCGTCGTCGGCCGCGCTACCGCGGCACGCATCCGCGCCGCTTTGCCGAGAAGTACAAAGAGCTCGGGCCGGAGGCGGATCCTGCCTTCCTTGCGCGGGTGCGCGCGCGCGGTCAGACGCCTGCCGGCCGTCACGTGCCGGTTCTGCTGGAGGAGACCCTTGCCACCCTCGCGCCGCGGCCCGGAGAGCGCGGCGTGGATGCAACCCTCGGCGGCGGCGGTCACGCCGAGCGCCTGCTGGCGGCACTGCGTCCGGGCGGGCGCCTGCTCGGGCTGGACGCCGACCCGTACGAGCTGCCGAAAACGCTCGCGCGTCTGCGCGGTCTCGGCTACGGCGAAGATGAGCTGCAGGTGCAGCGCACCAATTTCGCGCGTCTGGCGGGCGCGCTTGCCGCGGCCGGCTGGGCGGATGGCGCCGACTTCATCCTGGCGGACCTCGGCGTGTCCTCCATGCAACTGGACGACCCGGCCCGCGGCTTCGGGGCCAAGGAAGAGGGCCCGCTGGACATGCGCATGAATCCCCGGCGGGGCTTCTCCGCCGCCGCGTGGCTGATTCGCGCCGAACTGGCGGAAATGGCCTCGATCCTGCGCGAGTACGCGGACGAGCCGGACGCGCTTCCGATCGCCCGCCTCTGGCGGGAGCGGCGGGGCGCCATCCGCACCACGCGCGACTTGGAGGAGGCGGTGCGCGCGGCCGTGCAGGGGCGCCGCGGCGCCGCCGCTGCCGATGCGGCAGTCCGACGCGCGTTCCAGGCTCTGCGCATCGCGGTCAACGACGAGTTCGGCACCCTGGACCTCCTGCTGCGCCAACTGCCCGACTGCCTGCGCCCGGGCGGCCGCGTCGTCATCCTGAGTTTCCACTCCGGCGAGGATCGGAGGGTAAAACGCGCTTTTCGTGATGGGTTGCGCGCCGGACATTACGCTTCTGCCGCTGAGGCTCCACTCAGGGCAAGTGCTGCCGAAAGACGCTGCAACCCGCGCTCCGCTGCGGCTAATATGCGCTGGGCCTTGCGTTCCGCGGTCGACTGATCCGGCGGCCGGGTCTCGCTTGCTTGTCCCCAGGAGTCGTGGTCAAGATAGCGCGCCTCGATCCGCATCCGACACGATGCAACAAGCAGTTCCCGAACGTCGACTGAAGTTCCGCGGCAGTGCCGACTTCTACACCGAAGTCCGGCGGCGCGTGCACGAGCATCTGGCCCGCAAAGGCCGCCGCGAGCGCGGCAGCCCGGCCATGTTCCTCAAGAGCGCCTTCCTCCTCGGCGCCTTGGCCGGCATCTACGTGCTGCTGGTCTTCTACGCGCAGCCCTGGTGGCAGGCCGTGCCGCTGCTCATCCTGCTCGGCCTCGCGACCGCTTCCATCGGCTTCAACGTCCAGCACGACGGCGGCCACCACGCGTACTCCGACCGGCCGTGGGTGAACCGCCTGATGGCGCGTTCGCTCGACCTGGTCGGCGGAAGCTCCTGGTACTGGCACTTCAAGCACGGCGTCTTCCATCACACCTACACCACCGTCGCCGGCCACGACGACGACGTGGACCTCGGCGTGTTCGGACGCCTCACGCCGCACCATGCTTCGCGCTCCTACCAGCGCTGGCAGCACATCTACCTGTGGCCGCTGTATGGCTTCCTGGCGGTCAAGTGGCACCTGTACGACGACTTCCGCGTGTTCCTGACCGGCCGCATCGGCGCGCACCGCGTGCCGCGCCCGCGCGGCGTGGAACTCGCCGTGTTCCTGCTCGGCAAGGCCGTCTTCCTCACCTGGACGCTCGTGCTGCCGCTGCTGCTCCATCCCTTCCTCACGGTGCTGCTCTATTACGGCGTCGCCTCGCTGTTCCTGGGCTTGGTGCTGAGCGTGGTGTTCCAGTTGGCGCACGCCGTCGAGGAGGCGGACTTCCCGCTGCCCGACGCCGCCGGCGAGCGCATCGAGCGTCCGTGGGCCGAGCACCAGGTCATGACGACCGTGGACTTCGCGCGTGACAGCCGCATCGCCTCCTTCCTGCTGGGCGGCCTCAACTTCCAGGTCGAACACCACCTCTTCCCGCAGGTCTGCCACCTCAACTACCCGGTGATGGCGCCGGTGGTCGAGCAGACCTGCCGCGAGTACGGCGTTCCCTACCGCGCCCACCGCAGCTTCTGGAGCGGGGTCGCCAGCCATTACCGCTGGCTGCGGCGGATGGGTCAGCCGGCGTTGGCCTAGGAAATCAGACGTTCCGGCGGTATTGGCCGCCCACGTCGTAGAGGGCGTGGGTGATTTGCCCCAGGGTGCAGACCTTGGCGGCCTCCATCAGTTCCGCGAACACGTTGGCGTTCGCCAGCGCCGCCTTGCGCAGCCGCGCCAGCGCGCCGTCCGCCGCGGCGCGGTGCTGCGCGTGGAGCGCGGCAACCTGATCCACCTGCGCCTGCTTTTCCTCCTCGGTGGCGCGGATCAGCTCGGTCTGCGTGACCTTGCCGGCCTCGGCGTGCGGATTGAGGAAGGTGTTGACGCCGACGATGGGCAGTTCGCCCGTGTGCTTGAGGGTCTCGTACTTCAGGCTTTCGTCCTGGATCTTGCCGCGCTGGTACATGGTGTCCATGGCGCCCAGCACGCCGCCGC
>CAZDMB010000007.1:11249-24816 GCA_964506175.1 uncultured Planctomycetales bacterium | reverse complement strand
CCGGATCTGGCCAGCCTTCCCGCCGGCTGTTCGTTTGGCCCGCGCTGCCGCGCCGCCCGCCCTGGCGCGCGCCGCACACCACGGCCTCGGCGCAAGCGCTGCTCGGCGGCGGCACGCCCTTGCGGCCGGGAGAGCTGGCGCGCGCGCATGGCGGCGTGCTCTTCCTCGACGAGTTGCCGGAATTCGCGCGGCCGGTGCTCGAAGGCCTGCGACAGCCTCTCGAGGAAAAGGAGGTGCGATTGCAACGCGCGCGCGAGTGGGCCTGTTTTCCCGCGGAAGTCCTCCTGGTCGCCGCCTCCAATCCCTGCCCCTGCGGCTACGCCGGACATCCGCGCGTCCCGTGCCGTTGCACCGATGCCGCGCTGCGGCGCTATCGCGCGCGCATCAGCGGTCCTTTGCAGGATCGGTTCGACCTTTTCGTCGAGGTCGGGCCGGTCGCCGCGGCCGCCATGGACGGGCCGCCCGAGCCGCCGAGCGACGAGACCCTGCACGCGCAGTTGTCCGCCGCGCGCGCCTGGCGCGCGGACCGCGCCGCGGCGCGGGGTTTCCTGCGCGCCGGCAACGCCAGCCTCGGCGCGTTGCAGGCCGCCGGCGTGGCACCACGCGCGCGCGCCCTCCTGCGCGAAGCGTCCGAGGTCCTGCAACTCTCCGGGCGTGGCGTGCTCCGTTGCCTGCGCGTCGCGCGCACCTGCGCGGACCTGGAGCGCCGGGAAGAAATCGGCGCGGAAGAGCTGCGCGCCGCGCTCAGTTTCCGGCTGCTGCCGGCGGCGCGGGAAGAAGCCACAACTCCAGGCCTTCCGCCGCGGCTCGCCGCTCTCCTCCAGCGCGCGCGAGAGCGTCGAGCGACGCAACCTGATCCTGCCGCACTAGAACTCCCAAGGGACGGCCCGGCAGCATGGCGCGCAGGTCCGCGAGGGCGGCCTCCGGCTTGGCCGCCAAGCCGCGGTCGCCCGGGCCGCGCGGCGGAGTGCGGCCATGGAAGAACACGTAGGCTGCGGCGATGCGCTGCTCCAGATCCGGAATGGTCTCGTTGTGGATCTGCGGCAGGTCCACGAACAACGGGCGGTGCAGGAGCGGCGCCAGCGGATGGCCGATGGCGGACATGCTCTGCAGGCCCGTGGGATTGAGCGTGGGATCGGCCAAGAACGCGGCGCTCGCGGGCAGCGCCTCCTCGGCGGCGCGCAATGCGCGCGGAAACACGGCTTCGTACTCCGGGGCGAGCGCCATGTGGCCGTCCTCCACCCGCGTCAGCACGAGCACCGCCTCGGCGTCCCAGGCGGCGTAAGCGCGCAGGGTGAGCCAGGTGGTCGGCGCGCTGAGCAGCAGCAGGCCTGCGCACGCGAGCCGTCCGGCGGAGCGCACCGCCAGCCGATCCAGCGCGGCGGCCGAGGCCACGGCCAGAAGCAGGCCAGCCAGGCGCACGAACTTGTACTCGTTGCCCCACGGCAACGGCGCACAGCCGAGCAACAGGGTCAGAGCCAGGGCCGCGCCGAGAAACATCCGACGATCGCGGGGCAGGAAAAAGAATCCCGCGAGGCCGAGGGGCCAAAGCAGCAAGAGCGGGCCGATCAGGTTGGCGAACGGGCCGTCCCCGGCCAGCAGGAAGCCCGTCTTGATGTCGTTCCCGCCTTCGCTTCCCTGCGCCAGGAACGGCAGCAGGAAAGGTACGGAAATCAGGAGCGCCAGCAGGAGCGGCGGAACGAGCGCGCGCGCCGCCGCCGCAGGGGCGCGCAGGCGCGCGAAGTTGCGCAGGACGAGCATGACGGCCGCCAGCCCGCCGGCCAGCGGATTGAGCGCCGTGGCCACTCCCAGATGGGTAGCGGCGCCGACAAGGGCGCGCGGCTCGGGGCGCAGCGCGTAGGCCAGCGACCAGAGCGTGAACGGCATCGCCAGCGCGAACGAGGAGACGTTCAGAAACTTGGGCAGGAAGGATTGCAGGCGCGCGTCCCAGGTCAGGCCGAAGGGGCCGTCCGCCAGATGCTGCAGCAGCGCGAGCGGCGCCGCCCCGAGGGCGACGCCGGCGCCCGGCTGGTCGTAACTGCGGAAATCGAGCAAAGGGCCGCCGTCGGGGCTGGCCCACAACCAGCCGAGTCCGTTCAGCCCGAAAATCGTTCCCAGAAACGCGAAGCGGCGCGCGCGAAAGGAAAGGCCGAGGGCGCGGCCGAAGGCGTCGAGCGCCGGCCCGAGCAGCAGGCCCGCCAGCAGGTTGAGGAGGGCGAAGCCCCACAACGGGCCCATGCCCGCGCGGCCGAGCAGACAGCCGAGGAGCGGATAGAGAACGTAGTAATGCAGCGGCTCGCCCGCGTGGTAGGGATTCTCCGGCTGCAGCCCCTCGCGCAAAACGGCCTCGCCAATCGCCGCGTGCAAGGTTCCGTGATTCGAAGTGCGGAGGCTGTCGCCTCCCAGGCTGACGACGACGATCAGCAGAAGGGCGAGCAGCCCGCCTTCGATCCACGGCGCGCGCCGATCGCGCGCGGAGCTCAGCGGGAGGACGGTGCTTGCCATGCGGCGGCAGGATGCGGGCTGAGGCGCACGTCTTGGACCTCGCCGGCGCCGCCGGCGTAGCCGAGTTGTGCCAGCGCGGCGGGATCGAGGTGTTGCGCGCCGCGGGCTTCGGCGAAGAGCAAGCCGGCGTACCAATCGTCCAGCGCCTGCAGCAGGCGGCGCGCTTCCTCGGGGTGCTGCGCCGCGACGTCCTGCGATTCGCCGGGATCGGCGCTGCGATCGTAGAGCGCCAGCACCGGGTAGAGATAGGGCGCGTCCTCCGGCGGCTCGCGCGGGCCCATGGGGTTGGCTGCGGGGTTGTGCACCAGGGTCCAGCGTCCGTCCCGCGCCGCATAGTATTCCGCATGCCAGGCGGAGAAGAACACCGACTGCTTGGGCCGCTTCCCCTCGAGGACGAGGGGCAGGACCTCGGGCAGTTCGATCGGTGCGGCGACGCGTTCGGCCTGGTAGCCGGGGCCGACGACGACCAGCGGCACGCGGATCACGCCGGAGTACAGGCTCTTCGCGTGCATCGAGTAGCCGTGGCGGTCGCCGAGCTCCTCGCCATGGTCGGCGAAGAAGACGTCGACGGCGTTGTCGAGGAGGCCGCCGCGGCCGGCGGCGCGGTACTGCCCGTCGAGACCGGCGAGCAGCTCCTGCACGTAACCCGCGGCGCTCCGCACCTCGCCGTCGTAGAGGATCTCGAGGGCTGTGCGCATCGCGGGCTCGATCACCCCGCTGCGATGCAAGCCGTACAGGAACTCGTTGTCGGCGGCGCGCAAGGGGCCGGCGCCATATCGCTCCGCCGCCTCCGGCGGCGGCGCATAGGGCTGGTGCGGCGCCATGAAATGCGCCCACACCAGCAGGCGACGCCCGGCGGCCACGTCGCCGGCGGTCGCCTGCAGCATGGCGCGCGGAATCTCCGGCTCCAGCTTCTTCGGCATGACGGCGTAGGTGTCGAAGCCTTCCTGCAGGCCGCAGCCCGGACTGAGGCTGAGGTTGGCGACGATCGCGCGCGCGACCTCGAAGCGACCGCCTTTGAGCGCCGCGAGGCGCGTCGGAATCGTCACCGGACGATCATTGGCGATGCCGCCGTGCTCCAGCGCCGGCAAACCGGTCCAGAAGGCACCGAGCGAAGGCAGGGTCTGGCCGGCCGTGGACCAACAGTGCTCGTACACCGTGCCGTGGGCGGCAAGCCAGCTGGGCGAGAACTCCTGGGCCGGGTCGCCGCCGGTGTCCCGCGGGCCGCCGTAGAACGGCAATCGGTCCGCGCGCAGCGTGTCCACCGAGACGAGAATCAGGTCCAGCTGCCGCTCAGCGCCGCCGCCGCAGGCGCCGGCCGCGCCCGCAAGCAGGCACAGCAGCAATCCGGTCCGGCCGCGCGTCATCCTGGAAATGCTACGGTCCGGCGGGCGGGCTTGCAGCCCAGGACGGCGGAGTTCCGAGTTCGTAGCCAAGACGCGGGCCCACCCACAGGAGCACGAACGCCGTCACCAGCAGGATGGCAATCGCGTCGAGCAGGAGTCCGGCGCGCACCATCTGCCGCATCCGGATCCGGCCGGTGGCGAACACGATCGCGTTCGGCGGCGTGCCGACGGGGAGCGCGAAGCCGTAGGAAACCGAAAGGACGGCCGGCAGCGCCACCAGCATCGGGTGGATGCCGGCAGCCACGGCGGAACTGAACAGGAGCGGCAGGAGCACCGCGATCGTCGCGGTGTTCGAAGCGATCTCGGTCAAAAGGGTGAGCGTGGCGGAAACCATCAGCACCACGAGGACGCTCGGGCGGTCGGCGAGGGCGCTGGCCAGGCCGGAGGCCACGGCCGTGCTCAGACCGCTGCGCTCGAAGGCTTTGGCCAGGGCCAGGCCGCCGCCGATGAGCAGCAGCACTCCCCACGGCAGGGCGCGGCATTCCTCCCAGCTCATCAGCCGGCGGCGGCTGCCGCCGCCGCGGGGAATCAAGAACAGCAGAATCATGCCCGCCAGGGCCACCGTGGCGTCGCTCACCCTTGCCGCCGTGGCGGACGGCAGCAGCGAGCTCCAGCCGGGCACCGTCACGAAACCGAGGTCGGCCGGCGCGCGCGTCATCCAGGCGAGCGCCACCAGACTGAAGATGGCCAGCACGCGCGTCTGCTCGGGCGTGCGCGGTGGCAACGCGGCGGCCTCGCGCGCGTACGCCGCCAGCGCGGGCGAGGCTTCCGCTCCGGGACGCGCGACCACCCGCACCATCACCAGCCAGCAGAGCACCAGGAACAGGGCCGCAAGCGGCAGCACCGCCACCACCCACGCGCCGAAGCCGGGCGCGGCGGCCTCGGGAAAGCGCTGGGCGAACATGGACAGGAAAAGGATGTTGGGTGCCGTGCCGATGGGCGTGGCGATGCCGCCGATCGTCGCGGCGTAGGCGATGCCCAGCATCAGCGGCGCTCCCAGCCGCTCGCGCTCGTCGGCTTCGCAGCGCGCGAGCAGGGCGATCGCCACGGGGAGCATCACCAGCGTCGAGCTCGTGTTGTTGACGAACATGGAGAGCGCCGCCGTCGCCGCCATCATGCCGAGCACGAGCCGCCGCGGCCGCGCGCCGAAGAGGGCCACCGCGCGCCAGGCGAGGCGCTCGTGCAGCCGAGTGCGCTCCAGCGCCAGCGAGAGCACGAAGCCGGCCAAGAAGAGGAACAGGATGTCGTCGAAGTACCAAGGGGCGACGTCCTTGGCGCTTGCGACTCCGGCCACGGGGAGCAGCACGGCCGGGAGCAGCGCGCCCACCGCCAAGGGAAGGCATTCGGTGATCCAGCACCAGGCGGTGAACACCGTCACGGCGGCGGTGCGGCCGGCCGCCGGCTCGAGACCGCGGACGCCCGGCAGGAAGGGCACGGCGAGCGCCAGCGCCGCGCCGACGAGCAGTCGCGGCCACGGTGAACGATCTTGCGGGTCGGGCGCAGACACGCGGGCGCCGCCATCCTAGATTTTTCCCTCGCGTCCGCGCGATCCCCCCCCATGACCTGGTTCGACCGCCTCGTCGCAAGTTCCCTGCCCTTCGTGCCCAAGCCGGTAGTGAGCCGCCTGTCCAGGCGCTACATCGCCGGCCTGGAACGCGGCGACGCCCTGCGCGTCGGCGGAGAACTCGAGCGGGCCGGCTACCGAGCCACGTACGACCTGCTCGGCGAAGCGGTGCGCAACGCCGCCGAGGTGGATGCCGCCGCCGGGGAGTACCTGCGGCTGCTGGAAGACCTCGCCGCGCGCGGTCTGGGCCGCAACGTCTCCCTCAAACCCACGCAGATGGGACTCGAGATCAGCGAGGACTTCTGCTTCAAGACCATGGCGCGGATCGCCGCGCGCGCCCGCGATCTGGGCGCCTTCCTGCGCTTCGAGATGGAGGACTCCAGCACCGTGGACGCCACGTTGCGGGTGTTCGCGCGCTTGCGCTCCGAGTTTCCGGGCACCGTCGGCTGCGTGCTGCAGTCCATGCTGCGCCGGACCGAGGCCGATGCGCGCGCGCTGGTCGCGGCCGGAGGCCCTCTCAACGTGCGCTTGGTGAAGGGCATCTACGTCGAGCCCCCGGCCACTGCCTTTCAGGACGCGCAGGAGGTCCGCGACGCCTGGCTGCGCACGCTGCGCATCCTTCTCGAAGGCGGCGCCTTCGTCGGCGCGGCCACCCACGACGAAGCGCTGGCGGCGGGCGTGCGCGCCGCGCGCGCCGAGCGGCCGGAATGGCGCGAACGAACCGAGGTGCAGATGCTCCTGGGCGTGCGCGAAGAACTGCGCCAGGCGCTGCGCGCCGAAGGCCTGCCGCTGCGCGTCTACGTGCCCTACGGACCGCAGTGGCACCCGTACGTCCTGCGCCGACTGCGCAAGAATCCGAAACTCGCGCGCTATGCCCTGCTCGGCATGTTCAGCAAGCGCGAGCGTATGGACTGAATCGAAGGGCGAGATCAGCGCGCGCTTTGGGGAGCGGCGGCCAGGGCTTCGAATCCCTGGATCAGCGCTGCGCGCGCACGCGCCACCGCCTCCTCGAGCCCGGTACCGAGCGGAAAACTCGCGCCGGAGGCGCGCTGATGGCCGCCCCCGCCGAGGGTTTTCGCGACGCGGTGCACGTCGAGGCGGTGCTTGCTGCGAAAGGACACCTTGATGCGGCCGTCCGGGCGCTCCGTCAGGAAGCCGACGGCCTCAACCCGGCCGACCGCTCGCAACAGGTCGAGCACCTCGTCGGTGTCCTCGAGGCTGCCGCCGATCTCCGCTTGGCGCGCGAGCGAACTCCAGGCGAAGGCCACCCGGCCGTCGCAGTGGTACTCCAGGTTCTCGAGCGCGGAGCGCACGCCGGCGGGGCGGCTGGGCTCTGCCTGCTGATACACGAGTTCGTGCAGGCGCGAGGCGTCGAGGCCCCGCGCAACCAGCGCCGCGGCGGCGGCCCAAGCCTCCGCCGTGGCATTGGAATACTTGAGCCATCCCGTGTCGGTCATCAGGGCGACGAAGGCGGCCTCGTAGGCCGCGCGCGGGAGCTCGCGCACCCCGAGAGCCTCGGCGAAGCGCAGCGCCAGCAGGCCGCTCGCGGGCGCCGTGACGTCGTGGACGAGCGCCGTCCAGCCCTGGTCGCCCTCCATCACGTGGTGATCCACCGCGATGCGCGCCATGCCGGTGCGCGCCACGTTTTCGCCCATCGCGCCGAGGCGCGTCAACTGGATGCAATCGCAGACGATGAGGAGATCGGCGCCGGCCGGCAGACTGCCGTCGTAGATGCGCCAGGGGCCCTGCTCCTGCAGAAAGCCGTAGCGCCCGTCCGGCGGGTCTGGCAGCAGGATTTCGGCGTCTTTGCCCAGAGCGCGCAGCACGTGCCATAGAACGATCTGCGCGCCGAGGCAATCGCCGTCGGCGCGGAGGTGGCCGGAAAGGAGAACCTTCCGGCTGCGCTGCACCAACTCGACGGCTTCACGCATGCGAAGGCTCCGCCATGGTAACCCCGCGCACGCCAGGGTCGGCCGTTTCCGCCAGCCAGGCGCAGACGGCGGCCGCGCGCGCGGCGGGCCCTTCTTCCTGCGCCCAAGCGCGGTCGTCGCGCAAGCGCAGCGCGCGCGCGGAGCATCCTGGAACGAGTCGGCCGAGCTCCGGGCGACGCAAGGCCTCGGCGCCGCCTTCCGTCAACGCCGTCCACCACGCGGAGCGGCTTCGCTCCGGAAATTGCGCGCAGGCGAGGCGAAACTCGCGCAGTGGATCCAGCGCCACGTTCGAGGCGCGCGAGTCGCAACCGAGCGCGTCCGGGTATACGCCGGCTGCCGCGAAGGCCGGACGCGAACGGCCGAACCAATCCTGCGTGCCCGGGCAGAAGGCGATGGTCGTGCCCGCGGACGCGAGCGCTCGGAGCTCCGCCACGTCCAGATCGCCGCAATGGACTGCGAGCGTCGCCGGCCCCAGGCCGCCGGCAGCCGCCAACCAAGCCACCGGCGAAGCGAAGCGCTCCGTTGGCGCGCGGCCGCGTCGCGTCCGCAGAAGGTCGGCGAGCGGCCCGCTGCCCGAGCGCAGGAACTCACGCTCCTCGGGACTCTCGCCGAGGTGCAGCGAGAAAGGCTGCTGTCCGCGCGCGAACAGGCAGCGTGCCAGGCCGAGATCCACGGTATAGGGCGCATGCAAGGCGAGCCCGGCGCAGTCGACCGCGGCGGTCCGCCACGCGTCGGCGGCTGCCTCCGCGCCCTGGGCCGGAAACGGGTCGAGCACCTCGCGCCACGCCAGCACCTCCACGGCGCTCGGTGGCGGCGGAAGGACTCCGGGCTCGCCGGCATGGACTGCCACCAGACCGCAGCCGCGCGCCTGCAACTCGCCCAAGGCCGCGCCGGCGGACGCGGCGGGGCTCATGCGTCCGGGAGCGCCGCGCCACTCCAGCAGATCCTCGATCCAGGCGGCGAAGGGCGCGCGCCGCAGGCGCTCCACCGGTGCGTCCCATCCGTCGAGGTGCGCATGCGCGAGCACGGGCGCGGCCGTCCAGATTTCACCGGGGAAGCGCTCCCAGCGCGCGGCGGGCAACTCCGCCTCCGGCAAGAGCGCGGCGATCCGGCCCTCACCGTCCGTCAAAATGCCGACGCGCTCCTCCAGACGCCGTGCGTGCAGGAGGAGCGCGTCAGGGAGCAGGGCCCGCGACGCCGGGCCGATCAGCTGCCCTCCCACTCGAACTGGATGCGCGTCACCCGGAAGTAACCGCCCGCCGTTCCCCCGATCAAGGCGTTCACCAAGTCCTGATCGAAGACGAGCGTGAAGCGCACGGCGCGCGCCAGCACCAGACTCAGTTGATCGAGACCGTTGGTGACGATCTCGTAGCCGGGAATCACCCAGTCCGTGGAGAGCACCAGATCCGGATTGGTCTTCTGCGATTCACCCACCTGCATCCACGCGGCCTGGAAGGCTACCCAAATCGGGGTCACGCCCGGATCGGTCGGGTTGGTGTCGGAGTCGAACACCAGGCTGTGCACGCCTGCGCCATCGAGATACGAGCACTCGATTTCCCAGCGGGTGATCACGAATTGATTGACGTCGGCCGGCGCCTCGTACCAGCGGCTGCGCACGCCGCTGGCGTTGCCGTTGAACACCGTGCCGTCGCCGGCCGTCACGTCCCCGGACGCGCCCGACCAGGAGGCGCTGAAGCTGCCGCTGTTCGGTTGGCCCGGCAGTCCCACCGGCGTCAGGTCCACCGATTCGTCCGGCTCGACGATGTTCTGCAAGGCCGCCAGAGTGAGCGGTGTGGGCGCATCCACGCGCACGACGCCGGAGCCGCCGTCGCCGCCCGGGTCGCCCGCCGACCCAATGCCGCCCGTGCCGCCGCCCCCGCGAACGGAGCCCGCGCGGGCGCTGAAGGGACCGGTGCTCTGCAGCAGAACGGCGCCGCCGGCGCCGCCATCGCCGCCGCTGTCTCCGGGCGTGCCGTAGAGAATGTGATTCGTCTCCACGTAGGGCACGGCGAGCATGAACTCGCTGTCGCCGCCGTCGCCGCCGCGCGCGCGAATGCTGCCCGTGAGGCTCAGGCGGCCGCCCGCCATGAACTGCGCCGCGCCGCCGCCGGCGCCGCCGCCGGCGCCATCGCCGCAGCGGAAGGTGTCAATGTCGCCGGCCGCGAGCGTGGGAGTTTCCTTCCAGGAGCCGTGCTGGTTGTTGCCGGAGCCGCCGCCGCCGGCGCCGCCGAGCAGGAAGCCGAGTTCCGGATCGAGCGTCTCCATGCCGACCGGCTTGACGTAATCCCCGCCCTCGGCGTCGAACACCGGGCGGCTCTCCACGCCGGCCTTCGAGTCCCAGGTGATGTAGTCCACGCCGGTGCCGTCGTCGTTGTACTCGCGGATGTTCTGCGCGACGTTCACGATGGGGCTCGTGGCCGCGCCGATGGCGACCCCCAAGGGATCGATGGATCCCGAGACGAAATACTCGCCGCGCTTGCCCGCGGTCCAGTAGCCGCCGCCGCCGCCGCCGCGCGAGCGGTGGCGCGTGTGGTTCTCGCGCGAGATCGGCGTGCCGTTGTCGATGTAGACGTGAGACTTCACCCGCGAGCCGCCCGACAGGTCCGGGAGCGGCATGACGTTCGACTTCGGCGGCCAGGCCCACGAGCCCATGCCGCTGCCGGCGTCCAGGTCGTCGTCGATGCGCTTGGCGCGCCCGACGGAGACCGGCGCTCCCTGCGCCACCACGCCACCGACACGGTCTCCGTTGGCGCCGCAGTACGCGTCCGCCAGATACGTGTCGCGGAAGCGGCCCGTCACCACCTGGGTGCAACTGCCGTCTTCGATCTGGCGCCAGCCGCAGTTCTGCGTGTCGTAGTAGTACTGGTTGGAGCCGAACTCGAAGCCCATGCCGCTCGCGCCGCCGTACCAGGACATGCCGCCGTGGCCGCCGCTGCCGCCGGAAAGGCCGCCGACCCCCGGGTCGCCGCCGAGCGCGATGAGGTCGCGGATCGGGTCGAATTCGTCGATGAAGGTGTTGGTGGTCGGCTCTGGGACGTTGCGCTCCTTCTCCGGCAGGCACTTGCCGTAGTTGGGCGGCGCATCCTCGCCGTCCAGGTTGATGGTCGCGCCAAGGATCATGTCGCCGCGCGACCAGATGCGCAGCGCATTGGCTCCGACGCCGCTGATGTTCGTGCCGGAACTCATGTCCACCTGCTCATAGGGAAACACGCCGCCGGTGACCGTCACGGTCTCGTTGAGGAAATCCGAGAACACCGCAAAGGAGTCGGTGTCGTACTGGATTTGCTGGCCGCTGAGCACGAGTTTGCCGAGCACGCCCGAACCGCCGCCGCGATGCCGCCCGGTGAGCGCGTCCTGGCCGCTGTCCAGGGCGCCGGCCACGCCGGCCCACAGGCCATCCGTGCTGCCGGCGGCGTCCTCGCGCGCGTTGTCGTTGAAACTCTCGGTCAGCGTGCCCGCCTTGGAGCCGCCATCCGGCAGCGGGATCACGAGGATGCCGGCTCCGGACAGCGGATTGCCGACGAGGTCCGTGATCTGCTGCGACAAGTTGACCTGGATCTGGCGCCGCCCGGCGTCGCCGCTCGGGTATCCCACGAGCGGCGTGAACACGAGACGAGTCGTGAGCGCGTCGCGGTCGATGGAGGCGGCGAAGGTGCCCGGCACCACGCTCGTGCTGCCGGTCTGCGCATCGGCCACCGAGACCGTCACCAGCGCGCTGGCGCCCGTCTGCGGATCCGCGAGTTGCGAGGTGCGCAGAATGTCGCTGAAGACGATCTTGATCTGGAAGTCGTTCGTAGTGGGCGGGTTGTCCGCGTTCGGCTGGTAGCTGGCGATGGTCGGCGGGCCCGGTACCAAGTCGGCGATGCCGTCGATGAAGATGGTGCCGGACAATTCGTTCGTGTTCATCCGGCCGCGCCGCGAACGCACCACGTTCGGCCCCTTGGACGGGATCTCGATGCGATAGGTGCGGCCATCCGTGAAGCCGAAGGTCAGGCCGCCGCTGTTCTCGATGAGCGCCGGCCGGAAGGTGACGCGAGTGCCGGAGACGACGAAAGAGCCGAGCGGAGCCGAGCCGTTGGCCGCCTCCAGGATGGAGATCGAGGAGAAGTTGACGCTGAACGGGTCCACCTCGTCGGAGAAGGTGAACTGGATGTCCTTGTTGGCCTGCCAAGTCGTGACCGCGAAACTGGAGCCCCCGCAACCGAGGGAGCAGACCGTGACCCCGAAGGCGCTGGCGGGCGAGGAGCCGCTGCTCGCCCCCCCAAGGCAGGAAGCCAAGGTCAGGCCGAGAAGGACAGGCGCCAGCGAGATGCTGGCAAGGTATTTGCTGGGGACCAGTCGGGTTTGCAAGGTCATGCCGAATGCGAGAAGGCGGACATCTCCCCCGGCCGGACGGCCGGGAGTTCTCCCTTGACCAGGGAGAGACGTAAAGTCTAGCAAAGGAGTCATGGCGATCCTGAAACCGTGGAGGAACGAGCCTGCGACCAGGGGCGCCCGCAGCCGAGGTTTCTTGCGAATCCCGTGCCAAGCGGGCGGGTGCGCTCCACACGGTCTCCTGACCATGCTCGCCGTCTGGGGAGCCGCCGGGAGCGGTCTCCTGCTGACCTCGTGCGGCGACGCACCCCGAGCGGCGGACCGGCCGTTCACACGCCTCGAAGCCGGCGCCCAGAGGCGTTGGGAGGAGGCTGCAGCCGCCCATCTCGATCCCACGCCGCAACTGCGCGCCCGGGCCGAGGAAGCCGCAGACCGGCTCGCGCATGGCGTGGAGGCCGATTCCTGGCAAGGGCTCGAACTCGAGATGCGCGAATTGGCCCAGGCCCCGGCATTTTCGCCGCAGGCGGCAAGCCTCCCGTGGATCGCCTGGATCGAGGAAGGCCGGCGGCGCAAGCCGGAGCTGGCCGCAGCCACCCTGGTGGCCGCCGAGGCCGTCCTCGGCCCGGCTATCCTGCCGCTCCTGCGCAGCCTGGACGTGCGCGAGACCTCGGATGCGCTGCGGCTGGAGGCGCATCGCGGCCTGTGGCTGGCGGATCCTGGGGAAGCCGCGCCGCGCGCGCGCGCCTTGTTGTTCCGGGAGGAGCCGCGCGCGCAGGATCGGCTGCGGCCGGCCTACCTCGACAGCGTCTTGCCGCTGATCCCGGAGGCCGACGCCGCAGAGTTGCTGCTCCAGGTCGCCGGACACGACGGCATGGAGCATCGCGCCCGCCTCCAGGCGATCCGCGCCCTGCGCGAGCGACGCGTGGACGGGGCTGCGCCCGTGCTGGAGTCCATCTTCATCGCCGAGCGCAGCAATTTCGTGCTGCGCCGGGAGGCCTTTCAGTCCCTGCTCGAACTCGACCCTGCGCGCGGCCGGGAACTGCTGCAGCACCACTACCCCGACGAACAGGCGGACCCGGGATTCCGCGACTGGCTCCAGAGCCTCCGCGACCAGGAAGGCGTGGCGCCGCGCTGACTCCATGCGCATCTACGACACCCACTGCCACCTCCTGTGGCGCGGCGCGGAAGATCCGCCGGAGGCTCAGATCGAGCGCGCCCGCGCGGCTGAAGTGACCGCCCTGCTCTGCGTGGCGACCGACGCTGCCAGCGCGCGCGGCGCGCGCCGCCTCGCGCAGGAGCATCCCGCCACCGTCGCCGCGAGCGTGGGACTGCATCCGAACGACGCCGGCGATGGCGCGGGACTGGCGGCGGCCTTGGCGGAGATCGAGGACCTGGCGCGCACGGGCGGCTTCGTCGCCGTCGGCGAGACCGGTCTCGACTTCTACCGCGACCACGCCACCCCCGCCGCGCAGGAAATGGCGCTGCTGCGGCAGCTCGATCTGGCGCGCGATCTCGGCCTGCCCGTCATTCTGCATTGCCGCCAAGCCGCGGCGCGCTTGGCCGCGTTGCTCGGCCCGCGCGCTCCCGTCCGCGGCGTGATGCATTGCTTCGCCGAAGGCCCGCAGTGGGTGGCGCCCTTCGTGGATCTCGGCTTGCACATCTCCTTCGCCGGCAACCTGAGTTATCCCAAGTCGGAGCCGCTGCGCGCCGCCGCCCGGGTGGTGCCGCAGGATCGCCTGCTGGTGGAAACGGATGCGCCGTTCCTCGCCCCCCAGCCGCGTCGCGGCCGTGCGAACGAGCCGGCCTTCGTGCGCTGGACGCTCGAGGCGCTGGCGGCGGCGCGCGGC
>CAZDMB010000007.1:9660-11239 GCA_964506175.1 uncultured Planctomycetales bacterium | reverse complement strand
CCTCTTCGGCGCGCCGGGCGGACGACCGGCGCGCTAGAAGCGGATCAAAACCTCCGCGCCGAGTTGATCCGGATTCGGAATCTGTTGCGGCGGCGCGTCCGATTTGGCGTCGCCGAGGACGCGGCGCACCGTGCCGGAGGCGAAATCGGCCCAGTAGGTCGAGGTGCCGGAGAAGCCGCGCAGGTTCGGCCATGCCCAACAGCCTGCGATCGCCCCATGCAGGCCGCGGCCTAGGCGGAAGCGGAAACCGCCCCGGTGGCCGACGCTGGCTTCGTCCACCAGGAACTCCGGCGAGAGCAGCAAGGTGAGGCCCGCCTCGGGCGCGCCCGCGGGCTTGGGAGTGGAACCGACCAAACGCACCAAGCCGACGTAGTCGCCGGTCTCCTCCCGCCAGGCGCGCTCGGCGGAGCCGATCATGGCGAGGTAGCCGAGCGCCTGCTCCTCGTTGACCTCTTGGCGCGGCCGCAGGGCACGCGGCAGCAGCACGGTGGTCGCGGCCAGAAGCAGCGCGCAAAAGATCAGGAACTCCAGCAGGGAAAAACCGCGCTTCATGCCGCTTCCACCGGCGCGCCGTGCTTGGCCACCACCTCGGCCTGAATGTGCGCGGGCATGGGCGAGTAGTGGGCGAGTTCCATGCGGAAACTTCCTTCGCCGTGCGTCATCGAGCGCAGCGTGGTGCCGTAGGTTTGGAGTTCCGCCAGCGGCACTTGCGCCTGGATGATCTGGAAATCGCCGTCGGTCTCCATGCCGAGGATGTGGCCGCGCCGGCCGTTGAGGTCGCCGCTGACGTCGCCGAAGAAGCGCGACGGCACGGTGATGCTGGCATTCATGATGGGTTCGAGCAGGATGGGACGCGCCTTGAGGAAGGCGTCCCGCAGGGCCTGGGCGCCGGCGATGCGGAAGGAATGCTCGTCCGAATCCACCACGTGGTGCTTGCCGTCGTAGACCTCGACCTTGAGGTCCACGATCTGCGAGCCGGACAGGATGCCGTGCTCCATCTGGTCGTTGACGCCCTTCTCGATCGCGGGGATGAACTGGCGCGGGATGGATCCTCCCACCACTCCGTCCACGAATTCGAAGCCGCTGCCGCGCGCGGTCGGTTCGATGCGCAGGTAGCACTCGCCGAATTGTCCGCGCCCGCCGGACTGCTTCTTGTGGCGGTGATGCCCCTCCGCCTTGGCGGTGATGGTCTCGCGGTAGGCGATGCGCGGCAACTCCTTGTCCAGGCCGACGCCGCGCTGATGCAAGCGGTGCAGCATCACGCTGACGTGCATTTCCGACAGGCCGTCCACCAAAAGCTGGTGGGTATGCAGATCGCGCCGCACGCGGAAGGTCGGATCCTCGCGCGCCATCTTCTGCAACTCGGCGCCGATCTTCTGCTCGTCGGCGCGGCTGTGCGGCTTGACGGCGTAGGTGGTGTACGGCTCCGGCAGGCCGAAGTCGTACGGCGCGGCTTCGCCCTCGGTCACCAGCATGTCGCCGACGCTCAAGTTCTCGATGCGCGTGACGGCGACGATGTCGCCCGGCCCGGCCTTGGCCAGCGGATCGAGCCGCGCGCCCAGCAGAGTGGCCAGGCCGT
>CAZDMB010000007.1:0-9650 GCA_964506175.1 uncultured Planctomycetales bacterium | reverse complement strand
GGATCGAGCACCAGGGTCTCGGGCGTGACTTCGCCCTGCAGGATGCGCAGGTAGCTGATCTGCCCCAGGTGGCGGTCCGTCAGCACCTTCCACACGCGCGCCACCACGCGCTCGTTCGGCTCGCCGTGGGCGACGTCGCTGCTGTGCAAGGCGGCCAACTGCATCTTGGCGGTCGGGAAATCCTTGACCAGGAACTCGGCGAACTCCTTGACGCCGGTGCCGCGCACCGGATCCACGCAGAACAGCGGCGCGAAGGTGCCGCGGGCCATGGCCGTCGGAATCGCGGCTTCCAGTTCGTCGTCGGAGACCTCGCCGGAATCCAGATACTTCGCCATGAGCGCGTCGTCGGATTCGACGATCGCATCCACCAGGTTGCTGCGCCACGGGCTGCCGGCCTTCTCCTCCACCTCGACCGCGGTGAATGCCTTGCCCGTGCCATTGGCCAGCGTGAAGGGCACGACGCGCGGCCCGAGGGCCGCGCGCACGTCCTCGATCACCAAGTCGAGGTCGAGGTTGTCGCCGTCGAGTTTGGTGACTACCACCGCGCGCGCCAAACCGAGCGCCGAGGCGCGGCGCCAGAGGTCGTGGGCATGGAACGGCACGCCGCCGCCGTGGCGCGCGGGAATCACCAGCACGGCGCAACCGGCCGCTCCCATGGAGGTGATGGCGTCGCCGACGAAATCGGGATACCCGGGCGTGTCAATCAGGTTGAGGCGGCCGGCTGGCGTTTCCAGATGGACCACCGCCGCCGACAGGCTGTGCTTCTTCTCCTTGGCGTCGGCTTGGAAATCGCAGATGGTGGTGCCGTCCTCGACCCGCCCGCGGCGCTCGATCGCGCCGAAATGAAAGGCGACGGCCTCGGCCAGCGTGGTCTTGCCCGAACCGGCCGGGCCGAGCAGAGTGAGATTGTGGATGTCCGCAGCACTCATGGTCTTGGCGTGGTGGGTGGCGCAGACCGCGGCGGGCCGCGCCCGGAATCAGCCTAGCATTGCGTCCGCCAAGCAAGCCGCCGCCCGGAACGGGTCCGGGCGGCGGCGGGTGCGGGACGAGGCCGCGCGACTCAGTCGAGAATCAGGATCTCGACCCGGCGATTGGCGGCGCGGCCCTCGGGCGTGTCGTTGGGCTGCTTCGGCGCGAACTCGCCGTAGCCCGAAATCCGCAGGTGCGTCGGGTCCATGGCCAGATCCATGGTGAGGAAGTTCGCCACGGACATCGCGCGATTCGCCGACAACTCGAGATTGTTCTTCCAGCCGGACTTCTTCGGCTGCTCGCTGTCCGTATGACCCTCGATCCAGTAGGTCTTGCCGGCGTAATCCGTCTTCAAGATGTCGGCAACGCGCGTCAGGGCGTCCTTGCCGGCCTTGTTGAGGTCGGCCTTGCCCGAGCCGAAGGTCAACTCCGTCGGCACGGCCAGCACGATGTGGCCGCCGCGGCGCGACACCTCGATGTTGGTGCCCTCGAGCGCGACGTTGAGGCGGTCGGTCTCCGCGTCGCGCGCGCTCATGGCGGCCTCGGCGCTGGCGATGCGCTGCTGCAACTCGCCGTTGCGCTGTTGCTCGAAGGAGATCTGCTCCGCGAGGGTGCGATTCTCCGACTGCAGGCGCGCGAGCTGCGTCATCTGCTTGGAGCGCTCGGCATTGAGCGCGCTGAGTTGGTCGTCTTGCTCCTTCAGCATGGCCTGATCCATCGTGCTTTGACACGCGGGCAGGGCCACCAGAGCGAGAGCGATGAGGAGAGGGGATTTCTTCATGGAGTCGGGTAGGTGATGGCGAAGGGCGAGGCGCCGGAGATCCACTCCGGCCACGTCACGAGGAAGAAGTGGTGAACGCTCGAGGGCGCGAGCAAGACGAGCGTCGTGCCTAGGATGAGCGGCGGGCCGAACGGAATCAAGCGTCCTTTCAGCCATCCGATGCGAACGGCCGAATGCGCGTAGGCCAGACCGGAGCCGCGGGCGCGGCGGCGGCGGCGCACCACGAAGATCATCCTGACCACGTTCAGCACGCCAAAGAGCGAGCCGGCGAAGACGCCGATGAGCAAGGTCCAGAGAGCGCCTTCGAGGCCGGTCCAGGCGCCGACTGCCGCGAGGTACTTCACGTCGCCGAAGCCGAGCGCCTCTTGGCGTAGAAGATAAGAAAACAGCCGGCCAATTCCAAATGCGAGGCCGAAGGCGACTGCCCAGCCCACCAAGCCGCTGGCGGCGGCGATCTGCCAGTCCGGCGCCGCCGGATCGAGGCCGAAGCGGGTGGCCAAGGCCGCCCCCCAGGGCAGATCGAGGCGCCCCGGCCAGAGATGGAGGCCGGGCGCCAGCAGGACGGCCGGGATGGCGGCGATCTGGCCGCCGATGGTGATCCCGTCCGGCAGGATGAAGTGCGCGAAGTCCACCGCCGCGGCGATCCAGAGCGCGGTCAAGGCCAGGCAGACCGCCAGGAGCGGCAGGAATCCGGCGGCGGCGGCCCAGGAATGCCCGGCCGCCAGGAACAGCCCGGCCAAGCCGATCTCGTGGACGAGATAGCCCGCTCCGTAGCGCGTGCCGCATGCCCGGCAGCGGCCGCGCAACAGCAGATAGGAAAGAATCGGCAGGTTGTCGTACCAGGCGATCGTCGCCCCGCAACTGCCGCAGCGCGAACGCAACGGCCGCAGCAGGGACATCTCGGGCGCGCGCGGAATGCGATAGATCGCCGCCGAAGCGAAGGAGCCCGCGATGGCCCCGAAGATGCCCAGGAAGGCGCCGAACAGGACGGGTTGCCCGTACAGCGTCGCGTACGCCCCGTTCAGCCCCGGCATCCACCGATGTTCCGCGTCCGATGCGCGGATTTCAAGGAATCAGGGGGCGCGCCACAGGCGCAGACGGCGGGCGCCCGCATCCAAGGGCCGGCCGCCGGGTCCCTCGATGCCTTCCGGCAGGTACAAGGTGGCGCGGCCAGACCACTCGCCGAGGGCCAGTTCCACGACGGCACCATCCGGCCCGTTCTCGATCAGGCGCAGGGGAACGGAAGCATCGGCCAAGCGCGCACCCGCCGCATCCGGCTCGAGGCGCGCCGGGGGCCCCAGACTCCGCGGATCCAAAGCCGAGCTGAAACGCAGGCGCGCAGCACCCTCGCGCGCGGCGGGCAGGCGCAGGAGGCCGGAATCGATCAGGCCGAGGATCCGGATGGTGCTCTCCGCGCTGGGAAAGCCGCTGAGCGCCGCCGGCTCGTCCGCGGGACTGGTGCGAAAGGGCAGGAGCGCGTCGCCCTCGAGCATGGCGCCGCTCTCCCCCGCCACGGCTTGCAGGCGCGGCCAGCCCGCCAAACGCACGCTCAAGGTCGCGGCCGGCGGCAAACTTCCGTCCGCCAGGTCGGCGGCGCACGGCAGGCGCGGATACAGAAGGAGGAGCGGGCCGCGCGCCTCCAGATGGAATCCCGTGCACGGCGCACCCTCGGCCGTGGCGATGGTGAGCGCCGAAGGACGGATCGGCGCCTGCAGGGACTCGCTGAAGGTGACCACCAGCGGCTGATCGAGGGGCACGGGCGCGCCGTCCCGGCCGCTCCAGTCGAGCACCCGCAAGACTTCCGGCGGCGCGGGCCGCCCGTGACAGGAAGCGGCCCCCGCCACGGCCAATGCCAGGGCGAGGGCCGGACGCAAGCGCCCTACCAGGCGAAGGGAATCTTGAGGTAGTCGAGGCTCGGCACTTCAGCCTCGAGCATGCCGCCGGTGGAGCCGGCGTCGAGGTCGAAGGTCAGGCGCCAGCGGATGAAGCGCTTGCCTTTCAAGGTGGCCAGCGTCGTCGCGCCCGTTCCCGTCCACTCCGTGATGGAGGCCGGGTCCAAGGTGTTCGTGCCGGCGAAGGCCTCCGCGCCCTGGAACTGGAAGCGCACGCTCAAACCGGCCGGCAACCGGTCTTTGACGCCGCTCGTATCCAGGCGGAAGTACTTCGCACGCACGGCCCAGTTGGCCGAGGCCACGGTGGCCATGGAGCCATCGGAGACGCGGGTGTTCAGGGTGAGGAGGTCCTGGCTGGCGTCGTAGGTCGCCTCGATGATCTCGAAGGCGCTCGGCGACGGGGTTTGGGCGGTGTTCGGCACGACGTCGAAGCCGATCAGCAGGCCGGGGTTGGCCCGGTACACCTCGGCCAGCCCGCTCGAGGCCTGGGTGAGGCGCAGCGAGTAGGCGTCGAAGGCGGCCACCGCGCCGCTGCCGCTTGCGACCACCGCGGCGCCCGCGCTCACCTGGTCGCCGGTCTGATTGACGAAGCCGGTGCCGGAGGCGATGCCAGCAAATCCGCCCAGCGCGCTGGCGAAGTCCGGGAAGGGACCGGTGCCGTTCGCGGGGTTGCGCACCTCGGCGAGACCCGTGTCGATCCACTTGCTCTGGGCCTGCGTCTGCGCGGCGAAGGTCGGCACGAGGGCGAAAGGACGCGGCTCGCCGTACAGCCCGAGCACCTGGTCGAGCCGGTCCGAGATGATCGGATTGGCGGCATTGACCGCGTTGATGTATTGCTTGAACTTGGTGTCGTTGTCCGGCTCGAAGGTCAGGTCCGTGAGCGGATCCGGCACGTGGATCTGAATCAGGCCGCTCGCACCGGCGCCGCCGCGGCCGATGGTGAAGGTGTCGTTGCCGTCGCGCGATCCAGGCGCGCCAGCCAGGTCGGCGGCTTGGTTGGAGGCCGCCCAGCCGCGCCGTCCGCCGATCGCCTGCACCACTTCCGCCGGAGTCGTGCCGTTGAAGAAGGTGGAGGGCGTGCTCGGGTTGCCGGCGAGGCCGACGTCGATGGCGGAGAGATCCACGCCCGTGGCGGACTGCAGGATCACGTGACCGCCGGAGCCGCCGCCGGAGCCCGAGATCTGCGTGATCTCGGCCGAACCCCCGGATTCGTCGGTGGATTCGCCGGAGTTGCCCGCGCCGCCGTTGGCCTTGATGCGGCCGGCGGAACCGATCACGATTTTGCCGACGGCCAGGATCTGGACCTGTCCGCCCCCGCCCCCGCCCGGGGCTCCGCGCCAGTAGTCGGTGGTGGAACCGTACGGGAAGACGAGGTCGGGGAAGAAGTTGGGCAGGGGATCGAGGATCATGTCCCCGTTGAGGTCGAGGCGCAGGACGCGCTGGGCGTCGCCGCTGGCGCCGCCGCCGGAGCCGGCCCAGGGCGTGAGCAGCTCGCCGCTGGTCAGAACCGGCTTGGTGCCGCTGACCCCGTCCCAGAAGAAGCGCTCGCCGAAGAAGTCGTTGGCGCCGGTCGTGTCGGTGAAGATGGAGGCGCCCGGGCGTCCGCCATCCGGTCCGAAGGTCGGATTGCCGTAGCGGAAGGTGATCGAGGTGCCGGTCTGCGCCGGGTCGATCACGTCGTCGGTCGCGGCATCCGCGTCGTCGTCCTGTTGGATGTCTTCCATGCCGTAGGGAGCCTGCGCCGTGTTCGTCGGCGTGCCCAGATACGGACCGTCCTTGTTGGAGCCGCGCATGCCCGCCTCGGCGCCGAGGAAGAACGTGTCCGGGTTCAGCGTGGCGTTGAAGATCGTGTGCTTGTCCTTGCGCAGATCCGGACCGACGTTGTCGTAGTCCGCCGGGATCTGGGCCCCCGACCAGCGGTTCCACAGGACCGCGTCGTTGCGGCCGGCGCTGAAGCCGCCGCCGGCGCCGCCGCCGGCAATGTAGAAGGTGATTTGCGTCAGGTTCAGGCCGTTCGCCTGTTGGACGGAGCCTTCCCCGCCCTCGCCGCCGCCGACCAGGGTGCCGAAGGGGCCCTTGCCGGTTTCCCCGCGCGGCGTGAAGTCGTCGATCACCTGCGAGGAGGTGCCGCCGTTGCCGCCGCCGAGCACGCCGGCCGCGCCCGCGACGGCGAGCTCCGGGTGGAAGCGTCCGCCGTCCGGCAGCTGCGCATTGAAGCCGCTGGCGTCCAGCGTGCCGAGGAAGGTCACCGTGCCGCTGGCGTAGAGGATGAAAGGGTTGGCGCCGCGCAGACGCAGCGTCGCGCCGGCCTGGATGGTGAAATCGTTCACGCTCATCACCCCGTTGGCGCAGGTGGTGACGCGGCCGAGTCCGTCGGTCACCTGCGTGACCCCGGTCGTGTCGATCTCCAAATAGGCCTGCGCCGTCGTGACCGTGAAGTCCTGGTCGGCGCCGGAGACGGTGCCCGGGAACTCGAAGGCCGCCGTGATCTTGTCGGCGGCGATCGTGGCAGGCGGCAACGGGAGGTCCGCCCCGGTGTCGATCTGGTTGGCGCTGAGGAATCCGTCGCGGAACTCGTCCAGGACGACGTTCGCCGCGTCGAAACTCGGCACCGCCAGCACTTCGCCGAGCGTCGGCAGCACGGAGGCGTCCGAGAAGAAGATGCTGGTGTTGCCGTTGCCGCCGAGATCGAGGAAATCGGTGGTCATGACCACGCGCAGGCCGCGGTCCGGCAGCAGCACGCCGGTGAAGCTGAACAGCAGTTCAGAAGTGTCGCTGCAGTTGCTGGCGACGATCCAGGCGCCGGGCACGACGTTGCCGCTGGCCGGGAAGGTGCCGTTGGAGTTCGCGTACTGGATGTAGAGGTTGTCGGTGTTGAGGCTGGAAGGCGAAGCGTCGTAGGACTGGTTGAAATGCACCGCGACGTACTGCTTCTCCTGCGTGAACAGGTTGAGACTCAGCGGCCAATCGATGGCGGTGATGCGCATCGGACCGTTCACCGTGTCGGCGAACAGCGGCTCGGTCGGCGGGGTCGGCGTGACGAAAGTGCGGGTCAAGCCGGTGCCGAGCTGGTGTCCCGAAGTGTCGCGCAGCACCGTCGCCGAGAACTGCTGCGTCGGCAGCAGGAGCTCGTACTCGAAGCCGCCCGGCAGGAATGAGCCGTTGTCCTGCGCCGCGTTGGTCGGGCACACCGGATGGAAGGTGATCACCCGTCCCGGGTTGCCGGTGGAATCCGGCCCGAGGCTGAAGGAGCCGGAAACCGGCTTCCCCTGCGCCGAGGACCCGCGCGCGCGCAGGATGATGGAAGAAAAGTTGACCGACAGGGGGTCCACTTCGTTGTTGAACACGATCTGGATCGGCCGGTTGAGCGCCCAGGTGTCGCCGCCGCTGAGGTTGGAGGTGAGCGCGCGGAATTCGCCGCCAGCCGAGCTGGCGGACTTGCATCCTGCTGCGGCGAAGGCCGCGGCGAGAAGCGCGAGGAGGAGGCGGGTCTTCGGAGTCATGTTCACTGCACGTTCCAGGCGAAACCGAGCGCGTCCAGGACCGGGTCGAGGTCCTGTTGGGTGTTCGAGATGAAAGTCACGCGGACTTGGAAGAAGTCCTTGCCGCCGCTGATCAGGTTGGCCGGGCTGGTGGACCAGGCCGTCGGCGTGGACACGGTGGCGCAGGTGCCGGTGTAGTCGCCGTAAGCGTCGAAGTTCGACATGCGCGACAGCGGATCATCGCAGCTGGTCAGGGTGATGGTATCCGCCCCGCGCAACTCGACGATGACCTGCGTGCCGGCGACTTGCGCCGTCGGGGTCGGCTCGATCGTCAGGGCGGTCATGCGCGACAGCGAGCCGCCCAGGCCGAACCAGTGGGTGTAGACGCGGCTGATCTTGGTCACGAAATCGGCCTGGCCCCAGTAGAGCTCCGGGCCGTGGTTCTTGGTGACGGCGCCGGTGACGGTGTTGTAGCCGCCGGAGGGCGAAGTGCCTTCCGGCGGAGTATCCGGGCGCACCAGGTGCCACACGTTCTGGCCGTCGCGGCCGCCGGCGGAGAACACGCGGAAGGCGGGAATCGCGGAGGATCCCACCATGATCTGCACCTGGAAGCCGTTGAAGCCGAATTCCTGGCCGCGCGGGTAGCAGCGGTAGCGCAGCAATAGCGGCAGGCCGATGCTCGGGATCTTGCCGGAGGTGTAGACGACCGGCTGGCCCAGCGGCTCAGGCGGGCAGCCGTAGGCGGAGTTGGCGACGTTGTTGCCGCCCTGCAGGCTCACGCCGTCCGGTTTCGGCATGTCCGTGTCGCGGTAGGTGTACGTGTTCTTGAAGTCCGGCCAGGGCAGCATGAAGTTGCTGCCGGCGTTCAGGTATTTGTTCGCGTCCGAAACGCGGTATTGGGTGTCGAACACCGTGACCTCGTCGCGCGGCGCCGGCGAGTAGCCGAAGGCGAAGATGTTGGAGTCGAAGGCGTCGGTGGACAGGCGGCGCAGGCCGGAGTTCGGCCACTTCGGATAGCCGCTGGTCGGCTCGATCATGTCGTCCGGCAGGCGGTTCGAGTGGGCGAGCGAGATCGAGTAGCGGTCGAAGACGTCGTCGAACACGACGCCGTCGAAGGGCGACCACGACAAGCCCTCGACGTCGAGGTTGTATTCGTCGATGTTGCCCAGGCCGAAGCCCATGGTGTGGTAGGGCCAAACGGTGAGCAGCACCGCGCCCGCCGGCGTCAGCGGCGTCATCAGGCCCTGGGCGAAGCGCAGGCGCTGGCCGACCCACTGGTTGGTCGGATCCACCGGCCGCGAGAAGTGGGTGAGCGTGCGCGGCCGCATCTGGCCGTCGCCGACGAAGGGGCCGAACTGGCCGGCGTACTCCGCGCCCTGGTCGTCGTCCTCGTCGCTGCCGTTGCAGCGCAGGGCGAAGTAGCGATCCGTGCTGAGGCTGCCCGCGAGGCCGATCTGTTCGGACTGATAGGTGTTGCCGGCGATGAAGGAATCGAAATCCACCTGGTTGCCGGCGAGGTCGAGGATGCCGGTCGGGCCGTCGCGCAGCGCGAGGTTGTAGAAGAGAGCGCCGCCTTCGCCATGGCTGTCCGTCATGCCGGTGAGCGGCGCCAAGGTGAAGGACTGCGCATCCCCGCTGACTTGAATCGGGCCGAAGCGGATGCGGCCGGAACCGTTGCTGCCCGGCACCGTGGCGACGTTCTCGTAGCCCAACTGGCGGTCGATGTAATCGGAGGCCGACTCGCCGGAGCCGGAGGCGTTCCAGGGCCGCGCCGGGCTGTCGGCGGAAGCCAGCAGGTCCACCGAAGCGAGCAGCATCGAGTCCAGGGAGCGCACCGTGCCCGCGTTGATCGGCTCGGAGAAGGTCACGGTGAGGGTGGCCAACGGATCCACGCCCGTCGCCGGCAACTGCGCCGGCTCCGGCGCGAAGCGCACGTAGCAGAGCTGCAGGTTGAAGTCCTGCGCCGTGTAACGCGTCGTGAGCGAGCCGGTGAGGTTGGTGCCGGGCGCAAGATCCCCCGCCACGAGCGTGGCGTGCACTTCGTAGGCCGCGGAGTTGAGCGCCGAAACGATCTGGTTGACCTGCAAGATCGCTTCGCCGATCTCGAACACGTCCCCCACCTTGGGCTTGAGATCGCGGCAGCCGAGCGCGTCGATGGCGTAAGTGAGGCTGCGCACGTTGCCGGTCACGATGTCGGCGTCCGCCACGGTGACGTCCTGCGACACGATCAGGGACGGCCGCGCGTTGTCGGTCATGAAGCCGTTGAAGATGTCGTTGCCGTTGCCGCTGCGGAAGGCGCGCACGACCACCGGGTCCACGCCGGCGTACTCATACGGCTCGAGGATCGCGTCGCCGGCGGCGTTGCGCTTGACGTCGATCGTGCGCGTGCGCTTCTCGTTGGCCAGGATCAGAGTCTGGTTGATGTACGGATTGAGCTTGGTCGGGAGCCGGATCTTGATGTGGGCCAGGATCTGGTCCGTGCTCGCCGGCAGGCCGATGCCGTTGGCCGGCACGTTCAGGTCCTGC
>CAZDMB010000006.1:0-25950 GCA_964506175.1 uncultured Planctomycetales bacterium | reverse complement strand
CAACCGGCTCAAGAGCGAGTTCCTGGCGACGATGAGCCACGAGATCCGCACGCCCATGAACGGCATTCTGGGAATGACGGAGCTGTTGCTGCACGGCGATCCGGACGAGGAGCAGCGCGATTCCCTCCGCACCATCCACGAGTGCGCGGACAACCTGCTGCACCTGATCAACGACATCCTCGACCTGTCGAAGATCGAAGCCGGCAAGATCGAGCTGGAGTCCGAGCCCTTCGACCTGCTGCTGGTGCTGGAAGGCGTGCAGGACGGCCTCGTGCCGAAGGCGCTGGAGAAACGCCTCAACTGGAACGCCTTCGCCCGCTCGGAGGTGCCAACGCGGCTGGTCGGCGATCCGTTGCGCTTGCGCCAGGTGCTGCTGAACCTCGCCAGCAACGCGGTGAAGTTCACGGAGGCGGGCGAGGTCGCCCTGGAGGTCAGCCTGGTGCGACGCAGCAGCCAGACGGCTCGCCTGCGCTTCGCGGTCCGCGACACCGGCATCGGCATCTCCGAGGAGGGCCGCGCGCGCCTGTTCCAGAAGTTCTCCCAAGCCGACTCCTCCACGACGCGCAAGTACGGCGGCACCGGCCTGGGACTGACGATCTCGCGGCAACTGGTGAACCTAATGGGTGGCGACGTCGTCGTCGAAAGCGAGCTGGGCAAGGGCTCGACCTTCTCCTTCGAGGCCGAGTTCCCGCTGCAGGTCCAGAACGCGGCGGAGCCCTCCTCCTCCGACCTGCTGGTCGGCCGCCGCGTCCTGATCGTGGACGATCTCGAGACCAATCGCCGCGTGCTTTCCGGGCAGGCGCGGCGCCTCGGCTGCCGCTACGAGCTGGCCGCCTCCGCCGCCGAGGCGGAAGAACGCCTGGAGCAGGGACGCTCCCAAGGCGACCCCTTCTTCTGCCTGTGGAGCGATTACTGCATGCCGGACCGCGACGGCCTGGCGCTGGCGCGCTCGGTGCGCGCGCGCCCGGCCTTCGCCGGCCTCAAATTGGTCCTGATCTCGTCCTACCTGCACGAGATCGGCGGCACGGAGGCCATTCGTGCCGCCGGCTTCGACGCCATCTTGTCGAAACCCGTCAAGTTGGCGCAGTTGCGCGAGGAAATGACGCGCCTCGTGCGCACGCCGCCGGCGCTGGCGGCGGCCGCTCCGCCTCCGGCCGCGCCTCCCGCCTCGCGGCCGCCGGCGCCGCCCATGCCGGAACCGATCCCCCCGGCCGCTCCCTGCGCCAAGATCCTGCTGGCCGAGGACAACCCGGTGAATCGCAAGCTGGCCCTGCGCATGCTGCAGCTCGCCGGCTTCCAGGCCGACGTCGCGGAGAACGGCCGCATCGCCCTCGACATGGCCTCGCGCACCGCCTACGACCTCGTGCTGATGGATTGTCAAATGCCGGTGATGGACGGCTACGAGGCCACGCGGCAACTGCGCGCGAGGGGCGGCGCCGCGGCCGAACTGCCGGTGGTGGCGCTCACCGCCAACGCCATGGTCGGCGACCGGGAGAAGTGCTTGGCGGCGGGCATGAACGATTACCTGGCCAAGCCCATTCGTCAGGAAGAGTTCCTGCGCGTGCTCGAGCGCTGGCTCGGCCGGGTGGCGCCGAGCGCCCGCGCTTAGGCGCCGGCGAACAGGCGGCGCAGATCGGCGAGGTCGTCCTCGCCCAAAGTCCGCACGTCGAGCAGCACGCCGTCTTCCTGCACGCGCGCGAATACCGGCGGCTCGAGGGCGCGCAGCGCGGCCGCCATGTCCTCCGCCGGTCCTCCGGCCAGGTGAACTCCCCAGGAAGGCATCCCTGCCGTCGGCGAAGCGCCGCTGCCGACGCGGCTCTCGCACGGCACGGCGCGCGCCGTCCAGTGCCAGCGGTTGCCGGCGCAGTCGCGCGCCAGGGCCTCGGCGCGCGGACGCAGATCGTCCGCGCGGACGGCGAGGCGGGCGAGCGCCGGCACTCGCTGCACCGCAGCTTCCGGACCGAGCGCATGCAGGGCGAGGACGGCCTCGAGGGCGGCGAGGATGGTCTTGTCCAGGCGCAGGCAGCGGGTGAGCATGTCCCGGTGCAGGCGCTCGACCATCGGCCGCGCGCCGACGATGAGGCCGGCCTGCGGCCCGCCGAGGAGTTTGTCGCCGCTGAAGGTGACGAGGTCGCAACCGCGGCGCAGGGCGTCCGCCACCGTGGGCTCCGCGCGCAGGGCTTCCCACTCCGCGCCGACGAGCACGCCCGAGCCCAGGTCGTAGACGAGCGGCAGCGCGCGGGCGCGGCACAGCGCCGCGAGTTCCTCCACCTCGGGCTCGCCGGTGAAGCCCTCGATGGCGAAGTTGCTGGGATGCACCTTGAGCACGCAGGCCACCGCCGGGTCCGTCAGCACGCGCTCATAGTCCGCCAGATGCACGCGGTTGGTGGTGCCGATCGCCACCATCTCGGCGCCGGCGGCGGCCACCACCTCCGGCATGCGGTATGAGCCGCCGATTTCGACGAGCTCGCGCCGCGCCACCACGACCTTGCGCCCGCGGGCCAGGGCCGACACCGCCAGAAGCAGGGCGGCGGCGTTGTTGTTGACGGCGATGCCGGCTTCCGCGCCGGTGATCGCGCACAGCAAGGCGGAAACGGCGCTCTCGCGCCGGCCGCGCTTGCCGCTGGCGCGATCCACCTCCACCATGGCGACGCCGGCGGCGCGCGCCGCGGCTTCCGCTGCTTCCGGAGGCCACGGGGCGCGGCCGAGGTTGGTGTGCAGCACCACCCCGGTGCCGTTGATGGCGCGGCGCGTCTTCAGCCGCGGCACCACCGCCAGCGCCGCGCCGACACGCTGCCAGAAGGCCTCGTCCGCCCCGCCGAAGGCGGCGCCCGCCTTGAGCCGCGCGCGCTCCTCGTCGAGGATCTGCGCGATGGCGCGGCGCAGCGCCCCGCGGCCCCAGCGAGCGGCGAGCCCGCGCGCCTCGCCTTGCTCCAACAGCAAGTTCATCGGCGGAATGCGAGGCGGATTCTGCGACGCGGACACCCTAGAATCCTACGCGTGCAGCAGGCCCGCGTCGCACCGCAGTACCGCTGGATCATGCGCGGCGAGGTCACGGCCGGCCAGCGCCGTCGGCTCGAAAGCGAGCACGGCCTCCATCCCCTGGCGGCCGAAGTCCTGGCCCAGCGCGGCATCCTGCCGGAAGAGGCCGCCGCCTTCCTCACGCCCAGTCTGCAGCAGCTGCCCGCGCCGGAAACGCTGCCGGGCTTCGAAGCCGCGGCCGCCGCCATCCTGGCTGCGCGCGCCGCCGACCAGACCGTGCTGCTGCACGGCGACTACGACGTGGACGGCATGAGCGGCGCGGCGCTGCTGCGCCTGCTCTGCCGGCAGCTCGGCCTGAAGACCGAGGTGTTCCTGCCGGATCGGGTGGCCGACGGCTACTCCTTCGGGGAGCGCTCGCTCGCGGCCATCCGATCGAGCGGCGCCGCCTTGGTGATCGCCGTGGACAACGGCACCACCGCCTTCGCGCCGCTCCAAACCCTCGCGGATCGCGGCGTGCAGGTGGTGATCGTGGATCACCACCCGCCGGCGGATGCTCTGCCGGCCTGCACCGCCCTGGTCAACCCGTGGCTGGCGCCGCGTAGCGGCCCGAACGCCGTCTTCCCGCATTTTTGCGGCACGGCGATGGCTTGGCTGCTGGCGTGGGGCGTGCTGCGCCGCGTGCACGGCTCCGCGGCGCTGCCGCCGGCCGCGCGGCGCCTGCTGAACGACGCCCTCGGACTCGTCGCCCTGGCCACGGTCGCCGACGTCATGCCCTTGATCGGCCCGAATCGGGCGCTCGTCGCCTCCGGACTGCGCGTCCTCGCCGACTCCGGCATGCCGGGCCTGCGCGCTCTCCTGGGCGCCAGCGGCGTGCGCGGCGCGCCGACGGCGCAAGACCTCGCATTCCGCGTGGCGCCGCGCATCAACGCCGCCGGGCGCTTGCAGCGCACGAGCACGGCCTTCGCCCTCCTGTGCGCCGAAACCGCCGCGGCAGCACAGACCCTCTGCGCGGAGTTGGAGGCCCTCAACCGCGAGCGCCGCGACCTGCAGGAGCGCGATCTGCAGCGCCTGGAACCGCAGATCGAAGAACAGCGGCGCGCCGGCGGCGCGCTGATTTTCGCCGGCGACCAGGCGGCGCACTTCGGCGTGCTCGGCGTGGTGGCGGGACAGGTGCTGGAGCGCACCGGCCTGCCCACTCTGCTGTGGGCCGAGTGCGCGCCGGGGCTGGCGCGCGGCAGCGTGCGCGCGCCCGCAGGCGCCGACGCGGTCGCCTTGCTCGCCGGCGCCGCCGAGCACCTCCATGGTTTCGGCGGGCACGCGCGCGCGGCAGGGTTCCACTTCGATCCGGCGCGGGCCGCGCAAGTCTCCGACGCGCTGCGCCGCACCGCCGCCGATCTGCCGCGTCCCGGCCCGCCGCTCCTGGAGCTGGACGGCGAGATCTCCCCCGTCGCGGCCGATCTCACGGCCGCGGAGGCGCTGGCGCGACTGGCGCCGTTCGGCGAGGCCTTCCCCGAGCCGGTCTTCCTCTGCGCCGGAGCCCGCCTGGCCGCCGACCCGCGGCCGCTCGGCGACGGCGGGCACGCCGAACTGCGGCTCGAGCGCGACGGCGCGGTGGTGCGCACGCTGGCTTGGCGCGGTCTCGCGCGCTGCCAGGGATTGCGCGCCGGCGATCGGCTCGACGCCGCGGTGTCCATGGGCGTCAACAGCTTTCGCGGCCGGCGCAGCGTCGAGTGGACGCTCCGTGATTTCGCCACGGAGCCCGAAGCTTGAAGTTCCTCCACCCGCTGACGCGCCCGCTGCGCCGGGCCTACGACTGGATGCTCTCCTTTGCGGGCAAGCCCGGCGCCGAGCCGGCGCTCTTCGGCCTGTCCCTCATCGAGTCTTCGTTCTTCCCGATCCCGCCGGATCCGCTGCTCCTGGCGATGGGCGCCGCGCGGCCGCAGCGCGCGCTCCGCTACGCGCTCGTGACCACCATCGCCTCGGTGCTCGGCGCCCTGCTCGGCTACGCCATCGGCGCAGGACTCATGGACACCGTCGGCAAGTGGCTGCTCGATCTCTACGATCCCTCGCGCACGGGCTGGGATCGCCTGCGGGCCTGGTACTTGGAGTACGGGCCGATGGCGCTGCTGATCGCGGCCCTGACCCCCATCCCGTTCAAGGTGTTCACCATCGCCAGCGGCGCGCTGGCGCTGCCGCTCGGACCCTTCGTGCTCTGGTCGCTGATCGGCCGTGGCGCGCGCTTCGGCACCGAGGGCGTGCTGCTGCGCTTCTTCGGCGCCCCGATCCTCGCCTGGGTCGAGAAATGGTTCGACTGGGTGGCGATCGGCTTCACCGTAGTGCTCGTGGGCGGCTTCGCAGCCCTGAGTTGGCTGCGATGAAGCGGCTGCTCGCCGTCGACGGCACCGCGCTGGCGTTTCGCGCCTTCTTCTCGGTGCGCGGCTTGACCGATCCCCACGGCCGCCCCAGCGGCGCCCTGCACGGCTTCGGCAGCGCCTTGTTGAAGGCGCTCACCGATCATCCGGCCGCGGCCGTGGCTGTGGCTTGGGACACCGCCGAGCCGACCTTCCGTCACCGGCTCTCGCCGGCGTACAAGGCGCAGCGGGAGGAACTCGACGCCGACCTCGCGCAGCAATTCCCGTGGATGCGCGAGTTGACCGTGCTGCTCGGCATCGCCTCGATCGAGCGCCCCGGCTTCGAAGCCGATGACGTGCTGGCCAGCCTGGCGGTGAGCGCGGAGAAGGACGGTTGGGAAGTCCGGCTCTTCTCCTCCGACAAGGACCTGGCGCAGGTCGTCAGCGAGCGGGTGTTGCAGTGTCCGCCCGGCAAATCGGACGCTCCGGCCGAGGTCCTGGGACCCGCGCAGATCCAAGCCAAGTACGGCGTGCCGCCGGCGCAGATGGTGGAGTGGCAGGCGATGGTCGGCGACAGCAGCGACAACGTCAAAGGCATTCCCGGCGTGGGCCCGAAGAAGGCCGCGCTGCTGCTGCAGAAATACGGCTCGCTCGGCGCCATCCTCGCGCGCGGCCCGATGGAAGAGCAGGGCAAGCTGGCAGAGACCCTCGGCGCCAGCGCCGCCGCGGCCCGGGAGGCGCTGCAACTCGTGACGCTGCGCACCGACCTGGATGTCGGCAAGCCGGCGAGTCTGGCGCCCGCCGAACCGGATTGGGACGGTTTGAAGCGCTTCTGCGCGGAACACGGCCTCAACACCCTGGCGCGGCGCGCCGAGGAGTGGCGCGCCCAGCGCGCCGGCCGCGGCGCCGCGGGTCCGGCGCCGGCAACCGACGCCTTCCATCGGCGCGCCGCGCGGCCGGGCTTCCGCCTGGTGCGCACCGACGCGGATCTGGCGGCGCTGCGCTCTCGCCTGGAAGCGAGCGCGGGCTTCGCCTTCGACACCGAGACCACTTCCACCGACCCGTTGCGCGCCAAGTTGGTGGGCATGTCCTTCGCCGTGAGCGCGGGCGAGGCCGACTACGTCGCCATGAATCTCGAGCCGCTGCCGCGCGGTCCGAGCGGCGAGGATCCGGTGGCCTTCCTCAGGCCCGTTCTCGAGGATGCCGCGCTGCCGAAATGGGGCCAGAATGCCAAGTACGACCTGCACGTGATGCGGCGCCACGGCGTGCAGGTGCGCGGGCTCGCCTTCGACACCATGGTGGCGCACTTCCTGGTGGCGCCCGGAGCCGCGCACAACCTCGATGCGCTCGCCTTGCAGTATCTGGGCCTTGAGAAGATTCCCACCGCGGAATTGCTGGGCAGCGGGCGCAACCAGCGCACCATGGATCAGGCGCCCATCGAAGAAGTCGCCCAATACGCCGGCGAAGACGCCGAGTCGGTGCTGCGCCTCGTGCCGCTCCTGCGCGCGGAACTGGCCGCCTGCGGCGCGGAGCGGCTGTTCGCCGAGATCGAGCTGCCGCTGCTCGGCGTGCTGCTGCGGATGGAAGCCGAGGGCGTGCGCGTCGACCGCGCCCGTCTGGCGACGCTGAAGGAGCGCTTCCACGAGCGCGCCCTCGCGCTCGAGGCGCGCGTGCAGGAATTGGCGGGCGAGGCCTTCAATCTCAACTCGCCGAAGCAGCTCGGCAGCGTGCTCTTCGATCGGCTGCAATTGCACGTCAAGGCCGGCGTCAAGAAGCCGCCGCGCACCCAGAGCGGCTGGCGCACGGACGCCGGCACGCTCGAGCAGTACGCCGGCGAGCCGATCGTGGACGCGCTGTTGGAGTACCGTTCGTTGACGAAGCTCATCGGCACCTACGTCGACGCCTTGCAGGACTGGATCCACCCCGAGACCGGCCGCATCCACACCTCCGTCAATCAAGCGGTCGCCGCGACTGGACGCCTCTCCTCCAGCGATCCCAACCTGCAGAACATCCCGGCGCGGACCCCGGAGGGCCGCGAAATCCGGCGCGCCTTCGTTCCCCGCGAAGCCGGCTGGATCATGCTCTCGGCCGACTATTCCCAGGTCGAGCTGCGCCTCGTGGCGCACATGTCGGGCGACGCGGCGCTGCTCGCGGCCTTCCGCGAGGGCGCGGACGTCCACACCCGGACCGCCGCGCTGATCTTCGGCGTGCCGGCCGCGCAGGTGGACCCGCTGCTCCGCTCCCGCGCCAAAGCCGTCAACTTCGGCATCCTCTACGGCATGGGACCGGCGCGCCTCGCGCGCGAAACCGGCATCACCTTCGCCGAGGCGAAATCCTTCATCGAGCGCTATTTCGCCGCCTTGCCGGGAGTGCGCGCGTGGCTGGACCGCCTGTTGGCCGAGGCGCGCCGCACCGGCGAAGTCCGCACCCTGCTCGGACGGCGACGCCTGCTGCCCGAATTGCTCTCCGCCGACGGGCGCGTGCGCGCGCAGGCGGAGAACGCGGCGGTCAACTCGCCGGTGCAAGGCTCCGCCGCCGACCTCATGAAAGTGGCGATGATCCGCGCGCAGGCGGCGCTCGACGCCTCCGGCCTGCGCGCCCGCATGCTGCTGCAGGTGCACGACGAACTCGTCTTCGAGTGTCCTGCGGGCGAGGCGGAGGAACTCGGGCGTCTGGCGCGCACGGCCATGGAAGGCGCCATGCAGCTGGACGTGCCGCTGCGCGTTGACCTCGGATCCGGGCCCGATTGGGAATCCGCCCATTGATGCGCCCGAGCGGACGCTTGGCGCGGTGGTGGCGGATCGGCCTGCTCGGCCTGCTGGCGGCCTCGGTCTTGTCCCTGCTGGGGACGCGGATCCGCTGGCTGTCGCTGGCGGCGCACTTCCAGGTGTACGCGGCCTGCGCCTGGGGGGTGGCGCTGCTGGCGCTGCTGGCACTGCCGCAGGCGCGCGCCGCTTGGCTCCGCCCCGGCCGCATCGCCGCCGCCGGCGCCCTCTGCGGCTTGGCGCACGCCGTGCTGATCGCGCGTCTGTGGCTGCCGGAGGCGGCGCCGGAACCGCCGCCGGGGGGTGCAGTTTCCGCACAGCCGCTGCATGCCGTCTGGTTCAACATGCAGCACAACGAGGCCGCCTTGGCGGAAGTCGAGCGCAGCCTGCTGGCGGATCCGCCGGACGTGCTCGCGCTCGGCGAGATGAACGCGGAGACCGCGCCGCGTCTGCTGCCCGGACTCCAACACGCCTTGAGCAGCGCGCCGGCCGAGATCGGCGTCTGGGCGCGCTGGCCGGCGCGCAACGTCCGCGCGCACCCCGTCGCCGGCGACCGCGATCAACTGGAGTTGACGCTGGAAGCGGGCGGCAGCAGCCTCACGCTGCTCGTCGCGCACTGGCGCGTGCCGCTGCGGGGATCCCACTACGAGGCGGCGCGCTCCTTGGCAGCCCTCGCCGCTCAGCGGCCGCAACTTCTCGTGCTCGGCGACCTCAACGCCACCCCATGGGCGCCGGAGTTGCGCCTGCTCGAGGCGAGCGGTCTGCGCGAGGCCCGGCGCGGCCGCGGGATCATCTGCACCTGGGCCTTCGATCCTTGGCATCTCCTCACCTTGCCGATCGATTACGCGCTCGCGAAGGGAACGGTGCGCATCGCCGCGTTCGAGGCGCTGCCGTGGACGGCGAGCGACCATCGCCCCGTGCGCGTGCGCGCCGAGTTCTAGGACAACAGACGCGCTGCTTCGGCGGCCACTTCGGCCGGCGAGCGCCCTTCCGCAGCCACCCAATGCAGATCGGGGAAGGAGCGCAGCCAAGTCTCCTGCCGGCGCACCAGCACGCGCGTGTCGCGTTTGCCGCGCTCGACGGCTTCCGCAAGCGCGAGGCGGCCCTCCAGGTGCTCGATCAGCCAGCGGTAGCCGACGGCGCGGCGCGCGGCGCGGCCGAAGCCGGGATGGGCGAGCAGACGGCGCGCCTCCTCGAGAAAGCCCTGCTCCAGCATGCGCGCGAAGCGCTCCTCGATGCGCGCGTGCAAGGCGGCGCGGGACCAGCGCAAGGCCACCGCCGGCGCGCCCAAGGCGCCGCCCGGCGGCCACGGCGCCAGCGCGGCGCTCCAGGGTTCGCCGAAGGCGCGCGCATGCTCGAGGGCGCGCAACAGCCGCTTCGCGTCGCGCGGGTGGATGCGCGCCGCGGCGACCGGGTCCACGCGCTCGAGTTCCGCGCGCAAGCGTTCCAGGCCGCCCGGCGCCGCGTGCTCGGCGAGCAGACCCTCGCGCACGGACGCCGGCACCGTCCGACCCTCAGGCAGTCCGTGCAGCAGGGCCTTCAGGTAGAGGGCCGTGCCGCCGGCATAGAGCGCCGCAACGCCGCGCCGCGCGGCCTCCGCCTCGGCGGCCCGCGCCGCGGACACCCAGCGAGCGGCGGAGAAATCCTCGTCGGGGTCGGCGAGATCGAGCAGGTGGTGGCGCACCCGGGCGCGCTCCGCGGCGTCGGGTTTGGCGGTGCCGAGGTCCATGCCGCGGTAGACGAGCATCGAATCCAGCGAAAAGATCTCGGCGCCCAGCAAGGGCGCCAGCGCGAGGGCGACTTCGGTCTTGCCGGCGGCCGTCGGGCCGAGCAGAAAGAAGCGCCGGGGCGCGTTCATGGTCCTTCCGGCAGCAGCAGCGCTTCGGCGCAGCGCTCCGGGCGGAACAACTCGCGCGCGCGCGCGGCCACGTCCTCCAGGCTCAAGGCCTCGAGTTCGCCGAGCGCGGCGAAAGGCGGCAGGTCGTCGAGCAACTCGTGCAGCAGACTGCCGGCGAGCGCGTTCGGCGTCTGGATGCCGCTGACGACGCGGCCCCAGGCGGCTCGCCGCGCGCGCGCGAACTCCGCCGGATCCGGGCCGCGCGCGGCGAAGGCTTCGGCGGCGCGTCGCAGCTCGGCGAAGAAACGCTCCGGATCCTCGGTCTCGCCGGCGCAGGCGACGTGGCTCCAATCGGCGTCCGCGGAGTAGGAGGAATAGAAGGAGTCGTCCACGACGCCGGCGGCGTACAGGGCCTCGTGCACCGGACTGGCGTGATCGAAGAGCAGGTCGAGGGCGATGGACGTGGCGATGCGCCGGCGCAGCAGCGGCAGCCCGAGACCCGGTCCTTTCGGATCGCGCCAACCGAGATAGGCGTGCGGCCGCGTCACGCGGAAGGTCTCCTGCAGACGGCGCGCCGCCGGCGTGGTCGGCTCGTCGAGCGGCAGGCGCGCGCCGCCGCGCGGCGCGTCGTCCAGCGCCGGCAGCAGCAGGTCCTCGACCTGCCGCAGCATTTCCGCAGGCTCGAAATCGCCGGCGAGGCTCAGGCGCAGGCGCTCCGGCCGGTAAAAGGCGTCGAAGCAGGCTTGCAAGTCCTCGGCGGTCGTGCGGCGGACGTCGGCGACGGTGCCGCCCGGCGGAATGCGCACCGGGTGGCGATGGTAGAGCGCCCGGTGCAGCAGGAAGATCCCGCGGTAGCCGGGATGGTCTTCATACATGCGCACCTCCTGCTCGATGATGCCCTTTTCCTTCTCCACGCGCTCCGGGGTGATCAGCGGCCGCTGCACGAAGTCCAACAGCACCTGCAGGCCCTCGGCGAAGCGGCCCGCGCTGGTGAAGTAGTAGCTGGTCGTGGCGAAGGAGGTGCCGCCGTTGAAGTCGGCGCCGATCCGCGCAAACCGGTCGAAAACCTTCTCCTCGCGCCCCTCGAAGAGTTTGTGCTCGAGGAAATGCGCGCTGCCCGTGGGGACGTCCACGGTGCGGCGTCCCGGGCCGAGGAAGCGCAGATCGTTGCTGCCGAAGCGCACGCCGAAATGGGCGGCGCTGGAGGCGAAGCCGGCCTTGCGCGCGATGGCGACCTGCGTGCCGCCTGGCGACACCGCCAGCAGCACGCGCTCGTCCATGCGCGGTTCGTGGAGTTCTTCGAGGATCTTCATGCCACGGGAACCGGCGCGGCCGAGGCGACGGGCGGCGCGAGCAGATAGACGGTGTCGGGAAGCCAGCGGGCGGCGGCGGCGGCCACCTCCTCCGGGCGCACGCGGGCGAGCATGCGCAGACGCTCGGCCGGGGTGCGCGCGAGTCCGAGCGAGCGCTCGCGCGCGAGGTAGCCGGCGAGCGCCGACGGCCGGTCGCCGAGCGAGCGCAGACGGTCTTCCATGCCGCGGCGCGCATGCTCCAATTCTTCCGGCGTCGGACCCTGCGCCTGCAGGTCGAGGATCTGCGCGTCGCATTCCGCGAGCACCGACGGCGCGTGGGCGGCGTCCAGTCCGGCTTCGATCGTCATGAGGCCCTTGCGCGCCCGCAACTGCGCGTGGATCGAGTAGGCCTGCGAGCGTTCCTCCCGCACGCGGCGGAAGAGCCGGCTGTGCACGCCGCCGCCGAGCACGGACACGGCGAGCGCCAAGGCTTCGCGCGCCTCCGGCTCCTGGGGCATCGCGCAGCGCCAGCCGGCGAGGAAACGCGCTTGATCGCAAGGAAGCTCCTCGCGCACCTCGCGCCGCGCCACGGGCGCGCGCACGGCGACCGGCGGCGGCAAGGACGGCTCCTGACGTCCGCCCAGCCAGCGGGCCAGGAAGGCGGCGACCGGTTCGGGATCCGCCGGGCCGACGAGCACGGCGACCACGCGCGCCTCCCGCAGCAAGGCGAGGCGCGCGGACTCGAGGTCTTGCGGCGTCAGCGCGCGGACTTCCTCCGCAGTGCCCCAGTACGGGCGGGCGTAGGGCTCGCCGGCGCACATCGTCTCGAGGAAGCGCTGTTCGGCCCAGGCGCCGCGATCGTCGTGCAGCGCGGCGATGCGCCGCAGATGCTGCGCCTGTTCGCGCTGGAAGGTGGCCGGGTCGAAGAGGCCGCCGCCGTCGCCGCGGCGGGGGGTCTCCAACAGCTCGCGCGCGATGCCGAGCAGGCCGGGCAGGATGCTTTCCCCCGCGGGCAAGAAGCGCTCCCCCACCCAGGACAGACGCTCGACCAGCTGATGGCACTCGCCGCTCCGCTCGCCGGATAGATCCAGTTCCGCGCCGTAGGCCTCCTGCAGGGCTTGGGCCAGCGCCAGGCGTCCCGGCAGGCGCGCCGTCCCCTGCGACAACACCGCAGCCAGCAGCGTGCGCGCCGCGCAGCCGGCGTCGAGCGGCACTTCGAAATGGAGGTGCAGCAGCGCGCGTTTGAAGCGCGCGTCGCGCACCGCGACCAACTCCACGCCCGGGGCGGGATGGATGGGCGCGGGAAACGACTGCGGCAGGTTCACGTGGTGCGTAGGATAGGCAGCCCGCGAGTCTGCCGCATGCTTGCCGTCCTCCTTCTGTCTCTCTGCCAAGACCCGACCGCGATCCCGCCGGCCGCCGCGCAAGTCCCGGCCGTCCCGGCCTCCGACCCGGCCGCTGCCGCCCTCCTCGCCGCCATGGCCGCGGCGCAGCACGCCGCCGCGAGCGCGCGCGAAGTGGACGGCTTCGACGTGCAGCTCAACCTGCGTGAACGCGGCGAGCAGCCGAACGAGTTCGACCTCGGCTTGAACTACAGCCGGCGCAAGGGAGAGAACCTGCGCATCAGCCTGTTCGACCGCGGCAAGGGCACGCGCGTCGAGAAGGGATTCGACGGCAAGTCCTACTGGCTGCAGGAAGAAGACGGCCCCAGGCGCGATCTCTCCGCCCACGAGTTCGCGCAAGACCGCGCCAGCATCGACGATGCGCTGGAGTTCTCGGCGGATCTGCTGCTGCTGGTGGATTTGGCCTCGCTGGCGCGGCGCGCGGAAGGCCTGCGCCTGGAGCCGGCGCCGGCCGGGCAGCGGCGCCTCGCCGGCCAAGTGCGGCGCGGCGGCCATTTGTGGGAATTCACCCTGGTTCTGCCCGCGGAGGACCAACCGCAGGCGCTGTTGCCGCTCGCGCTCGAGTTGCGCGAGCCCAATCCGGACGCGCAGGCCGCCGCCAAGGAGCCCTTCCTGCAGCAGCGCCGCTTCCTGCTGGCCAACTTCGGCACCTTCCAGGGACGCACCGTGCCGCAGACGATCACGGAGATGGACCCGGCAGCGGCCGACGAGGAAGAGGCGGTCATGCGCATCCTCGAACTGCGCAGCCTGCAGTGGGCCGACGTGCCGCTAACGCCGGTGGAAGGCCCGCTCCAGGTCCCCGACCGATAGGAACACGCGCACCGGCCGCCCATGGGCGCAGGTGCGATCCTGCGGCAGATGCGCGCCGCGCCGCAGCAGGCCCTTCAAGGCGTCGGCATCGAGCCGGTCGCCGGCCATCACCGCGCCGCGGCAGGCCATGCGGAACAGCATCTCCTCCTGCAAGCGCTCCGGCGACGCCTCGCGCTCCTCGCGCGCGATCTCCAGCAGGTCGTCCACCAATTTCTCCGGTCGCAGACGCTCGAGCCGGGAAGGCACGCCGCGCACCGCGATCGTCGTCGGGCCGAAGGCCTCGAGTTCCACGCCGAGGCGCGCGAAATCGGCGCGGCGGTGGAGCAGCGCCGCGGCTTCCTCGCGCGTCACCTCCACCAGCGCCGGCACGAGCAGCGGCTGCATGGTCACGCGTCCGGCGCGGAGCTCGCGCCGCAGCTCCTCCAGGTTCACCCGCTCGTGCAGCGCGTGCTGATCCAGGATCTCCATGCCGCCTTCGACCTCGCGCACGAGGAAGGTGCGGGCGATGGAGAGCACCGGTCCGGGATCGGCCTCCGCCGACGGCCGTGGCGGCCACGGCAAGGCCGGCGCGGCGTCGCTGGCGCCGGCACTTGCCACGGACGCAGCCGGCGCAGCAGCGCCTGATGACGGCGCCATGCGCCAGGCAGGCGGCACGGAGGGCTCGGCGACGGCCGCGGCTTCCACCCCCGCGCCCACCATCCCGACCGTGCGCGTGGCCCATGGAGCCCGCGCCAGGCCGCTCCGCAGACACGAGATGATCGCCCCCAGGACGGCGCGTTCGTCGCGCAGGCGCACCTCCGTCTTCTGCGGATGCACGTTCACGTCCACCCGCTCCGGCGCGATGCCGAGCATCATCACCAGCGCCGGCCAATGGCCCGCCGGCACGTACTCCCTCACGCCTTCGCGCACGGCGCGGGTCAGGCGCGGGTCGCGCACCCAGCGGCCGTTGAGGAACACGTGCACGCGGCCCGGGTCGCGGCGCGCCGCTTCCGGCGGCCCGATGCGCGCCTCGAGGGCCACCGGCTCGCCGCTGCGGGTCAACGCGATCATGCGCTGCGCCACCGCGGCGCCGTAGACGGCGGCGCAGCGCGTTCCCAGATCCTCGTCCGGCTCGGCGGCGAAGACCAGCTTTCCGTCCTGTTCGCAGCGAAAGCCGACGTCGCGATGCGCGAGCGCGAGGCGCTCGATCCAGGCGACGGCGTGCGCGGCCTCCGTCCCGGCCTGCTTGAGGAATTTGCGCCGCGCCGGAAGCTCGGCGAACAAGTCCTCCACCACCACGCGCGTGCCCGGAGCCGCGGCGGCTTCGCGCACGGGCGCGACGCGCCCGAACTCCACGCGGATCTCGGCGCCAACGGCGGCGCCGCGCGCGCGGGCGCTCAGAGTCAAGCGGCTGACGGCGGCGATCGAGGCCAGTGCTTCGCCGCGGAAACCGAAGGTGGCGATGCACTCCAAGTCCTCGGGCCGCGCCAGCTTGCTGGTGGCGTGCGACGCCACCGCCAAGGGCAGATCCTCCGGCGCGATGCCCGCGCCGTCGTCGCGCACCTCGATGCGGCGCACACCGCCTTCTTCGATCCGCACCTCGATGCGCCGCGCGCCGGCATCGAGCGCATTCTCCACCAACTCCTTCACCACCGACGCCGGCCGATCCACCACCTCGCCGGCGGCGATCTGGTCCACCACGACCGCGTCGAGCGCGTGGATGCGCTTCATGCGCCGCGCGCCGCCGACGCCGGTTGAAAGGCAGCGAGCGCCAGAGTCTCCAGGCTGAACAGCGGTTCGCGCCACCCTTCGCGCTTCACCCGCCGCTCCGCCTGGAGCAGCGCTTCCTGCAAGGCGTGCAGGCGCGGCGCGGCGCACCGCGCCAGACGCCGCTCCAGCCGCTGCCGCGCGGGCGCCCCGCCCCCGCCGCCGGCGGCGGCGTAGGCCTCCTCTGGCGCGGCTCCGGCGTCGAGCGCGGCGCGTACGGCAAGAGTGCGCGTCAACTCGCGGTGCAGCGCGGCGGCGAGCATGCCGAAGGCATCGCGCGGCGCCAGGCGGCGTCCGTCCCAGGTGCGCAGGCCCTGCCGCTCCATGCGCCGCAGCAGGCGCAGGCACTCTGCGGCGTCGCCGGCGAGCGCCGCGTCGGCGAAGCCGAACGCGCTGCCTTCGGCGCTGTGCGCCACCACTGCGCGCACGCTGTCTTCGCGGATGCACTTCTCGCCGAGCAAGGCGAAGTGGCCGACGGCTTGCAGCAGATCCGCGGGTCGACCGCCGGCGACCTGCACCAGCAGGCCCGAAGCTCCCGGCTCGAAGCGGATGCCCTGCGCCTGCGCCTCGGCGCGCACGAACTCCGCCGCCTCGCTCGCATCCGGCTCCGGCCGCCACGGCGGCGGATCGGCGTAGAGAGCGCGGAACCGCAGGACCTCCCCGCCGGCCGCCGCCGCCCGTTCCGCCAGCGCCTTGGCGGCGGTCGCGGCGCCAGAACCCTCTGCCTGGACCACCATCCAGACGGCGCCGCCTTCGGAACCCACGGCGCGCGCCAGCGCGGCGGCGAGCCGCGGCCAACGCTTGAGCGCCTTCCCCGCGCGCGCGAGCAGGAGGGCGCGCGCGGGCGCGAACAGCGAGGGCGCGCCGAGGAAATTTTCGACCTGCTCCGGCAGAAAGTCCGGCGCACCCGCGTCGAAATCGCCGAGTTCCAGACCGTCCGCAGTCCGCGCGCCGGCGCGCGCCGCCGCCAGCACGCGCTCGCCGAACCAAGGCTCCTCCTCGCCGGACGTCGGCGGAAGAATGAGTGTGACGGGCGGCAATGCGCCGCGCTCGGCGCGCTCGCACCAACTGCGGCACAACGCGCCCGGATCGGGCGCGCGCGGACGGCGGGCGGCGGCGCTCACGGCGCGTTCCAGGCTAGCGGCCCCCCGCGCTCGCCGGCAGGCCGAGGGCGAGGCCGGCGAAGAACACGGGGCCGATCCAAGCGTTGACGGTGAAGAACGCCGCCGGCACGCGCGCCACGCCCCCGCGTCGCACGAGCGCCTGTTCGACGGCGAGCAGCAACGCCACCGCCGCGAGCGCGAGCCAGAAAGGCCAGCGCAGGGCCGCGCCCCGGCCGGCGGCCGTCCAGGCTGCGAGCGCGACGGCGAAGAGCAAGGCCGAGGCGCCCACCGCGGCGCGCGCGCCGAAGCGCGCCGGGAAGGAGAACAGGCGGGCGGCGCGATCGTGCGCCTCGTCCTGCAGGGCGTAGAGAAGGTCGAAACCCGCCGTCCACGCCACGACGCCGGCGCCGATCCACAGCGGCAGATGCCAGCCGGGCGCGATCTCCTTGCGCACGGCGAGCCAGGCGCCGGCGGGCGCGCAGGCAAGCGCAAGGCCCAGGCCGAGGTGGCACAGCCAGGTGAAGCGCTTGAGGAAGGAGTAGCCCAGCAAGAGGGCGAGGACTGGCAGCGCCAGCCACCCGCACAGCGGCGCCAGCAAGAAGGCGGCGAGCACGAACACCGCGGCGCTCACGACCGTGAAGGCGGCCGCATAGCGGCGTGACAGGGTGCCGCGCGGGAGTTCGCGGGAGGCGGTGCGCGGGTTGGCGGCGTCCAGGCGCGCGTCGGCGAGGCGGTTGAAGGCCATGGCCGCCGAGCGCGCGGCGACGGCAGCGAGGACGACGAGCAGCAGATCGCGCGCCGGCGGCAAGCCGCGCGCCGCGAGCCAAGCGCCGGCCAGGGCGAAGGGCAGCGCGAACACGCTGTGCTCGAAGCGGATCATCCGCAGTGTGCGCGCCAGGCCGCTCATGAAGTGCAGCCGCCGTCCCAGGGAGCGATCGCCGCCTGCGGCAGCCCGGCCGCGCCGAGGATCTTGGCGCACACGTGGTCCACCAGCTCGCCCACCGTCCGCGGCCGATGGTAGAAGCCGGGCGACGCCGGCAGGATGATCGCGCCGGCCCAGGCCAGGCGCGACATCTGATCCAGGTGGGTGCGTGCGAGCGGCGTCTCCCGCGGCACGATGATCAGGCGGCGGCCTTCCTTCAGCGCCACCTGCGCCGCGCGCTCGATCAGATTCCCCGCTCGTCCCTCCGCGATGCCGGCCAGCGTGGTGAGCGAACAGGGCGCGACGATGACCGTCTCGCCGAGCGCCGTGCCGCTGGCGGGCGGCGCGCCGACGTTCGCGTGCTCGTGGCAGCGCACGGCCGTGACCTCCTGCCCGGGCAGGAGCAGCGCGGCGGGGTCGCGGCCGTCGCACTCCAGCGCGCACTCCTCGCGCAGCCCACGCCGTGCGGTGGGCGAGTAGACCAGATCCACGGCGACGCCGGCCGCGACCAGCAGCTGGAGCGTACGCACCGCGTAGGGCGCTCCGCTCGCTCCCGAAACGCCGAGAAAAATCCTGCGCGCGCGCTCCGCCATGGTGGGGCCGCGGGTTCAGCCCAGCAGCAGGACGGCATCGTAGCCCGCGTGCCCCCACGCGGCGACGGCCAGTCCGCGGAGGAAGAACAGGCCGCCGAACGCCAAACCCGCCAGCGCGCGGAACGCGAACACCTGGGGATCGAGGGCGTGCGGGTCGCCGAGCGTGTGCGCCCAAGCGAAGATCAAGGAGGAGAGGGTGAGCGCGAGGGCGAAGCCGAGCGGTCGCGCCAGAGTGCGCCAACCGAGCAAGGCGATCAGGGATTCGAGCAGGAGCCCGCCCGCGCCGGCGAGCAGGCCGCGGAAGATCAGTTCCTCGTAGAGTCCGGCGCCCGCAGCCAAGGCGAGTCGCTCGTGTGCCGCTCCCAAGGCCAGCGGCGCGGAGTCGAGCGGCAGGATGCCGGTGGCGAAACGCAGCACCGGGCCGAGCACGAGTCCCCACAGGACGCCTTCGAGGATCGCGAGGAGGCTGCCAGTGCGCCAAGCGAGGCGCAGGCTGCGCACGCGACCGATCGCCCACAGCAAGCCAAGCAACAAAGCGGTGCCCAGCAGCGGCGCCGCCCAGGCGCCCAAGGGCTGCAGTGCATGCTCGATCAGGGACCATGCGCCGCTGTCCTCCGGGCGCGCCGCGCTGAGGTGCAGCAAGCCGAGCGGCAACAGCAGCAAAAGGGTGATGGCCGGGTCCTGGCCGCGGCTGGCGAGCTTTCCCGCCTGGGCGAACGCCTGCGGTCGCCGCGACTTGCGCTTCATGCCGCTCCGGTCGCGGCGGTGCCCGTCAGCAGCAAGGCCACGCCGCCGCTGAAGGAGCGGGTCCCGAGCGCGTCGAAGCCGGCAGCGGACATCCAGGCACGGAAGCCCTCCGGCGCGATGAAGCGATCCACGCTGGCCGGCAGATAGTCGTAGGCATCGGCGCGCGGAGCGCCGGCGACGCGCGCCGCCAAGGGCATGAAGCCGTGGAAGTAGAGCCGGAAGAGTCCTCGCCATGCCGGATTCGGCACGCGGAAGAACTCCAGCACGCCGAGGCGTCCTCCCGGGCGCAGCACGCGCCGGCACTCCTGCAAGGCGCGCTCCGGGCTCTCGACGTTGCGCAGGCCGAACGCCACCGTCAGGCCGTCGAAGGCGGCGTCTTGGAAGGGCAAGCGCTGGGCATCGGCACGCACGAAGCCGCGTGCCGGCGCCGCGGCGCCGCGCGACTTGCCCGCGGCCAGACGCAACATCGGCGCGGCAAAGTCTGCGCCGATCACCTGCCAGCCGGCGATCTGCGCGCCGGCGAGGGCGAGGTCGCCGGTGCCGCAACAGAGGTCCAGCACGCGCGCTCCCGGCGGCAATTCGAGTTCGGCGACCGCGCGACGGCGCCAGCGCAGGTCCAGGCCCAGGCTCATCAGCCGGTTGAGCCGGTCGTAGCGCGGCGCGATGTCGGCGAACATCGCCTGAACCTCGCGGCCGGGAGGTGCGGACATAGAGGACGATTCTAGGAAGGTGCGCGCCGCGTCGCGGCGGCGAAAAGAAACGGCGGGCCGGCATCCCGGCCCGCCGTGACGGCGCGAAGTTCGTGCTTCGCTACTGGCGCCACCAGTGGCACAGCACCGACGCGCCCGGAGCGCGGATCGGATTGACGAAGGGGCGCCCGGTGCTCAGGTCGAGCACGTCCACCAGGCCGTTGGCGTTCGCGGCGAACAGGAAGCGCGGGTAGGAGACCGCGGTCTGGCCGGCAGGAGTGGGCCGATGGAAGGATTTGCAGGAGTGCAGCACCGGCGTGCTGCCCACGTAGATGGAAAGGGCGTAGGCCTGGCCGCCGATGTTGTTCATGTCGTCCACCGCCAGGTCCACGATGGAACCCGAGGAGAAGACGTCCCGGTAGTCGTGGATGAGTTTCCACTCCTTGGAGCGGAAGTTCGGGTCGGGCAGCACGCCGGCCGGCAGGTTGACCGGGCGGGCGCCGCTCGGCGCGTTGTCCAGCCACAACTCGCCCACTGCGCCCTTGCCGCGGTCGCGGTAGGCGATGAAGGCGGCGAGACGGCCCTGCGAACTCGGATTCATGCACACCGCGCTCGCGCCGCTCAGGCCATTGCGGCCCTCGAGCGCCGGCTTGCCGATGATGTCGTCGAAGCCGATGCCTTGGATGCCGTCCGGCCCGGATTCGTAGATCGAGATCTGGCCGTCCTCGGAGATGACGTAGGCGTAGTAGAGCTGCGTGTTGAAGCCGATGCCGATGTCCCGGTTGCTGACGGCCAGCAGGCGCGGGCGCGTGACCCCCGGGATGATCTTGCGCACTTCCAGGCTGCCGCCCGAGATGATGGCCAACGACTGGGAGCCCTCGCACACCACGAGGATGTCCTCGCCTTCCGGCTGCCACACGATCTCGCTCGGGCCGTTGCCCTTCCGGTTGGTGGCCTTGTCCACCAGCGCGATCGTCTTGATCACGGAGTGGAAGGTCATCGAGTTCGGGTTGGTGTCGATGAAGGTGACCGTGTCGGTGGACTTGTTGCTCACCGCCAGGGTGTTCATGTCCGGCGAGATGGCGAGGTCGCGCGGATCCGCCACCGGGATGACGTCGAGGATGGTCATCCGGTTGCTGTTGACCACGACGACGCGATCGCCGGAGGAGTCCAGCAGGTAGAGGAAGTGGCCGATCTGCTGGCGCAGGGTGAACTGCGGGCAGGAGTTCGAAGCCGGCGCCGGCCCCCAGAAGCCGGCGTAGACCTGCGACTGCGTCAACAGGCCGCTCGGTCCGAGGCCGCCGATGTGGCCGAAGGGATCGCCCGGCACCAGCAGGTTGGTGGCCACCGCGCCGTCGCGGTTGGCGTCGCCGAAGGTCGGCTCCTCGGTCTGGATCAGCGGCGAGAAGCAGGACGGCGCCAGGCGCAGGCGCGGCGGATTGGGGTGCGGCGCGTGCGAGATGGAGTTGCCCGCCGTGGCCGAAGCGTTGAGCGGGTGCAGTTGGAAGGCCGCGTTGGCGCACAGGTTGCGGCCGCCCGAGAGGCAGTCGAAGTTGTTGAACACGCGGTCGAGCGGATGGCCCAACTGCATGTCCAGGACCGTGCCGATCTGCGCCGAGGTCATCAAATGAGTGCGCAGGGTGCTGTCCTGCGCGAGCGAGAACACGCCGCGCGAGCCGCCGGCCAGCGAGGTGGTGTCCGCCGAGAGCGGCGGGAAGATGTCCGGCACCCCCAGGTTGGGGTTGAACGGGAACTTCGAGACGTCGCCGGCGACCGGCAGGCCGTCCTGGTCGAAGGTCACGTTGTAGAGCGAGTTGGCGAAGTCGTGCGTCGGATCGCCGGTGCCCTGGCCGAAGCCGTCCAAGTCGATGACGCGGATGCCGCCCGTCGTGCCGCCGCCGTTGCTGGCCACGATGATCGCGCCCGGCGCGATCGGCACGTTCACCAGGCCCGGGCAATCCGAGCCGACGGAGAAGCTGATCGGCGTGCTCTCGAGAGACGTGCTGTTCGTGTTGAGGAACAGGTCCACCGCGGCGTTGTGGAAGTAGGTGACCGTGGCCACGGCCTGCGCGCCGAACGGATCGCTTCCGGGGAAGGACACCACCGGCTTCACGATGAACTCCGTGAAGTTGAAGGGGCTCACCGGCTCCACGGTGTACGGCAACTGGATGGTGCTGCCCGGCGGCGGGCTGCTCGGCGAGACCGGCGGCAGGAATTCCACCGTGAACTCGTTCGAGGGCGGCGGCGGCACCACGGCGGGCAGCGGGCCCATCGAGTAGGGCTGGCAGGCCTCGCTGTAGGCGTAGCGGATCTCGACGTCGCACGGCAGATCCGCGTCGAGGTCGGCCGGACAGGTCACGGGCTTGCCGCCCGGGCCGTCGAGCAGGGGCACCGGGCTGAAGACGTCGCCGCCGACCTCGGAGGTGGCGATGCCGCCCTGCTCCAGCATCTTGCCGGTGGTGGAGCGCACGCCGGCGGCGACCGAGCCGTTGGCGTTGGTGCAGGTCGACTCCGCGCCGCGGATGATGATGCGAATGATCTTGTTCTGCGGGAAGGACTCGTAGGTGGCCAGGTTCGAGTCGCTGTCCACCACGAAGACGAAGACCGTCGGGTTGATGAGTTGCGCGGCGCCGACGAAGGAGCCGTCAATCACGCCGCTCGCCGGGTCGTCCGTGCCCGGGAAGCCCACGCCCGGCTTGATCTTGTTGCCGCCGCGCGTGAAGGTCAGCGGATCCACGCCGCCGGTCTCGCTCGGCGCCACCCAGCGCTCCAGCTTGGGGCCGCTGCCGGCGTAGGTGTAGCCGTTGATGAAGCCGCGGCCCTTGACCTGCGTGCTGTCGCCGGTGGCCGGGTCGTAGGCGACGACGGAGATCGCGCCGGTCAAGCCGTTGTTGGACAGGCCGGAAGCCGTCGGATCGAGCACGGAAGTGACGTCGATCGAGCGCGTGAACTTGACCGAGATGAAGTGGTTGCCGGTGCGGCCCGCCGGGTTGATGGAAGCGATCGGCCAGGTGGCGGGCGCCAGCACCGGGTTCGACTCCGACGGCGGATTGTTGAGGAGATCGTCCATCGTGCGGATCTCCAGCAGTTGCGCCGAGGGCAGACCCGTGAGCGGGTCGGGGATCGCCACCACGTACGGCAGCAGACGGCCGAAGCCGTTCTGCGCCTCGAGGATCTGCATCTGCGGATCGGTGGCGAAGGCGTCCGGGTCGGCGCCGGAGCCGGAGCACGAAACGGAGCCGGCGAGCGTCAGTCCGGCCAAGGTCAGGGTCAGTCGGCGATTCATCCTGAAGGGTCTCCCGAGGGCTTCCATGATGCCCCGTAACAAGCAAACATCGTGCCAGGGCCGATTTTGCGGGGTTGGTGTCCCAAATCCGGGTGGTCCTGGTTCCTGATTGTGCGGAGTCGCACAAGCAGGACGCGGCAGATTAGCAAGGCGGTCGCCCACGGTGCCAAGGATTCGCGCCGCGGATCCGTGGAAATCCGGCCTGCCGCGGGTCAGAATCGGGCCGGAATGGACGGCTCAGCCTTCGAACCGGGCCTCGCGGCGCCGGCGGAGCGGGACTTCGAGCGCGGGCTGCAGCCGCGGCGCTTCAGCGACTTCCTTGGCCAGGAGGACACGCTGCGGCCCTTGCGGCTGATGGTGGACGCGGCGCGGGGGCGCGGCGAGGTGCTGGAGCACCTCCTGTTCGCCGGCGGACCCGGGCTCGGCAAGACCTCCCTGGCCTTCGTCCTGGCCGAGGAAATCGGCGCCCCGCTGCGGGTGACCAGCGGCCCGGCCCTGGACCGCGCGAAGGACCTGGTCGGCATTCTTTCCCAGTTGGAGCGCGGCTCCATCCTGTTCATCGACGAGATCCATCGCCTGCCGCGCGAGGTCGAGGAATACCTCTACGGCGCCATGGATCGCTTCGCGATCGAGTGGACGCTCGACAGCGGCGTGCACGCGCGCCTGCTCAAACTGGATCTGCAACCCTTCACCCTGGTCGGCGCGACCACGCGCGAGGCCCTGCTGTCGCCGCCGTTCCGCTCGCGTTTCGGGCAGGTGCTGCGCTTCGAGCCGTACGCCGCCGCCGATCTCGAGCGCATCCTCGAGCGTTCCGCCCGCCTGCTGGGCGTGCAGCTCGCCGCGCCCGGGCGCAGCCTCCTGGCGGAACACTCGCGCGGCACGCCGCGCATCGCCAACCGGCTGTTGCGCCGCGCCCGCGACGTGGCGCAAATGCAAGGCCAGGACGGCATCGGCGCCGCCGAAGTGGAGCGCACCTTCGAACTCCTGGCCATCGACGCGCACGGCCTGGAGCGCGCGGATCGCCGCGTGCTCGAGGCGCTGGCGCGCGCCGGCGGCGGTCCGCTGGGCCTGAAGAATCTCGCCGTCGCCGTGGACGAAGAGGAGGACACGCTCGAGCAGGTCGTCGAGCCGTGGTTGATCCGGCGCGGCTTCCTGCAGCGCTCGCCGCAGGGCCGCCTGCTCACAGGCGCCGGTTGGCGGGCGTGCGGCCTCGAACCGCCCGCCGGCGCCGCGCTCTTCTCCAGCAGTTGACATGAGCGCCGCCGATCGTCCCGCGACCTGGCTCGCCGGGGTGCTGCTGGCGCTCGGCCTGTTGTGGCTCGGGGCGCGCGCGCTCGGGCCGGCGCAGGATCCATGGCTCCCCCCCGCCGCCCGCGCCGCCGCCGCCGAGGAAACCGCCGCTGCACGCCTCGCGGCGCTCGCGGACGAGGCCGCCCTTCATGGCGCCCCGACGCCGGCGCTCGAGCCGCCGGTGCCGGTGCGCCTGATGCGCTTCGAGGGCGCGGATGCCCTCGCCCTGGAAGTCGCGGGACAATGGCGGCTGCTGGACGACGACGGGGTTCTGCTGCAGGACGGTTGCGACTTCGCCGGCGAACTGCGCGCCGACCCGACCGGCATCCAGGTGGGACCGTTCCTGACCGGGCGGGACCGCGTGGTGCTCGCGCCCATCGGCGACGACGCGCTGCGCATCGTGGACGAGCGCTACAGCGGCGCCCTCGAAATCGGCCTCTTGCGGGCCGAGGAAGCGCCGGCCGGCCTGCGCCTCGTGCTGCACCTGCCGCTGGAGGAATACGTGGTCGGCGTGGTGTGCGGCGAACTCTCCACCACCGCGCGCGGCGCCGAGGCGGCGCTGCGCGCGCAGGCGGTGGCGGCGCGCAGCTGGGCGCTGTGGAAGCTGCGGGAGCGCCGCGCCGCGCTGCGCGACACTCCGGGCGATCAGGTCTTCCGCGGCACCGACTGGCACACGGCCGCCGGGCGCGCCGCGGTGGAGGCGACGCGCGGCTTGGTGCTGACGTGGCGCGACGCGCTGCTGCCGGCGTTCTTTCACGCCAATTGCGCCGGCCACACCGCCAACGCCGAGGAACTCGGCTTCGTGCCGGGCGCCTGCGCGCCGCTGGACGGCGTCGCGGATCCTGAGTGCCGCGGAGAGCCCTTGCCGTGGCGCTTGACGGTGCCGGCGGAGCGCCTGGACGCGATGTCCGTCGGCCTGGGACTCGGGCCGTGGCTGCGGAGCATGAACGCGCTCGCATCCGATCCTGCCGGCCGGCTGCTGCGCATGCGCTTCCTCGGGAGCGACCGGCACTGGGACGGTTCCGCCGAGGAGGCGCGGGTGCGGATGCAGTTGCCCTCGACGGTGTGGACGAGCGCGCGCGTGCGCGCGGACGGGGCGCTCTTGCTCGAGGGCCGCGGCAACGGTCACGGCGTCGGCCTGTGCCAGACCGGCGCGCAGCGCCTGGCGCGAACCGGCGCCGACTGGCGCGCGATTCTCGCGCATTACTACCCGGGCGCGGAGATCCGACCGCTGAGCGCGGACCTGTTGCCTTGAGCTTGAGGTTCGAGCTGCTGCAGGGCGGCGCGGAAGGCCCGCGTCGCGGACGCCTGCACACCGCCCGCGGGGTCGTGGAGACGCCGGCCTTCATGCCGGTGGCGACGCGCGGCATGCTGCGCGGACCGTGGCCGGACCGCATGCGGCCGATGGGCGTGCAGATGATGCTCGCCAACGCCTTCCACCTGTTCGCGCGGCCGGGCGTGGACACCGTGCGCGCGCTCGGCGGCCTGCATCGATACATGGGTTGGAGCGGACCCGTGCTGACGGACTCCGGCGGCTTCCTGGGCTTCTCGCTGGGATCCAGCCGCATCACCGATGAGGCCGTGGAACTGCCGAATCCCGTGGACGGCGCGCGCGTCCGTTGGACGCCGCGCCTGGCCTTCGAGGTGCAGGCCGGCCTGGGGCCGGACGTCGCCATGGTGCTCGACGAGTGCCCGGCCGACCCCCGCGCGCGCGACCCCGCGGCCAACGCGGTGGCGCGCACCCTGCGCTGGGCGCGCGAGCAGCGCGAGCTCCATGCCGCGCGCGGCGGGCTGGAGAAGAGCGGCCAGGCCTTGTTCGCCATCGTCCAAGGCGGTGTCTTCGCGGACCTGCGCCAGGCCTGCGCCGAAGCCCTCGCCGACCTGGAGTTCGACGGCTACGCGATTGGCGGCGTCAGCGTGGGCGAAGGCCACGAGGCGATGATGCAGGGTGTGGAGCACGCGGCGCGGCACCTGCCGGTCGGCCAGGTGCGCTACTTGATGGGCGTCGGGACGCCGCGCGACCTGCTCGAGGCCGTGGCGCGCGGCATGGATCTGTTCGATTGCGTCTATCCGACGCGCACCGGCCGCTTCGGCAGCGCGCTGACTTGGGAGGGAGTGCTGCACCTCAAGAACG
>CAZDMB010000005.1:0-29218 GCA_964506175.1 uncultured Planctomycetales bacterium | reverse complement strand
CTCCGGATTGTGGTCGCGCCCGCCGTTCGTGCCCTGGCTCATGGGCATGCGGCCTAACTCGCCGCCCCACACGATCAGCGTCGAGTCGAGGAGGCCGCGGCGCTTGAGGTCGGTGATCAGGCCCGCGATCGGCACGTCGGTCTCGGGGCAGTGCAGATCGTGGTTCTCCTTCAGCCCGAAGTGGGCGTCCCAGGAATCCTGCTGGTGGCCGCCGGCCGAGTAGAGCTGGATGAAGCGCACGCCGCGCTCGACCAGGCGCCGCGCGATCAGGCATTGCGTTCCGTACCAGCGGCTGACGTCGCGATCGAGGCCGTAGAGGCGTTTCGTGTCCTCGCTCTCGGCGGCGATGTCGATCGCCTCGGGCGCGGCCAATTGCATGCGCGCGGCCAGTTCGAAGGAGCGGATGCGGGCGTCGAGTTCGGCCGCGCCGGGGCGGGCCGCGGCGTGCCGCCGGTTCCAGTCGCCGAGCAGGTCGAGCTGCCGGCGCTGGTGCATCGCGTCCACGTCGTCCGGCCGCTCCAGGTCGAGGATCGGCTGGCCCTGCGCGCGGAAGGGCGTGCCCTGGTGCTCGCTCGGCAGGAAGCCGGCGGACCAGTTCTGCGGGCCGCCGATCGGGCCGCCGCGGTGGTCGTACATGACGACGAAGCCGGGAAGGTTTTCGTTCTCGCTGCCGAGGCCGTAAGTCAGCCACGAGCCGCAGGACGGGAAGCCCACGCGAATCAGGCCGGTGTTCATCTCCAGCAGCGCGGGCGCGTGATTGTTGCTGTTCGAGCGCACGGAGCGGACCCAGGCGATGTCGTCCACGCACTTGGCGAGCGCGGGATACACCTCGCTGACCCAGGCGCCGCTCTGGCCGTGTTGCCGGAAGGCATAGGGCGACTTCATCAGCGGCCCGCGCCCGTCGTCGAAGAAGGTCTTGACGTCCGCCGGGCAGGATTCGCCGTGGTGCTTGTCGAGTTCGGGCTTCGGGTCGAAGGTGTCGATCGCCGACGGCCCGCCGTACATGAAGAGCCAGATCACCGCCTTGGCGCGCGGCGGATGATGCGGCAGGCCGGCGAGGCCGCGCGCCGGCGCGGCGCCCGGCTCCTGGGCGAGCAGACGCTGGCGCTGCAGCATCCCGGCCAGCGCCAGCAGGCCGAAGCCGCTGCCGGCCTGGCGCAGGAACTCGCGGCGGGAGGCGGCGTAGAAGGGGGAATGCCAGGGAGGAGGCATCGGAGCGCGGTTGCCGGTTGCGGATTCATGATATAGATTCAAGAGCGTATGCGTTCCTTCGCACGTCTCCCTCTCCTGGCTGCCTGGCTGCCTGGCTGCCTGGCTATCCCTTGCCCCTGAGCTGCCCGCACAGGGCAACACCTACGTGGTGGACGGCTCCGGCGTCATCTCCGGCTCCTATCCGAGCATCACGGCCCGGCTGGCCGCGGTCGCGCTTCAGCCCAACGACGTCGTCCGCATCCAGGGACTGCTCGGAGTCGAGGCGTGCCGGTATGTCGGGAGCGGATTGACTCCTGGCTTCCAAGTCTACACGGAAGCTGACGTCAGTTCCGCTTTCGTTGGCCCGATCAATTGGACCAGCCTACTCGCCTCTCAGTTCTACCTCGCGAACATCGGTCCCAACTCCGCGCGTGATTACACGGACTTTGCGCGGACCGGAGTGCTGACCGACCGCGACATCGGCGCCTATCAGAAGAATCCGAGGTAGACGGTCATGCCCGTCCTTGCCCTTTTGTGTCTCTCCCAACTCGCCTCGGAGCCGGAGTTGCGTCCGACTCGATGGGCGGTGAAGGACGTGATTTCGGCGGCGCCGTCCGCCCCAGGCTGGGAGCTGGCTTGGTCGCCCTTCTGGCCACTCGGTACTCCCTCGGGAGACGATCGCCATTCCTTCTTCGGGCACGCCAATGAGTGGGACGGACTCACGGGGTTCGCCGAGCGCCGCTTCTGGCATCAGTTCGGGCGCGAGGAGCCGCGGGTTCTTCGCTGGGATCAGAGGTCCACGCAATACGCTCGATTCCCCTTTGCCAATAGTTACACCGCCCCGCTTCTCGCCCTCCTGAAGGCTCCGGACGGGATTCGCGCAACGATCCTGGACATCACGCTCGCTCCAAGCATCACAGTGCGGGACTGGACGACGGGCACATTGCGCGGCATCTTCGACGTGCCGCCGCCGCCGAACCCGAACTGGCCGCCGCTGGGAGCCTTCCGCGCCTTGCGCACGGCCGGCGACGTGGACGGCGACGGTTACGACGACATTCTGTTCGAGACCAATGGCGGCGGCGCCTCCGTGGTGGGCGTGATGGACGGGCGCACCCTGCAGCCGCGCTGGCTGCACGGGGAGTATCCGATGGCGATTCCGACCGCGGCCGTCTTCGTCAGCCAGGGCGGCCCTTTCGACGTCAACGGCGACGGCTGGCTGGACCAGATTCACCACGCTTCGCTCTTCGACCTGGTGAATGGCGGCTACGTGCAGGTCGTGTCTCTCCTGTCGGGGGTGGACGGATCCGAGATCTGGCGTCACCAGACAGGTCCGTGGACCGACTACTGCGGCGCGGCCTGGGGCGGCGACTTCGACGGCGACCAGGCGCAAGACGTGATTGTGACGCCGCACGATCGGGATTGGGTGGCCTACAGCGGCGCCACGGGCGCGGAACTGTGGCGCATTCCATTAGGCGCGCGCGAGCAGCACTACTCCCCCGGCTTTCTCGGCGAAGGTCAGAGTCTGGTCGGGCAGACGATTCAGCCGAGCCGGCACGGAAGTGGTCCGACGGCATTCTTGCCCGTGGAAGTGCCTTATCCCGGCTTCCGCGGCTTCCGCTGGCCGGTGATGGAGGTGCGCTGCGCGACCGGCGAACTCGTGGGGCCAGCAGAGTTCCCGGAGGATCTTCTTCCGTGGTCGGCGGATCGCCTGAATGCGAAGTCAATGCGAGTCGGCATTCCCATCACGGCCGTCGGTGACCTGGACCGAGACGGACTCATAGAAATCGCCCACAAGGTCTACGCCTCCGCCCAGGACCTGCCGGTCATCGGGGTTCCACTGCAAGCCGCCATCCTCTCGCCCGCAACTCTGACGATGCCGGAGCAGTCGCCCGCGTCTGGCGAACTGATCGGCGAGCTCTGGATCCCGAACGGCGCCGGCCTTTCCTTCCGTCTGCTCGGCTCGACCGCCTTCGACGGCGCCGGCGGCGAGCGCGTGGACGGCTGGAAGACGCACCTGGGCCCGAGCCCGCTTCTGACCGCCACGCTGGCGCAGCCGGCGTTCCGCGGCACGCTGGACGCCGCGGGCGCGGCGCGCATTCGCGTAGACCTCACGCGCTGGCCGCTGGCGCCGGGACAGACGGTGACTTGGAAGGCGGTCGTGCTGCGCGCCGGCGGCGCGGGCGAGGTGCACACCCTCTCGACGCTGGCGCAGACGGAAATCCTTCCCTAATCCACGTACACGAACTCGTCCAGGGCGAACAGCACCTGGCAGAAGTCGGCCAGGGGGCTGCGCGCGAGAAACTCCAGGGCTTCGGCGCGTTCCTGCGCGGTCGGCGCGCGCGCCAGCGCATCCCAGAAAGCGGCTTCGACCTGCGCGCTCCGGTCGCCGGGATGCTCCTGTTCGAGCCGCGCCGCAAAGCGCCGCGCCTGGTCGCGCACGAAGGCGTCGTTGAGCAGCGTGAGCGCCTGCAAGGGGGTGGTGGTCAGGTTGCGGCGCGTGCACGCCTGCTGCGCGGTGGGCCCGTCAAACACTTCGAACATCGGGAACATCACGCTGCGCCGGATCAACACGTAGACGCTGCGCCGCCAGGTGTTCGGCCCGTCCACGACGTTTTCGGGCCACTTCTTGGTCGAGCCGGTGGCGATCGCGTCGGGGTGGATCCAGGGCTGGACCGCGGGGCCGCCCATCGCCAAGTTCAGGCAGCCGCTCGTCTGCAGGATGCGGTCGCGGACGATCTCGCCTTCGAGGCGGCGCGGGCCGGCGCCGGCTCCCGCCTGACGCCACGCCGCGCTCGTCAGGATCAGGCGGTGCATCTCCTTGACCGACCATCCGCGCCGCACGAAGTCGGCGGCCAGCCACTCCAGCAATTCGGGATGCTCCGGCGGATCGCCCTGCGCGCCGAAGTCGCCGGCGGTGGCCATCAGTCCTCGCCCGAAATGGTGCTGCCAGATCCGGTTCACCGCCACGCGCGCGGCCAGCGCGCCGGCCCCGTGCGCGACGTCGGTGAGCCACAGCGCCAGGGCCGCGCGCTGGCCGGTCGAGCGCGGCGCGGCGCCGTCCTGAGCACGGGCTTGCAAGCCGGCGCGCGCCGCCGCGAGGTAGTCCGCCGGGCTGCGGCTGCCGTCGCCGACCGCCGTGAGGAAGCCGAGGGTCACGCGCTCCTTCTTGGTTCCCGGGTTGCCGCGTTCGAGCAGCCAGGATTCCGCCGGCTCCGGGCCGCGGTCGCGCACCGCCAACACCGAGCCCAGGTGCCGCCGCGCCCGCTCGAAATCCTCGCGGCTCACCGGAATGACGTCCACGTACTGGCCGCCGACGCTCTGGCGGCAGTGCACCGCCAGCAGGTTGTCCGCGTTCGGCCGCGGCTTGGCCGCCGGCAGCTCGACGAACTCGTATTCCTTCAGGAAGCCGGCTTCGGCGAAGATCTTTTCACCATTGAGGAAGATTTCGACGTCCTCGTCGTGGTGCAGCCAGAGGCCGAGCGGCGCCTCCTTCCAGGCGAAGTTGCGCCGCAGCCAGATGTCCGCGCCATGCCACTCGGTGCCGAGCTCCGCGCCCGGGGTGCCCGGCGCGCCGAAGCCTCCCGTGCCGCTGCTCCAGGCGCCGTCGTCGAAACCTTCGCGCTCCCAGCCGGCCGGCGGCGCCGCGGTGGCGTAGCGCCACGCGCTGCGCCGCGCCGCCGCCAGCACTTCCGCCGCCGAACTCTGTCCGCGCAAGGGAGCGTCCACGAATTCCGTGCTGGTGAAGGCCGCCAGCATCGAGTAGTAATCCTTCTGCGGAATCGGGTCGTACTTGTGGTCGTGGCAGCGGGCGCAGGCCACCGTCAGGCCGAGCATCGCGCTGCCGGTGGTGGCCAGCATGTCGTCGAGCTCGTCGTAGCGCAGATCCTCGAGCACCTGGTTGTCCACGCGCGGGCCGGCCGCGAGGAAGCCGGTCGCCGCCACGGCGCGCGCGTCGCCGGGCGCCAGTTCGTCGCCGGCAAGTTGCCAGCGCAGGAACTCGTCCCACGGCAGGTCGTCGTTGACGGCGTCGATGACGAAGTCGCGGTACGGCCAGGCGTTGGGGCGCTCGACGTCGAACTCGTAGCCGGCGCTGTCCGCGTAGCGGGCGGCGTCGAGCCAGTGGCGGCCCCAGCGTTCGCCGTAGCGCGGGCTGGCGAGCGCGGTCTCCACCAGCAACTCCCAGGCGTTCGGCCGCGCGTCGGCGACGAAGGCCGCCACCTCGGCGCGCGTCGGCGACAAGCCCAGCAGGTCGAGCCACAAACGGCGGATCAAGGTGGCGCGGTCGGCGGGCGGTGGCGCGGCGCCGAGGAAGGCGTCGATCGGGTGGCCGGCGCCGGGGGGCGCGGCCGGCGGGCGCAGCGCCCCGAAGGACCACCACTGCCTCGCCTCCGTCTCGATCGGGTGCGCGTAGGGCGCGCCGAGTTCGATCCAGCGGCGGATGCCCGCGATGACCGCGGGCTCCAACGCGGGTTTCTTGCGCGGCATGAAGGGCTTCTCGCGGTGCTCGATCAGCCGCAGCAGCAGCGGGTCCTCGCCCGCTAGCGGATCGCCGTTTTCGCCGCCGGCCGCCAAGGCCTCGCGGGTCGTCAAGATCAGATCGCCTTTGTGTTGAGCGGCGTCATGACATTCGGCGCACTGCGCGGCGAAGGTCGGCGCGACGACTTCGCGAAACAGGCGCAGGCCTTCCTCGCCGGCGCCGGCGGCCGCGGGCTCCTGCGCCGCGGCCCAGGCGGCCGCGGCGGCGGCGGTCAGCATCGCCAGCGCGCGCATGGCGCCATTCTAGAAGCGGACGGAAAGCGTGGTGCCGAAGGTGCGCACGCCGTCCTGCTCGATGATCAGCAGATCCGCCTGATAGAGGCCGCCGCCCGGGCCCAGTTCGCCCAGGCCATAGGAACCGATCCAGTGCGGGTTCTCGCCGTCATGGATGAAGCCGGCGGAGATGCGGTCGCTGAAACTCCAGGTGGCGCCGGCGATCGGCCGCAGTTCGTCCTCGTAGGTGCCGAAGGCGAGGCCGGCGTAGCCGGAGAGCGGCAGGTCGCTCCACGCCTGCGCGTTCCAGGACAGCGTCCCGAACCAGGCGACGCCGCTCGGGGTGCCGATGCGGTCGGAAGAAAGGCCCACGATCGCGCCGACGCCCTCGATGTGTTCGCCGGGCAAAGAGGGCGAGTAGTTGAAGTTCGGCAGAACCTCGTCCGCGAGCGGGTTGTATTCCAGGGCCACCGACAGGCGCGTGGTCGCGCGGTAGGCGAGGTTCATGCGCACGCGCGGCCGATCCACCGCGATGTTCGGAATCCAGCGCAGGCTGAAGGTGTATGGCCGCTCTTTCTCGGTGTCGCCGGTCCAACGAACCGGCTGGCCTTCGCCCGGTCACACGGGTCATGAAGGGACGGCGGCGTCCGTGGCGGGCTGCTGGGCGAGCAGGAGGAGTTCGGCGAGCATCCGAGGATGCTAGCGGCAAACCACGCGCCGTGCTCAGTTCTGGAAACTGGCGTCGAGCAACTGCGAGTCGGTGAATTGCGCGTCATCGCGCGCCACCCACGGCTCCAGCGCCGCCGCGGATTTCACCCGCGCGTCCGTCAGGGCCTTCATGAAGGCGAGCAGGTCGCCGAGGTCCTGATTGGTCAGGGCCACGCCGGTCGGCAGCAGCGAGCGGCCTTGCGCCCGCGCCGCCAGCAGCGCCGCCACCGCCTCGCCGGTGTTCTGGATCATCGAGGACACTTGCGTGCCTGGGTCCGTCTGCGGCCAGTAGTAGTTCGCGGCCATGCCGACGGGGTCCAGATGATGCCGGATCACGTCCGCCAGCGCGTCGTAGGCGCCGTCATGGCCGTAGGGCGCGCTCACCTCGGCGTTCAGCAGGGTCGGCGTGCGGAAGGCGAATTTGTCGCGGGCGTCTCCCGTCACTTGCCAGCGGCCGAAGTCGCCGGTGGCTTCGCCGAGCTCGTTGACGTCCCCCTTGCCGCGTCCAACCTGCGGCATGGCGAGGATGTGGAAGTCCTCGTCGGTGAAGAAATCGCCGGAATGGCACGCGGCGCAACCGGCGCCGCCGTGCGCCGGCGTGCGGAAGAACAGGAGCGCGCCGCGCTTGGCCGCCGTGCTGATGGCCTTGGTCTCGCCCAGCACGTAGCGGTTCCACGGATTGTCCACGAACAATTGCGAGGCCTGATACGCGGCGAGCGCGAGGTTGATGGTGCCGAAGTGGATCAGGTCCTGGGCGGTGCCGGCGGGCTGATCGAAGGCGCGGCGAAAAAGCGGCAGCCACGAATCCGGAATCTCGCCGACGCCGGCGCCGTAGTGGCCGAGGCGGCCAGCCAGGTGCGCGCGCACCTCGGCGCGCGTGCTGTTGATCTCGAAGTCGAAGGAGCGCATCTCCTCCTCCGAGGTCACGGGGAAGCGCGCCTGCGCGGCCAGCAGCGAGGGACCCGCGTCCGGGTCGCTGGCGGTCGGACCGGCGGAATCCGGCGTCAGGATGCCGCCGTCCAGCGGATTGCGGCGCACGCGGCCGTCCCAGAACAGCGCCTTGCGATAGAGCACGCTGTTGAAGGTGGTGGGGGAATTGCGCGGCACGTTGGGGCCGCCGTCATAGCCCGCCGCGCCGGGCGCTTGCTGGCGGCCCGGGCCGACGCGCGCCGGGTCCACCGCGTCCACCCCGACCGGCAGGGTGAGCGCGTCGCCGCCGGCGAGCAGCGGATGGTGGCAACTCGCGCAGGTCGAGGTGAAGTTGCCGCCGAGAGAGCGCGTGAAGAACAGGCGCTTGCCGAGTTCGACCAGCGGATCGTCCAGGCGCGGGAGGTTCTCGCCTTCGTTCGTGGCCAGGAGTTCCGGCCTCCCGGTGAGCCCGTGCTCGAGGATGAGGGCGGCCAGCTGGACGTCCAGTTCCGCCTCGCCCGTGGGCGTGCCCCCGCCGCCCGCGAGGCAAGCCGTCAGCGCCGCGGCGGCGCACGCCGCGCCGACGAGTGACCTTGAGGTCCGCATCCCGGTCCCTCTTATCGGCAGAACCGGGCCGGGTTGCCGCGGAATCCGGGAGCAGAAGGACAACGGCAAGGTCTTGTTTCATGCCAGGGCGCTTCCAGCCCGATAAGGAGGGAGCCTTTCTTCCAATCATGAGCAAGCTTTCGCCCGCCTCCATTTCGGGAGCGACTGGGACCCCGAACCCCGGCGCCTCCGCGATTCCGCAACAGATTCCCTTCGAAGCGCCGGCGCTCGCCGCTTGGCTGCTGGAGAGCGCCGACAAGCCGGCGGCGGATCGCAAGTCCTTCCGCCTGCGGCTCGCGGTGCGGCAGCACGAGTTGGCGCGCGGTCTGGCCCTGAACGAGCGCGCGGATTTCTCCTGTCTGGAGCGCCGGCAACTCGAGCCGGCGGACGCGGTGATCGAACACGCGCTCGCCATGCTGCGCGACTTGGGTCCGCGGGCGCTCGTCTGCGACGAGGACGGCGACGCCGTGCGCCAGGCGATGGCCGTGGCGGCCGCCGAGCTGATCGAGCGCGGCCAGGCCGACAGCCTGCTGGTGCTGTGCCCCGCGGCGAACGCGGCGGAATGGGTCGAGCGCCTCGAGTCCGAATACGGCCTGCCGGCGCGCCTCTGCGGCGAGGACGACTTCGCGCACCTGCGCGACGGCGCCTGCTGGGTGATCGACCACGCCACCGCGGCGCAGCGCGCGCAGCAGCTCGCTGATCGTGAATTCGGCATTCTCCTGATCGACGAGGCGCACGAAGTGAGCGCCGAGAACCAGCGCGCCCTGCGGCGCGTGCTGAACGCCGAGCAGGCCTTCGTCTTCGCGCGCAGCTCCTCGCCGATGCACGACGGCTTCGCCACGCTGCACCGCGCGCTCGACCTCGTGCGCGGCCAGGTGCCGCACCCGCTCGGCCCGTGGGAGGAGTTCGTGCAGACCTTCTTGCAGGGCGAGGCGCAGGCGCGTTTCGTCCGCCGCGGGGCGGAAGAGGAACTGCGCGCGCGCTTGGCGGCGTGGATGCGCCGCCGCGGCGCGGGGCCGGCCGAAGCCGGCGCCAAGCGCCCGCGGCGCACGGTCAAGGAGCATCTGGTCGAGACGCAGCCGCGCGAGAAGGAATACCTGGAACTCGCCTTCCGCGCGGCTCTCGGCTTTCCGGAAGGCGCGCGCGAACACTACCTGGCCGCCGCTCTCGGCGGACCGTGGCACTTCGCCGACGCGGTCGAGAAGGCGCTGTCGCGCAACCTCGTGAACGAGGCTGGTCTGAAGCGCATGCTGCAGGATCTGGTCGTCCGCGGGCGCAACATGCGCGAGACCGCGAAGACGGCGGAGCTGGCGACGCTGGCGCGCAAGGCGCTCAAGGATCGCGAGGCGCGCATCCTGGTCTGCGTGCGCAGCGCCGCTTCGGCCGCGGGCGTGGGGCAGGCGCTGTCGCAGGCCGGCTTGATCGAGCACCTTGAAACCCTGCGGGAGGGCAACGACGGCCTGAATCGCCTCGCCATCCAGCGCTTCACCCTGGGCGAGCGCCGCATCCTGCTGGCGCCCGACGCGGCCGCGCGCGGCCAAGCCATTCGCGCCGTCACCGAACTGGTGCACTTCGACTTGCCGCTCGAGCCCGCCGATCACGCGGGACGCCTGGAGCACCTGGGCGCCGCGAAGTCCGGCAAGACGCAGATCCGGCGCTTCGTGCTCAAGGGCACCGCCGAGGACGCGGCCATCAACGGCGCGCAGACGCGCCTCGGCTTCCACGAACTCGAGCCGGACGAAGTCAGCGGCTGGCTCGCCGATCTCGGCTTTGCCGACGGCGCGCGCGGCTGGCTGCGCTTCCTGCTGGGCCGCGCCGCCGACTGGTTCCAAGGCGCGCAGCGCGAGGAGGAGTTGCTGCCGCTGATCGAGAAGCGCAAAGCCGCGGAGAGCGGCCGCGCCGAACGGCGCCGCAACACCGATCGCGTGCTCGGAGATCTGGTGCGCACCACGCCCCGCCGGCGCCGCGAGAACCTGGGCGAGCCGCCGCGGTTCAGCGTCGCGCAATTGGTCGCGGCGAGCCTGGAGCTGCGCACGGGAGGCTGGCACGTCACCGACGACAAGCGCATCCTGCTGGAGGAGGGCGGCCAGCACTTCGAGTTGCGCACGCCCGACCCCGCAGGGCGCACTCTGGCGCGCCAACCGGCCGCCGGCGAGCGCGTGCTCGTGTGCGAGCCGGGCTCGTGGGCCTGGCAGCGCCTGACGGCGGGCTTCCGCGAAGGCTCGCGCTTCTTCCTTGCGGACGCGCGGAACTATCCGCTCGATCGGGTGGCGCGCAAGCTGCAGGAGCGGCTCGCGGCCCACGGTCTGCTGTTGGAATCCGTGAGCGCCGCCGCGAGCGAACCCATCGCGGCCAGCACCTTGCAGATGAGCGCCTGCGCGGCCAGCGGCCCGGAGCGGCAGGAGTCGCTCTTCGAAGTACGCGACTGCGCCCCGGGGCACAAGCTCGAGGCCTATCTGGACGCTCCGGAAACTCTGCCGGCGCCCGATGGCTCGCGGCTGCCCATGGTGAGCTCCCTGGACGAGGCCGCCAGCGCCGCGCTCGCCGCGACCTTCCAGCGCGCGGGCGCCACGATCGAAGGGGCCGCGCGGGAGCGCGGACCTGGCCGCGTTCCTGCAGCATGCCGCTTCGCGGCAGACCGCCGGCAACCGCGCCGCCCCGGAGGCGCAGCTCCGCGCCCGCTGCGAGGGCGTGATTGGCGTGCTCTACTCCATCGTCACGGTGGAGGCGCGCGTGCGCCACCGCGATCAGAGCGCCGCCTGGCCGTTGCGCCTGCGGTGCGTGCCGGTGAGCGGCGTGTTGCTCGACGAACTGCCTTTGCCCGCCGGCGCCGCGGCGGATGCGCCGCTGTGGGCCTGCGCCAGCGGCCACCTGGTCCCGGCTGGGTCCATCCGCACCTGCGCCACTCCCGGCTGCACGAACGGCCACTGCCCGGAACATGCGCAGGACAGCGGCGGCCTGAGCGCCTGCGCCGACTGCGGCAAGGAGCACTGCGAGCGCCACGCCGCGAGCTGCGCCGGTTGCGACAAGTCGCTGTGCGCGGAGCATCTCACGCTGACGGCGGGCGGCGGCAGGGCGTGCGCGGCTTGCTGCGTGACCCTGGCGGACGGACGCGTCTTCCTGCAGGATGAGATCGCCCACTCCGCGGTCTCCGGCCGCGCCGGCCCGAAGGTCGATCTCGTGCGCAGCGCGCTCTCCGGCCGCTGGGCCTTCGCCGACGAGTTGGTGAACTGCGCCGCCAGCGGGCGCTCCCTGTTGCCGGACGAAGTCGCGACCTGCGCGCGCTCCGGCAAGCGCGTCGCGCGCGACCTGCTGTTCCAGGATCCGGTCAGCGGCGAACTCTGCCTGGAGGAGTTTTTCGTGGCCAGCGCCGTGAGCGGCGCGCGCGCCCTGCCCGAGTCCATGGTGCGCAGCGACGCCAGCGGCCGCCTGGCCCTGCCGCAGGAAATCCGCGCCTGCAGCAGCTGCGGTGCGCGGCTGCTGCCGGAAGAGGGCGCGAGTTGCCCGGAGACGGGCGCCTTCGGCTGCGCGAGCCACCTGCGCAAGTGCGCGGAATCCGGCCTGATGGTGCTGCCGGAGGCGCTCGGCCGCTGCGAAGTGAGCGGCGCCGAAGTTCGCCACACGCTGCTGCGGGTCTGCCCGGAAACCGGCAAACGCGCGCGTCCCCAGTTCTTCGACGCCTGCGCGGCCACCGGCGTGCAAGTGCTGCCGGAGGGCCTCGAGGCCTGCGCGGCGACCGGACGCCGGGTGCGGCGCTCCCTCCTGCAGACTTGCGCCGCCACCGGGCGCCGCGTGCTGCCCGAGCACATCGGCACCTGCGCGGTGACCGGCCGCCGGGTGGCCAAGGACCTGCTGGTGCAGTGCGCCGAGACGGGCAACTGGTTGCTGAAGGAGAAGGCCATCGCTTGCGAGGAGTCCGGCGCGCCGTGCGCGCCGGAGGCGCTCGAGACGTGCGCGGCGACGCGCCGCCGCGTGCGGCGCTCGCTGCTCGGCATGGACGACGTCACCGGCTTGCGCGTGCTGCAACGCCTGCTGCGCAAGTGCCCGCGCACCGGCCTGCACACCCTGGCCGAACGCTTCGGCTCGTGCTCGATCACCGGCGCGCAGGTGCTGGCGACCGAGTTGACGCAGTGCCAGGAGACCGGTCGGCAGGCCCTGCCGGACAAGTTGGAGCGCTGCGCCGCCACGGGGGTGATGGCGCACCCGGACCAGTTCGTGGCCTGCGCGGCCACCCACCGGCGCATCCTGCGGCGCGTGGCCGAGCACTGCGAAGTCAGCGGCGAACTGGTGGCGCCGGGCGTGCTCGAGGCCTGCAGCATCACGGGCAAGCGCGTGATGCCCTCGCTGCTCGGCGTCAACGAAGTGACCGGCAGCAAGGTGCTCAAGGAACTGCTCGTGTCGTGCGAGCGCACCGGCAAGAAAACGCTGCGGGAAAACCTGGTCCGTTCGGCGGTGTCGGGAGCCGAGATCACCGAGGACATCGTCGTGCACTGCGCGGTGACCGGCGCGCCGGCCCTGCCGGAGGAACTCGCCACCTGCTCCGCGACCGGCAAACGCGTTCTGCCGTCACTCCTCGGAACTTGTCAAGTCAGCGGCAACAAGGTGCTGGACGAGTACCTGGCCACCTGCGAAGCCAGCGGCAAGCGGGTGCGCCCAGACATGCTACAGACCTGCTCGCGCAGCGGCCGGCGCATGCTGCCGCAGTTCATGGGAGTTTCGAAGCTGAGCGGCGAACGCGGCGCGAAGGAGCTGCTCGTGCTGTGCGAGACCACGCGCCGGCCCGTGTTCCCGGACGAATTGGTGATCAGCGAACTCTCCGGCAAGCGGATTGCGCGCGATCGCGCGGTGCACTGCGGCATCAGCGGCCTGGTGGTGGACGTCGGCGAGACCGAGCCCTGCGGCCTGTGCCGTCAGCCGGTCAGCAACAAGGAAATGCTGGATGGCCTGTGCTGCGCCTGCCTGGAGCTCCTCGGCCGGCGCCAGGGCGTGGACGCCGGCTTGTCGACGGTGGCCGCTTTGCAGCGCGACTGCAAGTGGGCGGGCCGCGTGCAGGCGCTCGTGCACGGCGACACCGTGCGGGTGCTGGCGCGGCGCCGTTTCCTCGGCGCGCTGCGCGATCCCTTCCTGGTGGTGCTGCGCCGGCCGGGACCGCGCGGGCCGGGCGCGCCGGCGCCGGTGCCGGCGGCCGCGGGCGAGGGCCCGGGAACCGGCGGCGAACTGGAGATCGTGCTGCAGGAGCGGCTCGGGCGCGACGTGCGCAAGGAGTTGAAGCGCCGTCTGAAGGAGATGGCGCGGGCCGCCAAGTCGGCCGGCAAGGCGAAGCGCAAGTCCGACCCGGCGGAGTGAACCGCTAGACTCGGAGCCTTGCGCGCACCGGGCTTTCCCGCCCGGGCCCGCGGCGGGCCGCCGGTGGTGTTGGTCACCGGCTGTTCCTCGGGCATCGGGCTGGCGCTGGCGCGCCGCTTGGCGGCGGCGGCGTCGCGGGGCGCCTGCCGCGCCGTGCTGACGGCGCGCCCGGCATCCTTGCCCGCGCTGACCACCACGCTCGGCGACGGCGACGGCCTGCTGCTCCTGCCGCTGGACGTCACGCGCGCGGAGGAGCGGCGCGCCGTGGTGGCCGCGGCGGCGGCGCGCTGGGGCGGCGTGGACGTGCTCATCAACAATGCCGGCGTGTCCTACCGGGCGGCGCTCGAGGACATGTCCGAGGCGGACGAGGCCGCGCAGCAGGCGGTGAATTATTTCGCGCCGGTGGCGCTCGCCCGCCTCGTGTTGCCCCACATGCGCGCGCAGCGATGGGGCCGCATCCTGAACGTCAGCAGCGTCAGCGGCATGATGGCGATGCCGACCATGGGCTCCTACTCGGCGAGCAAGTGGGCGCTCGAAGGCGCGAGCGAGGCGCTGTGGTACGAGATGCGGCCCTGGGGAGTGCGCGTGAGCCTGGTGCAGCCCGGCTTCGTCCGCTCGGACTCCTTCACGCGCGTGCTGCGGCCGGCAAGCGAGGAGGAGGGACAGGGCGCCTATGCGGCCTACTACCGGCACATGAGTCCCTTCATCGCCAAGTTGATGCTCAAGTCGCCGGCGACGGCGGACCAAGTCGCGGCGCGCATCCTGGCGTGCGCGGGGAGGCGGCGTCCGCCCTTGCGCATGGCCGTGACGCCGGACGCGCGGATCTTCTATCTGCTGCGCCGGCTGCTGCCGCGCGCGCTGTATCACGCGCTGCTCTTCCGCAGCCTGCCCGGCATCAGGCGCTGGGTGCCGCCGCCGGGCTAGCGGTCCACAGCGGGCGCAACACGAGCACGGTGAACGCGGCCAGCAGCGAAGGAACCAGCACCGCCGGCAAGGCGAGGGCGATGATCAGGCTGTAGACCCACGTGCCGATCAGGCTCGCCACCAGCACGACGGCGGCGCCGCGCGCCAGCCACGCGGCCGCGCCGCTTCCTGGCACGAGCAGCGCCAGCGGCACGCAGGTCGCGGGCACGAGCAGCAGGAAGGCGCCCTCGGGAAGGGCGAAGGAAAGGGTGACCGCGCCGGCGCCGGCGAGCAGCAGGGAGGCGGCATCGCCGTCGGCGCGCGGCCAGCGGCGGCGCGCCCAATCCTGCACCAGCAGCGCGGCCACGGCTGCGGCCAGGGCGGCGGACAGTCCGAGCGCGCGCAGATGGTCGTCGCTGGCATGGGAAGCCTCCATGCTGAAGGCGCCGGGAGCGGCCGCTTGCGCCAGGAGAATCACGGCGGCGGCGATCAGCAGGGCGCCCGCCACCGGCAGGAAGCCGAGCGCCACGGCGCCGGGGCGGCGTCGGCGGACTCGCGACCACGCGAGAAAGGCGAGCGCAGGCACGAGCGCCAGCGCGCGCGTCCAGCGCAGCGGATGGTGAACGAAAACCCCGCCAAGGATGGTGAAGTAGGCGGCGTCTTTGCCGGCGTCGAACGCTCCGCGCCAGTCCAGGGCCCAGCGCGCGATCGTCAGGCCCTGATCGCCCATCTGCTGCAGCGTGCCGCGATCGAGGCGCTCCGGCACGTCGAGCTTGGTGTGGTAGGAGGCGAAGCGGTCCACGCAGGCCCAGTTCATCCCCGGCACGCCGGCGCGCAGGAAGACCGTCAAATCGGTGTCGTTCGGCATCCGGTCGTACACCGCCTTCGCCAGCGAGGACCCAGCAGGCGCCGGGGCGCCGGCCAGCGCCCGCACCATGTCGAGATTGCCCGCACTGGTCTGGAACATCCACGCCGGGCCGCCGCTGCCGCGCGCCTCGAAATTCAAGGCCAAGGCCACGTCTTGCGCCCAGGGATGCGGCGGGGAAGCGGCGTCGCCGCCGAGCAGGAAGGCGCGTGCGCCGAGCAGGGCGATCTCTTCGCCGTCGGTGAACAGCGCGATGAGATCGCGCGCCGGCGGCGGCGCCTCGCCGAGCGCGCGCAGCAGCTCGAGCAGCACCGCGCAGCCGAGCGCATCGTCGCCTGCGCCCTGTCCGGCGGCGACCGAATCGTAGTGCGCGCACAGCAACACGGCGCCGCTCTGGGCGCCGCTGCCGGCGCGGCGCGCCAGGAGATTGCGCACGGGCAGACCGTCCACCACGGCGGCCTGCTCCTGCGGCTCGAAGCCGAGCGCGCGCAGCCGTCCCGCGAGAAAGGAGCGCGATTTCTCGTGATGCGTGGCCGGGCGCGCCCGCGGAGCGGCGGCCAGCGCCGCGATAGCCGGAAAGGCCCGCTCCGCCGAGAACTCGGCGCCGGGAGCGTCCGCGGCGCGCGGCGCCGGCGGGCGCAGGCCGCGCGCTGCCAGACCCAGGCCGACCGCGAGAGCAATCCAGAGGAAGGCGCGCACGGCAGATCCTAGGGCGCCGGCGTCTCCGCCGCGCGCGCGATGCCCTTGAGCATGCCGCGAAAGACGAGCGCGTGCAGGGGAAAGACCAGATACCAGTACAGATTGCCCAGCACTCCCACGGGGTCGAACACCGCGGTCTGCATGATCTTGGCGCCGGCGCCGTCGGGCACGACTTCGAACTCCAGCCAAGCGCGTCCGGGCAGGCGCATTTCGGCGGCGAGCCGCAGTCGCCGGCCCGGCTCGAAGGACTCGACGCGCCAGAAATCCACGGCGTCGCCGACGCGCAACTGCTGCGCATGGGCGCGGCCGCGCCGCATGCCGACGCCGCCCGCCAACAGGTCGAGGGCTCCGCGGAGGCGCCACAGCCAGTTCCAGGCGTAGTAGCCGGTAGCGCCGCCGAGGCGCTGAATGGGAATGAAGGCGCGCTCCGGAGGAACGCGCACCCGCATGCTGCGGGCGTCCGCGAGGCGGTTGCCGAAACGCACGCCGCCCCACGAGCGCGGATTGCCCGAGGACGAGACGGCGTCGTGCCATCGGGTGAGCACCACTTCCCGCTCCTCGTCTTCGAGCGAACGTCGCATCGCCTCCGCGACTCCCAGCGGGCGCACCGTAAAGTCGCGCAGGGCCGAAAGGTCCTGCATGATCGACGGGTTGCGAATCGACTCGATCAGTTTGCGGCCGATGCGCGCGTACAGCGGGGTCACGAGGCCGAGCCACAGGCTGGAGAGCCACGGCGTGATCACCGGCACGCGCAGCATGGGCCGCGTCAGGCCGCGCTGCCGCGCGTATTCCTTCATCAGTCCTTCGTAGGAGCAGCGGTCCGCGCCGCCGATCTCATAGACGCGGCTGGGACCCGGCGGCAGACGCGCGGCCTCCTCCAGGTAAGCGATCAAGTCGGCGACGGCGATCGGCTGCGCCTCGACGCGCGTCCAACGCGGGACGATCATGAACGGCAATCGTTCCACCAGTGCGCGCACCAACTCGAACGACAGGCTGCCCGCGCCGAGCACGATGGAGGCGCGAAGCTCGATGGTCTCGACGCCGGCGGCGCGCAGGATCTCGCCGACCTCATGCCGGCTGCGCAGATGCGGCGAGAGGCGCGTCCCTGCCGGCGCCAAGCCGCCCAAGTAGACGATGCGCCGCACGCCGGCGGCGCGCGCTGCCGCTCCGAAGTTGCGCGCGGCCTGACGATCCTGCTCCTCGAAGTCGCCCTGCGGAGCGCCCATCGAATGGATGAGGTAGTAGGCGACCGTCGTCCCCTGGAGCGCTTCCTCCAGGCCGGCGGGTTGCAGCAGGTCGGCCGCGACGACGCGCGTCCGTGGCCCGACTTTGCCGTTCAGATGCTCCGGGCGGCGCGCCAGGCAGACCACGGAAGCTCCGCCGGCTTCGAGCGTCCGCAGCAAGCGGCCGCCGACGTACCCGGTCGCCCCCGTGAGGGCGACGACGGCGCGGTCGCCTGGATGCACCGCGGAATCCTGCCAGCGCGGCGCGGGGAGGGAGGCGTGCGGGGGATGAGGGATTCGCTCTCGAATATGCGCATACAAGCATAGAACGATGAGCCCCACCCTCCTTGCACTCGCCCTGGCCCTGCCGCTGCCTCAAGGCAAGGACGCCGAGGCCGCCACGCACGCCGCCACCGCTTCCACCCCGCAGATCTCCTTCGAGGAGCGATCGGGGGACTTCCTTCTGCGGCAATACCAGTTGGGATGCTTGTCCCAACTGAGCTACCTGCTCGCCTCCGGCGGGGAGGCCGTGGTCGTCGACCCGATGCGGGACGTGGATCACTACCTCAAGGACGCCCAGGATCTGGGGGTCAAGATCCGCGCGGTCTACCTCTCGCACACCAATGCCGATTTCGTGGCCGGACACACGGAACTGGCGGCGCGCGCGGGCGCCGAAATCTTGATCAGCGGCGCCAGCCATTCGGGCTTCCCGCACCGCGCCCTGCACGACGGCGATCGTTTCGGCTTCGGCTCCGCCGAGTTGGAATTCTGGGCGACCCCGGGCCACACCCTGGACGCCATGACCGCCCTCGTGCGGGTCGGGGGCGCAACGGCTCCCGCCTATGCCCTGACCGGCGACACTCTGTTCCTCGGCGGCATCGGCCGCCCCGATCTCGTCGGCGGCGAGGTCACGCCCGCCCTGCTGGCGAACGCGGCCTACGACTCGATCGCGCGCTTCGCGGCCTTGCCGGACACCACGCGCATCCTGCCCGCGCACGGCGCCGGCTCGCTGTGCGGCGCGCACCTGGCGCCGGACACGAGCGCGCTGCTCGGCGCGGAGCGACGCAGCAACCCCTATCTGCAGCCGCAGTCGCGCGCCGCGTTCATCTCCCGCACGGTGGCCGGACTGCCCGTGGCGCCGCAGTATTTCTCTCACAACGTGGCGCTCAACCGCGCGGGCCCGCCCGTGCTGCAATGGACGAACGAAGCGCCGCCCGCGCTGACGCCGCAGGCCGTCGCGGATCTCGCGGCGCACGGCGCATGGCTCGTGGACCTGCGCAGTCAGCAAGAATACGCCGCAGGCCACGTGGCCGGCGCCATCAACATCGCCCTGCGCGGCCGCGTGGACACCTGGCTCGGCACGGTGGTGCCCTTCGACGCGCCGATCGTGCTGATCGGCGCCGAGGCGGACGCGCGCGAGGCCGCATTCCGCTTCCGCCGGATCGGCTACGACGCGCCGCGCGGCTGGCTGGCGGGCGGCATGGACGCGTGGCAAGGCGCCGGCCAGCCGGTGCGACGCGCCGAGTTGCTGTCGCCCGCCGAACTGGCGCGCCGCATCGCCGCCGGCACCGAGCCGCTGCTGGTGGACGTGCGCACGCCGGCCGAGCACGCCGAGTTGCGCATCCCCGGCACCGGCCTGCTGCCGCTCTCCGACTGGCAGGACTTCGCTCGCGTGCTCGATCCCAAGCAGGCGACGCTGTTCGCCTGCAACTCCGCCTATCGCAGCAGCATGGCGTTGGGTCTGGCGGAACGGCTCGGCTTCGCCGAAGTCCTGAGCTTGGACGGCGGCCTCGACGCCTGGATCAGCGCCGGCCAGGCCGTGGAAGGGGAGGCCGCGCAGGAGTTGGCGACGGCGGCACCCGCCGCCGACTTGCTCCTGCCCGAGGCGATGGACGCGGCGGCCTTGGCGCGCGCGTTGGAGAGCCAGCCAGGGCGCTGGGCGCTGTTCGATCTGCGCCCCGCGACCCACTACGCCGAATTCCACGTCCCCGGCGCGGTGAATCTGGCGCCGGCCGAACTCGACGGCGCGCTGCGGGCGCTGCCGGCCGGAACGCGCGCGGTGCTTCTGGACCGTGACGGCACGCAGGCCTTCGCCGCTGCCGGCGCCTTGCTCGCGCGTCATCCGGAGCGCGACGTGCGCGTGCTGCTCGGAGGCACCGCCGCTTGGTGGCAGGACTCGTTCGGCGGCGCGGGCGTCCTCCAAGCCGCGTCCGCCGCGGGCGCTCCGGCCGCGGCGCGGCCGGCCCCCGCCGCTGCGCCGGCTCCGGCGCGCAAACCTCGATCCGCTGGTTGCTAGCCATGAAATCCCGAACCCAAGAGGCGCCCGCGCCGCTCTGGAATCCCTATCTCGCGGGGGTCGTCCTCGGCCTCGTGCTTCTCGCTTCGTTCCTCGTGCTGGGCGTCGGCCTTGGCGCGAGCGGAGCGATCGCGCGCGTGGGCGCCGCCGCCGCGCACGTCGTGGCGCCGGCCGCCACCGAGAACAATTCCTATTTCGCTCCGTGGTTCGCCGCGGGCAATCCCCTGCGTCACTACCTCGTCTTCATGGCGATCGGCACTTTCTTCGGCGGACTCGCCGCCGCCTTGTCCGCGGGCCGCCGCGAGCGCTCGTTGGTGCTCGAGCGCGGCCCGCGCGCCAGCGCCCGCGGCCGCGCCCTGTTGGCGGTGGGGGGAGGCGTGATCGCCGGCTTCGCCAGCCGCATGGCCGGCGGCTGCACTTCCGGCCAAGCGCTCACTGGCGGGGCGCTGCTGCTGGCAGGCAGTTGGGCCTTCTTCCTGGCCGTGTTCGCCGGCGCCTTCGGCGCCGCCTGGCTCGTCCGCCGGCAATGGAATTGATGCTCCCATGAACTTCTACGCCCACGATCTCCTCGGCACGCCCGCGGCGCTTCTCGCCGCCGGCCTGGTCGGCATCGGCTTCGGCTTCGCGCTCGAGCGCGCAGGATTCGGCTCCAGCCGCAAGCTGACCGCGATCTTCTACCTCAAGGACTTCGCGGTCTACCAAGTGATGTTCACCGCCGTCGTCACGGCGATGCTCGGCCTGCAGTTGCTGGACGCATTGGGCGTGGCACAGATCACCTCCCTGCATCGCATGGAGACGCTGCCTGTGGCGCAGATTGCCGGCGGCCTGCTGTTCGGCGCCGGCTTCGTGATCGGCGGCTGGTGCCCCGGCACCGCCCTGGTCGGCGCCGCCAGCGGCAAAGGCGACGCGCTGCTGTTCCTCGCCGGCGCCGCCGGCGGCAGCGTGGCCTTCGCCTTTGCCTGGCCCGCGCTGGAGGCGCCGCTCACCCTCGGCGCCGCCGGCGTGCAAACCTTGGAGGGCGCGCTCGGCGTGCCCGCTTTCATCCTGCCGCTCGCGGTGGTCGCGATGGCGGTGATTTCTTTCACCATGATCGGCGCGTGGATGCGCCGCCGCGGCCCGGCCGCCCTCTGACATGAACACACGACGCCTCACCCAAGCCGCCGCCGCTCTCGCGGTGGGGCTTGCTCTCATTCTGAGTCTGGCGCTGAGCGGAGGACCGGGAGCGGCGGCGCAAGCGGACGGCGCCGACGCGGCGGCCGCGGCCGTCGAGCAGGGCGCCGATCACGTCGGCGCCGAGGAATTCGCCGACCTGCTGCTATCCGGGCGCGCGCGCGTCTTCGACCTGCAGACTGCCGAGGAGTTCGCCCGTCTGCGCCTGCCCGGCGCAGTGAATCTCACGCTCGACGCCTTGCTCGCGCCGGCGGGGCTGGCGCAGTTGGCGGCGGCGCGCGCCGAAGGCCAGGAGATCGTGCTCGTGTCGCGCGGCATGACGCACGCCGCCCAGGCGTGGATGGCGCTTGCGGCGCAGGGCCGCGCCCAAGGCGTCCGCGTGCTCGAGGACGGCCTTGCAGGCTTCACGACGCGCGTGCTGATGCCCGCCTCCCTGCGCCCTCCGACTGGCTTGACGCCGGCGCCGGCCGACGCCGTGCGCAATCATGAACTGCGGCGCCTGGTGGCGGGGGAGGCCACCGCGCCGGCGGGTCCGTTCGCCACGGAGCCCGCGCGCCTGGCCGCGCCGACGGTCGTCACCACGGCCTGGCTGGCGCGCAACTACGCGCGTGTCGTCCTTCTCGACGGCCGGAGCAAGGCGGAAGACTTCGCCGCCGGGCACCTTCCGGGCGCGCGCTCCTTGCCGCCCGCGGCCTTGCGCCTCAACCGCGGCGGCGAGCATGCCGTGGACGAACTGCGCGATCCGGCGGAACTCGCCGCGATTTACGCCGCGCTCGGGATCGGACCGGAGACCGAGGTCGTCGCCTACGCGGACGAGCGGCAGCAAGATGCGGCGCATGCCCTGATGGGACTCTTCCGCCTCGGCCATCGGCGGCTCGCGCTCCTCGACGGCGGCATCGTCCGCTGGCGCGCCGAGGGCCGACCGCTCGCCACCGGCGCAGCGGAGCCGGATCCTCCCGCCCTCGCGCCCTATCCGCTCACCCGCGTCGACGACTCCTTCCTCGCCGACCTCGACGCAGTGGCGCGCGCCTCCCAGGCGCACGCGGCCATCCTGCTGGACGTCCGGCCCGAGGAGCAGTTCCGCGGGGAGAAATCGACGGAGGCGCGGCCGGGCCACGTGCCTGGCGCGCTCAATCGTCCGATGGCGCTCGACCTGGACGGCGGAGCCTGGAAGGCGGAGCCCTCGCTGCGCGCCGCTTACGGAGCGCTCGGCATCGGTTCGCAGTCCCAGGTGATCGTGGGCTGCCGCACGGGTCATCAGGCGGCCTTGACCTGGTTCACCCTGCGATGGTTGCTCGGCATCGAAGGCGCCCGTTGGTGGGACGGCTCTTGGCAGGAGTGGGCTGCCGAGGCCACGCTCCCCGCAGCGATGGGAGCGTGAAACCATGAAGCCCGCCTCCCACGGACTGATTCCCGGCAAGGCGTTGGCGCCGGAGTTGCTGGCGCGCGTGGCGGAACGCTTCGCGGCGCTCGCGGATCCGAAACGCCTGTTGCTGCTGCAAACGCTGTGCGAGCGCGAGGCCAGCGTCCAGAGCCTGGCCGCCGCCGCCGGACTCGCGCATTCCAGCGCGAGCAGGCACCTGGCCGCGCTCGCGGCGCAGGGTTTCGTGACCCGGCGCCAAGCGGGCACCACGGCCATTTATTCCCTCGCCGACGCCACGCCGAAAGAGTTGTGCGCGCTGATCTGCCGGCACCTTGCGGCGGAGGCCGGGCGGCTGACGGCCTTCGCGCCGCGCCCGGATCGGTAGCGCGCGCGGCTACTGTAGCGCGGGATGTCCCATCGGCTGGCGCTCGTCGCCTGTGGAGCATGGGGGACGGTTCTCGCCCTGCTGCTCGCCTGTTCCGAAGCCGCGCCGGAGCGCGTCGCGGCGCCGCCCGTCGTCGCCGGGCTCGCGCGCACGGGTCTGGAGGCGCGCACGCGCGGACTCGTTCTGCTGGGTGAGCTCGGCTGCGTGAACTGTCACGCGCAGGCGCCAACACAGCCGCAGGCGGATGCGCATCGCGGCCCGGAGTTGGCGACCGTCGGCGGCCGGGTGCAGCCCGCGTACCTGCGCCGCTTCCTCGCCGACCCGCGCGGCGTCGAGCCGGGCACGACCATGCCGGACGTGCTTGGCGCGCGGAGCGAAAAGGAGCGGAGCGCCGCCGCCGACGCCCTGGTCGCCTACTTGCTTTCGTTCGGTCCGCCGCCGCCCGCCTTCGCGAGCGACGCGCCTGACGCGGAGGATCCGGAGTCCGCAGCGCGGGGCCGCACCCTGTTCCACGAGTCCGGTTGCGCGGCCTGCCATGCTCCCCGCGACGCCTCCGGCGCGGAGCTGCCGCTCGCCGGCAGCGCGCCGCTCGCGCCGCTGGCGGAGAAGTACACCCGGACGAGCCTCGCCGCCTTCCTGCTCGCGCCGCTCGCGGCGCGGCCGGCGGGACGCATGCCGGACCTGCATCTGGCGCCGAGCGAAGCCCGCGATCTCAGTCACTATCTGATCGCATCGCCGGCCGCGCCCATCGCCGCGGCTGGCATGGCTGCCGCCGCGGAAACCGCCGACGCGGCGGCGCAGGGCCGCGCGCTCTTCCATGAACTCGGATGCGCCGCCTGCCACTCCGTGCCCGCGGCGGAACGCGCGCCGCCGCGCGCCCAGACGCCGTTGGCCAGCCTCAACCCTGGCCGCGGCTGTCTGTCCGGCGCTCCCGGCAGGTGGCCCGATTACGCGCTGTCCTCCGAGCAACGCGCCGACATCCGCGCCGCTCTGGCCGCGCTCGGCACGACGCTCGACGGCGAGCAGAGCGTGCGGCAACTGCTCGTGGCGCGCAATTGCGTCGCCTGCCATGCGCGCGGCGATCTCGGCGGCATCGCGCCCGAGCGCGGCGCCTCGTTCACGGGCGCGGATCCCAATCTCGGGCCGGAAGGGCGCGAACCGCCGCCGCTGACGGGCGTCGGCGCCAAGTTGCAACACGATTGGCTGGTGGATGCCATCGCCCATGGCCAGTCCGTGCGCCCCTATCTGCGCACGCGCATGCCCGGCTTCGGGGACGCCTTGGCGGCGGCGCTGGCTGTCCGCCTGGAGGCGGCGGATCCGCCGCTGACCGCGGCCGTCGCAGCCCTGCCCGAAGACGGGGACGCGGCGCGCGCGATGACCGACCTCGGCCGCGAGCTCGCCGGCGAGAAGGGCATGGCCTGCATCTCGTGCCACAGCTTCGCCGGCGAGACGGCGGGCGGCATGGCTGCCGTGGACTTGGTGGACTCCACCGGACGGCGCCTGCGACCGGAGTGGTTCGCGCGCTTCCTGCGCGCGCCGCTGGAGTTCAAACCCGGCACCCTGATGCCCCAGTTCTTTCCCGGCGGCCAGACCGTGCGTCCCGAACTCGGCGGCGGCGACGGCGCGCTGCAGATCAGCGCCCTCTGGCATTACCTGGCCGCGGGCCGCAACGTCGGCAAGCCGCAGGGCATGCGCCGGCCGCCGCTCGAACTGGTGGTGGGCGATGAAACCGTGATCTTGCGCCGCAGCGTGCAGCACACCGGCAAGCGCGGGATCAGCGTCGGCTTTCCCGGCGGCGTCAATCTCAGCTTCGACGCCGAGCGACTGGGCATGAATCAGATCTGGTGGGGCCGATTCCTCGACGCTTCTTCCGTGTGGACAGAGCAGGGCAGCGGCGAAGCGCGCATTCTCGGCGCGGAGCGCGCCGCGCTGCCGAGCGGACCTTGCTTTGCCGTCCTGGCCGCTGCCGACGCGCCGTGGCCGGCGGCCTCGCGCCGCGAACTCGGGCAGCAGTTTCGCGGCTACGACCTCGACGCCGAACAACGGCCGGTGTTTCGCTATACCTGCGGCGAGGTGGCCATCGCCGACGCGCCGATCGCCGCGCCCGACCCGGATGCGGCGCCGGGCGGACGGCCGCTCCTGCGCCGCACCCTCACGCTGACGGCCCCAGCGGACCAGACCCTGCAGTTTCGCGCCGCCCTCGCGGAGCGCATCGTTCAGGACGGCGCGAGCGCGGTCCGGGTCGGCGATGCGCTGCTGCTGCGGCTGCCGCCGGGTTCGTTCCGCATTCGCCCGGTCGGCGGGCAAAGCGAACTGCTGGTGGACGTCGTCATCCGCGGCGGGCGCGGCGAATTGACCGTCGAATATGCGTGGCGGGAGGAAGGCCGATGATGATGCTCGTCACCTTGGCTGCATTGGCCGTCCAGGAACTGGGCGATTTCTGGGGCACGGAGCGCGCCGAGGAGGAGTACTACCGCATCGTCGAGTTGCCCTTCGATCCGGCGCTTGCGCTCGAGGCCGGCAGCATGTGCGCGCTGCCGGACGGCCGGCTCGCCATCGGCACGCGTCGCGGTGAAATTCTGCTGGTGACCGGCGCCTTCGACGAGATTCCGCAGCCGCGCGTGCAGCGCTTCGCCAGCGGACTCGACGAGGTGCTCGGGCTCGGCTGGCGCGACGGCGCCTTCTACGCCACGCAGCAGACCGAGTTGACGCGCATCACCGACCGCGATGGCGACACCGCGACGGCGCGAATGATTTAAGAGACCCGGTCTCAGCCACCAGAAAAGCAACGCATGACCTGACGCCGGGCGCGGACATTCTCGCGCCAGAGAGATCTTTTGGGAAAGCGGAGGCTGGGGCTTCGAGCACTACCACGAGTTCGCCTGGGGTTCGCCGGTGCTTCCGGACGGCAGCGTCTACGTCGTGCTGGGCCTCTCGGAGTCCTACAACTACAAGGCGCCATTTCGCGGCTGGGCGTTCCAGGTCACTCCGGATGGCCGCTCGCTGCCGATCGCCAGCGGCATCCGCAGCGCCGGCGGCGTGGCCCCGAACGAGGCCGGCGAAATGTTCTACGCCGAGAGCCAAGGCCCGTGGAACGGCTCCTGCTCGCTGAAGCATCTGCGTCGCGGCGGCTTCATGGGCCATCCCGCCAGTTTTCCGGCCTACGATCTGCCCTTGGCCGCAGGCATGGGAGAAAGGCCGCTCGAACCGCAGAATCTCTCGCGCTTGGCGACGGAATGCGAGCGCATCGAGCAGTTGGTGCCTTACGCGGTGGTGTTTCCCTATCGCAAGATGGGGCAGTCCATCACGACGTTCCGCGTCGATCCGAGCGAGGGCCGATTCGGGCCGTTCGCCGGCCAGTTGTTCCTGGGCGACTACTCGCTGAGCCTGGTGATGCGCGCCACCACCGAGCTGGTGGACGGGGTGTGGCAGGGCGCCTGCTACCCCTTCCGCGAGGGCCTCGGTCAAGGGATCTTGTCCGTGGAGTTTTCGCCGCAGGGATACCTCATGACCGGCGGCACCAATCGCGGCTGGCCGGTGCGCGGCAACCGCCGGCACATCCTCGAGCGCCTCGAGTGGACGGGCAAGACGCCGTTCGAGATCGAGCGCATCGTCATTCGACCGGACGGCTTCCTCCTGACTTTCACGCTGCCGGTCGCGCACGACAGCGCGGCGACCGCGGCCAATTACCGCATCGAGACCTTCACCCACGTCTATCAGGAGTACTACGGCAGCCCCGAAGTGGATCAGACCACCGCGCGAGTGCTGCGCGCCGAGCCGTCGGCGGACGGGCGGCGCGTGCGTCTGTTCGTCGATGGCATGGTGGCCGGACACGTGCACGCCTTCGATCTCGACGGCCTGCGCGCGGAGACCGGCGCAAGCCTCCTGCACACCAAGGCCTACTACACGGTCAACCGCATTCCCAAGTGAACGCTCGCCTCCTCCTGCGCGCGGGGCTGTGCGGGCTCCTGGCCGCGCCGCTGTGCCTGCCCGCCGGCTGCGCCGCAGGCGCGCCGCCTCCGCCTGCCGCGTTGCGCTGGCTGCACTATCCGGGAGGCGCGGGTCCCGGCCAAGGCAAGCGCATCGTGCTGATTGCCGCCGACCAGGAATATCGCAGCGAGGAGGCGTTGCCGATGCTGGCGAAGATCCTCGCCAAGCGGCACGGCTTCGACTGCACGGTGCTGTTCGCGCAGAACCGGGACGGCCTGGTGGATCCGACCCAGAAGATCCGCTGGGAGGACAAGACGGTCGTGCACGACATTCCCGGGATCGAGCAACTCGACCGGGCGGACTTGATGATCCTCTTCAGCCGCCTGATCACCCTGCCCGACGAGCAGATCCGGCACGTGGTCGACTACGTGGACTCCGGCAAGCCGATTCTCGCCATCCGCACGGCCAATCACGGCTTCCTCGAGAACTTTCCCTACGACCTCGATGGCCGGCGCGTGCGCTTCGGCGAGGACGTGCTGGGCGGCGCCTTCTTGAGCCACCATGGCAACTGGAGCCGCGACTCGACGCGCGGCGTGGTGGTCGAAGCGCAGCGGCAGCATCCGATCTTGCGCGGCGTCGAGGACGTCTGGGGCACGAGCGACGTCTATCGCACCTATCCGGAGGGCGGCAGCCTGCCGGAGCGATGCACGGCGCTGCTCTACGGCCAGCCCCTGCTCGGCCGCGGTCACGACGATCCGCCGAACCCCGAGTTGATCGCCCTGCCGGTCGCCTGGACCACCAGTTGGACGGGATCGAGGGGCCGGACCGCGCGCGTGTTCCACGTGACGATGGGCAGCGCCAGCGACTTCTTGAGCGCGGGCTTGCGCCGGCTGACGATCAACGCGGCCTACTGGTGTCTGGGATTGGAGGAACGAATCCGTCCGGACGCCCGCGTGGACGTCGTCGGCCGCTATGCGCCGCACGACAGCGGCTTCGACTACGCGCGGCTGGGCGTGCGGCCGCGCCCGGTGGCGGATTTCCGCTGAAGCGCCGCGGCTCGCCTCCGCCTGCTATCGTGCGCGCAGCATGCGCTCCGCTCGGCTGCGGTGGCTGGCGCTCGCGCTCGCCTTGGCGGGCGCGAGTTGCGCGCGCGCCCTCGGCGACTGCGCGCCGGCGCGCCTGCGCTGCGAATATCGGCAAGATCCGCAGGGCATCGATGCGCCGCAGCCGCGCCTCAGTTGGTGGTTGGAGTCGGAGCGCCGCGGCGCGCGGCAGAGCGCCTACCAGATCGGCGTCGCCAGCAGCGAGGAGGGACTCCGGCAAGGGCGCTTCGATCTGTGGGATTCAGGCAAGGTTCTCTCGCGCGCATCCACGCAAATCGAGTACGCCGGCGCCCCGCTGCCTTCCCTCGCGCGGTGCCATTGGCAAGTGCGCGTCTGGGACGCCCGCGACCGGCCTTCTTCCTGGAGCGCCCCCGCGCGCTGGACCATGGGCATGCTCGCGGAGGCCGACTGGCAGGCGCAGTGGATCGGCGCCGACGAGCGCGCCGCCGTGACCGGCGCCACCTTCGTGCACGGCTATCACGCCCTCGAGGCCGCGTCCGCGGGTGAAGTGAAGTGGGTACAGGTGGACCTCGGCCGGGCGCGCGCCTTCGACGAGGTCGTGCTTCATCCGCCCTCGCCGCTGGGCTTCGCGCAAGTGCGCGGTTTCGGCTTCCCGTTGCGCTTCCGCATCGAGGCCGCCGACGATCCGGCCTTCGCCGCGCCCGTCCTGCTCGCCGACTGCACGCAGTCGGACTTCCCCAATCCGGGCGACGCGCCGGCGAGGTTCCCGGCCGGCGGCACGACGGCGCGCTACGTCCGCGTGACCGCCACACGGCTGTGGAACCGCGCCAGCGGACCAGCCCCGTTCTGCTTCGCGCTGGCGGAGCTCGAGGTCGTGGCGGCCGGCGAGAACCTCGCCCTGCACGCGCCCGCGAGCGCCGCCGACTCCATCGAGCGCAGCGATTGGAGTCTTGCGCGCCTGACGGACGGAGAGATGCTCGCCGCCGCCGGCGGCGCCGCCGGCCCGGGGAACGCGGCGGTGCTGCTGCGCCGCGAGTTCGAGGCGCGTCCGGGGATCGCGCGCGCCACCATCTCGTTCTCCGGACTCGGCTATGCCGAACTGCGCATCAACGGAGAAAAAATCGGCGACCAAGTGCTCGCCCCAGGGTTCACCGACTACGCGCGGCGCGTGCAGTACCTCAGCTTCGAGGTCGCCGACGCCATCCGGCCGGGCCGGAACGCGCTCGGGGTGACGCTCGGCGGCGGCTGGTTCAACCTCGCGACGCCGGATCTGTTCGGCTTCGAGCGCGCGCCGTGGTCCGCGGCGCCGCGCCTCCTGCTCCACTTGCGCATCGAATACGCGGACGGAAGCGCGCAAACCCTCGTGTCCGACTCGACCTGGCGCTGCTCCACCGGCGACATCACGTTCAACTGCGTGCGCAGCGGCGAGACGATCGACGCGCGCGCCGCTCAACCCGGCTGGACCCTCCCGGGTTTCGACGCCAGCGCTTGGCAGCCGGTTCGCGCCGTCGCGGCGCCCGGCGGTCGCCTGGTGGCGGCGGCCCAGCCGCCCATCCGCGTCACGCAGACCATACGTCCGGTGGCGATGACCGAGCCGCAGCCCGGCGTGTTCGTCTTCGACCTCGGCGTCAACCTGTCCGGCTGGGCCCGCTTGCGCACGCGCGGGCCCCGCGGCACGCGCGTCACGCTCGAGTACAACGAGCGCCTGCTCGCCGACGGAACCTTGGACGCGGCGAATCTCGCCTCCCACACGCAGGGACGCTTCCAAACCGACGAATTCATTCTGCGGGGCGGCGAGTCCGAGACCTTCG
>CAZDMB010000004.1:14543-31801 GCA_964506175.1 uncultured Planctomycetales bacterium | reverse complement strand
CGCGAAACCGGCGCGATCCTGCCGCCGCAGGGCCTCGACCATGGCCGCGAGGTTCGCGGCGATCACCGCCGCCGCCGCCGGCGCCGCCGCCGCGGCCGCCGCGCGCGCGTCGGACAGGCCGAGAGCGGCGCGCAAATCCGCGGCATCCACGCCGACCGCGGCCCAGGCGAGCGCCGCCGCGAGCAGCAGCACGCCGCAAGCGATCGCGATGCCGCGAGATGCCGTCACGCCGGCGTCCGTCACGCGAAGACATCCTACCGCATGCTGCACGCCGCCTTCACCGCGCGCTGGTCGCCCCGCGCCTTCCGCGCCACCCCCCTCGCGCCGGCGCAGATCACCGCGCTGTTCGAAGCCGCGCGCCACGCCCCGTCCTGCTTCAACGATCAGCCTTGGCACTTCGTCTACGCCACCACCGCCGCGGCGCGCGCGCGTCTGCTGCCCGTGCTGGCCGAATCCAACCGCGCCTGGGCGCAGCACGCGCCGCTGCTCGGCATCGTGTTCGCGCGCAAGACCTTCGGACACGACGGCAAGGCCAACCGCTGGGGCGAGTTCGACACCGGCCAGGCGGCCATGAGCCTCGCCCTCCAGGCGCACCTGTCCGGCCTGGAGTCCCACTTCATGGGCGGTTTCGACGAGGCCGCCGCTTATGCGGCCTGCGGCATGGACGCCGCCGGCTGGCGGGCCCTGGCGGCCTTCGTCGTCGGCGCGGTCGGCGACCCCGCAGCCCTGCCGGAAGCCCTGCGCGCGCGCGAACTCCAGCGCAGCCCGCGCAAGGCGCTGGCGGAAGCGGCCCGCTGCCTGGACTAGGCGGCGGAATCCCCTCAAGCCGGCCCCCCGGCCGCAGCCGAAAAGGGATGCGGAGGCTTCCGTCGCGGCTTCACCGTCCGGACGCTGATTTCCAGTGCCCATCCTGTTTCCCTTCGGATCGGTTCCGGCGGCGCGCCCCACGCGCGCCCGCGGTTCAGTCTTTCTCCTGTGCTTGTTCGTGGCGCTGGCGATGTTCCTTGCCGCGTCCTCCTTCGCGATGGCGGCGCTCAACCGAGTGGAAATCAGCCGCGACGACAACGCCAGCCTGCAGGCGGATTTCCTGGCGGAGTCGGCGGCGGCCTACGCGATGCGGCAGCTCATGCTCGACGAGGACTGGCAGGGCGTGGGCCCTCCCGGCGTGCAGATGCCCGGCGCCGGCAGTTTCGAGGTGCAACTCCTCGGCTCCGGCGACAACGGCGGCGTCGTGGCGCGCATGACCGGCCGCGGCGGCGGATCGATGGTCGTGCTGGAGGGCGAGATCGAGGTGGACGACGGCGGGCCGAGCGACATCGTGCGCGCCTGCGGGCTGATCACCTACGGCGGCAGCGTGGACACCAACAACCTGAAGATCACGGGCGGCGGCGCGCTGCTGGTGGACGACGACAACAAGGTTCTGGACTACGATCCGGCGACGGAGAATTGGGAGCAGGCGCTGCTGAACCCGATCACGCTGAAAGCGAACAACGTGGACGTGGCCGGAACGCTCTACACCTACGGCAGCCCCATGCCGGCGGTGAAGGCCGGCGCCCGCGCCACCCTGACGGACGCGGTGCGCACGCCGGCGATCAACCTGGACTCCTTCCTGGTGCCGAACGCCAAGACCACGATCATGACGAAGACGACCCTGAAGAACATCAACACCACCAAGACCGTGGTGCTGAAGGTACCGGCGGGCAAGCACATCAGCATCACCAACTGCCAGTTCAAGGGCGGCCTGGTGGTCTACTCGGAGGGCAGCTACACCGCGCGCGCTGCGGCGCGCAACACCATCGAGTGGGACAAGAGCACCTTCGGCTCGGCCACCGCCACCGGGGTGATGGCCGACATCGGCATCCTGGCGCCGGCGGCGCACGTGACCCACAGCCACACGCAGACCTCGGGGCACGGGCTGTTCTATCTCAAGTCGGCAGACCACTTCAACGCGATCAAGATCACGGGCGGAGCGGTGCTGATGCTGGACGCCATCGCGCAGATGAACAACGTGGACATCGCCTACGACCCGACCATCTGGAACGACCAGCTCCTCAGCCTGTTCGACTTCGGGGCCAGCGGCAGCCACCTGCTGAGCCTGCACGAGTACTATCCGCAGAACTAGCGCCGCCGCCACGGCGGGGGCGGAAGGATTTGTCACAAGTCCCGTCCGCCGCGCGAATCCCCGGCATGCCCACGGCGCCCGCTGCTTCCATCCTGCCCCGCGCCGCCGAAGCCCGCGGCCATTTCGACTTCGGCTGGCTCAAGACCTGGCACAGCTTCTCGTTCGGCGAGTACCACGACGAGGATTGGATGGGCTTTCGCGGCCTGCGCGTCATCAACGAGGACGTGGTGGCGCCCGGCGCGGGCTTTCCGCGCCACCCGCACCGGGACATGGAGATCGTCACCATTCCGCTGAGCGGGGCGATCGCGCACGAGGACTCGAGCGGCGGCGCCGGCGTGGTGCAGGCAGGCGAGGTGCAGCGCATGAGCGCGGGCACGGGCGTCGCCCACAGCGAATTCAACGCCTCGCGCACCGAGCCGCTGCACCTCTACCAGATCTGGCTGCTTCCGGAGCGGCGCGGCCTGACTCCCGGCTACGAGCAGAAGGGTTTCACGCCGCAGGACCTTGCCGGGCGGCTGCGCCTCGTGGCCTCGCCCGATGGGCGCGAGGGCTCGCTGACGATCCGCGCCAACGGCGCCGAAATTCGCTTGGGCCGCCTCAATCCGGCGCAGCGGCTGGCGCACACGCTGGCGCCGGGACGCCACGCCTGGGTGCAGGTGGCGCGCGGCGCGCTGACCCTGCGTGCCGAGGGCGCGGCTTCGCCGTCGTCCATGACGGCCGGCGACGGCGCCGCCGCCTCCGGCGCCGCGGCGCTCACCGTAGATGCCGGTCCCGCGGGAGCGGAAGTGATCCTGTTCGAGCTGCCGTGATGGCGCCGACGGCAACGCCGGCGCCTCAACGCGGCCCGGACGCGCGCGCGTGGCGCCAGGCGCGCAGCACTTCGCGCAGAGACGCCGGGCGCGCGCCGGCGGCGGCATTGGCCGCCCCCAGGTCGTAGGCGCGTCGCCATTGCCCGATGAGGGCGCGCCACGCCGGCAGCAGCGGCGCGGCGGGGTCGTAGATGTGCGTCGGCTCGCTCGTGAGCCCGTTCAACTCGAGCACCTTCAAGTCCTGCCCCGCCCGCAGCGCATCCTCCGTGGGCACGCGCAGGTCGTAGCGGCCGAGGAAGAAACCCGCACCCGTCGGAGCGGAAATGCGCCTGCTGACGCGCTCGATGGCCTCCTCCAGCTCCGGGGTGATGAGCGCGCGCGCGTCCTGGAAGGTGGCGCCGCGCGCGTGGGTGCCGAGCGGCGACAGCAGCACGCGCTCCCCCGCCGCCGGCACTTCCGCCAAGCGCGCGGCGTTTCTTTCCAACAGCTGCTTGCCCATGTTGACGTGGCGCGGGTGGGCAAGGATCAGCCGCTCGAGGGTGGCCGCGCCGTCGCCGACGACCTCGGGCAGCAGCTTGCGCGTGACCGAGGTGACGCGGCCGCGCGCGGCGCCCGGCGCGCGCTCGTAGAAGACGCCGAACTCGAGCCCGCCGACGTATTCCTGCGCGATCAAGGGCCACGGCCGCGCGGCGATGATCGCGCGCGCCTCGGCGGCGTCGCGCGCAAACTGCACGTCGCGTCCGCGCTCGCCGACGTCCGGCTTGAGCACGAGGGGCCAGCCCAGGCCGGCCGCCAGTGCTGCCGCCAGACGCGCCTCCGCGTCTCCCGGCGGCAGCGCGCAGTGACGCGCGATCTCCGGGTGGGAACCGAGCGCCGCGAGGATCGCGGACTTGGATTCGCCGACGATGCCGCCGTTGAGAATCGCCGGATTGGCGGCCGTGACGACGCCGAGAGAGCGGTGCTTCCACGCGCCGCGCAACACCCCGAAGAGCACGACCGGCGGATAGAAGCACCAGCGCGGCCAGTATTCCCACCGCCGCTTGCGCCGCCACGCGCCCAGCAGGAGCCGCCGGCCGCGCCAAGTCAGAGCAGGCACGCCGAGCCGCACCACCAGGAACAGCAACAGGATGAGTCCCGCGGCGGCCCACGGCGCCCAGCGGCCGAATTGCTTCACAAGATCGCCGGCCTCACGGCCGATCAAACTGGAAAGCCACACGAGCGTCGGCGTCCAGACGATGCCGGCGAGGCTGAAGTAGAGCGCAAAGCGCACGAAGCCGGTGCGCAACATGCCGGCGGCGAAATAGGTGGGCAGGCGCAGGCCCGGCATGAAGCGCGAGAGAAAAATCAGCGCCAGCCCGCGCCGGCGGAACTCGGCGCGCGCGCGCGCGACGCCGCCCTCGCTGAGGCACCAGCGGAGCGGCGCGCGCTGCAAGGCGCGGGCGCCGAGGGCCCGGCCGGCGACGTACAGCAGCAAGTCCCCGATCAGGATGCCGGCGAAGCAGGCGCCCGCGGCGGCGAGCAGGCTCATGCGGCCTTGCGCCACCAGCACGCCCGCGCCGATGCACGTGAGGTCTTCGCTGACGAGCGTGGCAGCGGACAGCAGCAAAAGGGCCATGAGCAAGGCCACGCCCGCGAAGGGCGGAACGTCGCCGGGATCGAACGGCGCGAGGGCGGCCGCGCGTTGCGCAGGGGCGACGCTGGCGCGCGTGGCCGCCGTGCCGGCGTCGACGCGCGCGAAGAAGGACGCAAGCCGGTGGACGACCTCCTCGGTCTGCATCCAAGGCAGGAAATGGCTGGCCTCCGGCAGGACGACGAGTTCGGCCTGCGGCAGCAGGCGCGCGTGCTCGCGGGCCGCCTCCACCGGCACGAGGAAGTCCCGTCCGCCGTGCAGGATGAGCGCCGGACCGTCCCAGCCGAGCAGCGCCGCGCGCAGCGGCCGCTGGTCCGTGTCGGTGAAGTTGCGCGCGTACTCCACGCCGAAGAAGGGCTGATCCCAGGCGCCGAAGTGCGGCAGGCCGAGGCGCGCCGCGCGCAAGGCGCCGAGCTGGAGCAGATGCACGAGATGGTTCATCTCGTAGGAGCCGAACAGCTCCATCTCCTGCACGCCGATGGAACTCATCAGGGTGAGCGATGCCACCCGCTCGGGCGCGCGGCGGGCCAGCTCCAGCGCGACGCCTCCCCCCATGGAGAAACCCACCACGTGCGCGCGCGCCACGCCGAGGCGGTCCAGCAGCTGCAGCGCGTAGTCGGCATGCGCGCGCACCGAGTAGGAGGGCAATTCCGCGGACCGCGGGCCACTGGCGCGCGAGGCGCCGAAGCCGGGCAGGTCCGGGGCGATGCTCGGGCGCGGCCAGGAATCCAGGTCGAAGTCGGCGAAGTCCGCGTGGCTGCCGGGGCTGCCATGGAGCAGCAGCACGGGAACGCCGGCGGCGCCCGGGGCGCGCAGCTCGTAGGCGAGCGGAGTCGTGCGCGCGGCAGCGCGCGTGAGGCCGTCGGCTGCGACGACCTGAGCGGGCATGACCGCCATCTCGAGCGGCAGCGGCGGCGCGGCGCGGCTCGCCCAGACCACGAAGGAGAGGCTGAGCAGCGCGAGGTAGAAAAACAGAAAGCGCCGCACCCTGGGGGCTCCGTCAGCGGCCGGCGGCCACCGTGCGCCGCCGCGGCAGCACGAAGCACTGTTCGGCGGCGGAGCCACAAGGAGCGCTCGCGCGCCAGCGCACTTCGACCTCGCCGGGGCGCACCAGGACGCGCGTGAGGGAGCGCGTCGCGGCGTCGTCGCGGTGCATGCAGACGGAGAACGGGCCCGGGCCGCCGGCGTGGCTGTGGTGGAACGCGTGCAGCAGTTCCGCCGTCAGTTGGCCGCCGGCGCCGGCGAGCATGTCGTGCCAGAGCGTGCGCCGATGCGCGCGGGCGAGCGCCTGGTCGAAAGAGGAGGAAGCCAGCGGCATGGCCGCCGCCGGATCCGGCGCCTCCTCCAACTTCCAGCCGGTCCACTCGAAAAGGCGTCCGCGTCCCTGCGGGTCGAGCGCCAGGAGCGAGAACGGCGGGTAGCGCTCGAGCTCCGTCTCGGCGAGACGCTCGCCGACCTCGGAGGGATGCAGCGCGTCGAACAAGTCCAGCAGCAACAAGCCGCGGCTGCGGGTCTCCGCGCGCGCCGGGCCGGTGTCCGGCACGTAGCGGTTGAGGAGCGCGAGCGCGAGGCCGCGATCGTTGGCGCCCGCCCAGGCGCCGCCGGCGGTGCCGTCGCGGGGCGCGAGAAAACGCACGCCGCCGCGCTCCTCGATCACCGGCGCGGATTCGGGCGCACGGGTCTTCTTCTCGTCGCGATTGAAGAACAGCTCGACGCCGCCCGGCGTCGCGCGCCAGGTCACCGTGCACATGCGCGCGCCTCCCCGCCGGCCGCAAGCCAGCGCAGAGTGGAGGGGGCCATGCCGAATTCGCGGGCGACGGAGCGGCCGCGGAGGCGCAGCGCGGCGGCCATCAGGGCGTAGTGATGGAGAGTGTGATTGAGCAAGAACTGCAGTTCGCGCTCGGGCGTGCTCTCGGTCCAGGCGCGCGCGTCCTCGTGGCCGAGCGGGGTGTCGCCGTGCACGCGCAAGGAGGCGGGCAAGGCTGCGAGCCGCAGGTCCGCGAGTTCGGTTTGGAGGGCGGCGAGGGCGGCGAGCCCGGCGGCCGGATCCGTTTCGACACGGGCGTCGCGCGCGCGGGACTCGTAATCCACGCGGCCCTCGCCCAGGCCGCGCAACAGGCAGCCATACATGTCGAGGACGTGGCGCAAGTGCGCGCCGGCGCTCGCCAGGCCGGCGGCCGGCGCCGGTTCGGCGTAGTCGGGTGCATCCAGGCCGCGCACGAGGTCCTGCGCCTGGGCGAGGACGTGGCGATGGGCGGCGAGCAAGGCGGCACGGGTCATGCTGCGGGCGCCGGCAAAGTGGGCGTGAAGATCTGCACGCAAGCGGCGTGCGCCGCGGCGGCCAGGGCCTTGCGCTCGGAGCCGACCAACGGCCGCGCGCCGAAGTCGAGGCGCGCGTGAATGCGGCGCAGCTGCAAGAGCCGCCAAAAATGACCCGAGAAACTCATGTCTCCCCACCAAGCGACGCGCAGATGCGCCGGCGCCCCGGCATCGCGCGTATTGTAAGAAATTGCCGCCACCCAGGCGCGCCCGCCGGCGGCGGCGGCGGCGGCGAAGAGGCTGCTGCGGAAGGGCAGCACCGTGGCCCCGGGCGAGGACGTGCCCTCCGGAAAAACGACTATGCCCTCGCCGCGGGCCAGGCGCGCGCGCACCGCATCCAGGGCGGGCGCGACCGCCGCGCGGCGGGTGCGATCCACGTAGAGGGCGCCGGCGAGCCGGGTGAGCGGTCCCAGCACCGGCCACCGGGCGAGGTCGCCGCGGGCGAGAAAATTGCATTCCACGGCCGACCAGATCACGAGCACGTATAGGTACGAGAGATGATTGGAGACCAGGAGAAAGGGCCGTGCCGGCGGCGCGCGGGCGATGGAGACGCGCACGCCGAGCAAGAAGAGGACGAGTCGCGACCAAAGACGCATCAGGCGGGCGCGGACGTGCGTGGCGGCGCGGCCGCTGAAGGGCCGCAGCGCCAGCGGAAGGAGCCAGAACACGAACAGCGTCAGCGTGGCCAGATGCACGCCGAGCAGACGCAGCGCCGCGCGGAGCGAGGCCACGCGCCGAGTTCAGGCCCGGTCGAGGGCGAAGTTGTTGAAGGTTTCCTCGTCCATGGCCGCGAGATCGAGAATCGTGAAAAAATCCACGGTCTTGAAGAAGCGGTCGATCGCGGGCGGCCCGCACACGCGGCCCCCATAGCGCAGGTAGATGCCGAAGAGCGTCGGCACTTCCACGGCGCGGCCGGCTTCCGGATCCTGGGCGGCCGGCGGCGCGCCTTGGCAGCTCCACGCCGGCAGCGGCTCGACGCGCAGCTGCGGGTGGGCGAAGCCGTTGCCGCGGAGCCAGTCCCAGGTGCGCAGACCGTAGGCGGGCGACTGCGAAGTGAGCGAGTTGCAGCCGAAGAAAAAGCGCTTGCGGTGCCAGGCGACGTAGGCCGCCAAGCCGCGCCACAGCAGGAACAACACCGTGCGGTTGCGGTGTTCGCGCGCGATGCACGCCCGTCCGAGTTCGACGGCGTCGTCCAACACCGCGGCGGGCAGGGCGTCCAGCGCGAACTCGTCGGCCGAGTAGAAGCCGCGACCGGCGCGAGCGGCCTCCGCCGTCTGCAGGCGGTAGGTCCCGACCACCCGGCCGGCCTCCTGATCCAACACGAGCAGATGCTGGCACTGCGGGTCGAAGCGGTCGCGATCGAGGCCTGTGGCCCAGGATTCCTCGAGCCCCTCGTTCAGCTCCTGATTGAAGATCTCGAACCGCAGCCGCTGCACCTGCTCGAGGTCGGACGCTCCGCCAGCGAAGCGCACGCGATAGCGTCCAGCGCAGTGGTCGAAATCCGGCACGGGGCCGCGCAGGCGGCCCGGAGCGGGAGTTGCGGCGAAGACCTCGAAGGCGGAGCCGGGCACGGGAGTTCCCTAGGCCCATCCTAACTGCCGCCGCGCTCGCGGCGAGCGCCGCTGCCGACCGCCTCGGTCAGTCGTGCGGGACGATCGCGGGCGGAATCGTCGATCGGTCCTGATTGAAGCCGTCCTGGTCGAAGACCACGACGTAGCAGCCAAAGCCGCCATAGGCGCCCGTGCGCGTCAACTTGACCGTCCACTCGCTCCGCAGGTCGTTGGACAGGATGCCGCTCAAGGAGAAGTGAGTGAGCGGCGGCAGTTCCAGGTCCAAGTCGGCGAAGCGCGTGGTGAAGGAGCCCGTGCGCTCCTTGTGGGCGCGCTCGGCCGCGACCAGCTGCTCGCCGAAGCGGAAGGACTCGACGGAGCGCGTGCGCTCCACCGAACTCATGAAGCGGGGCACGCCGAAGGTGGCGGCGAAGGCCAAGCCGACCACCAGGATCGTGAGCTCCGGCAGCGAGAAGCCGAGAGCGCGCAACGAACGAGCGGGAGCTTCGCTCATCCGTGCGCGCGCACGACGGCGGGAGGATGCGACGGGGCGCCCGCCTTGATGGCCAGCGAACCGTGCAAGAGGGCGAGTCCCGCGAAGCCGAGGATCAAGGCGGCGGCGATCCGGCGCGACCAGGCGAAGCGAGCGAACAGCAGCAGCAGGAAGCAGGTGGCCGCGACCGGGATGAACTGGATGATCACGAGCAACGCGCCGCTGCGCGCGACCGCCCACGAGGTCAGCGGAAACGGATCCTTGCCGCCGCGGGCGTGCAGCACCAGGTTGGCGACCAGATCCAGCGCGCAGAGCGCCAGCGCCGCGGCCAGCGGCGCAAAGTCGCGGAAGCCGTAGCGATCCAGGAAGTAGCCATCCGCGGCTTCCTCATCGCGACGGATCTCCCGGCGCCGGCCCTTGAAGGTGTACGGCGACCACATGCCGGTGCGGCGCTTCCTGCGATCCGGCATCACCCGCTTCTTGCGATAGGCGGTGAGATCCAGATTCAGGTTGACTTGGTCGGCGTCCTTCTTGGAGTGCATGGCCAATCCTCCGGATCGAGCCATCTCAATATCGGCATCCGGCGGGGGGGCGCCCCATAGGGAAATGCCGCCTCCCCCCTTCAGGCGCCAGGCGGAGGCCGCCGATACAGGGGAACGCCGACGGCCTCCGTCGCGAGTCCCGCTCCGCCGGGGTGGGAGCACTCCGTACCCAAGAACCATGCAACTCCTCAACAACAAGTACGCCAAGAAAAGCGGTTTCACCCTCGTGGAACTCGCCGTGGTGGTGGTCATCATCGGCGTCCTGGCGGCTTTCGCCGTGCCGCGCTTCATGAGCTCGGTGGAACGCTCCAAGGCCGCCGAATCCTTCAATTACCTGAGCGCGATCCAGTCCGCGCAGGAGCGCTACCACGCCCGCAACGGCGCGTACGCGGCCACGATCAACGAACTGGACGCGGAGATCGCGGCTCCGGAGTACTTCACGGTGGGCACGATCGACGTTCCTTCCGGCCACGACGACTTCCAAACCGGCTGGGAGTTGACGCTGACCCGCACGGGCGCGAGCGCCGGCTATGGCGAGTACACCGTCGTGTTCAATCAGGACGGCTTCGATCCGGCGAACAGCACGATCACGAACGACGTCACGCCGTTGGCGACCTCCAACTAGTCGCGGCCCGCAGCCGCCCGACGATCGTCAGGCGCAGTCCGCCGCCTCCCTGCGCAAGCCGGGGGGCGGCGTCGCGTTTCCGGAGCCGCCGCGGCGCGCCGAATGCTCAAACGCGCATGGATGCGCGCTCGGCGGAGAGCGCGGCGAGATGCTCGTCGGCGTCGGGCGTCGGGTAATGACCGGTGAAACAGCCGGTGCAGAACTCGTCCACCACGGTGCTGCGCCCGCGGCCGGCGGCGATCATGCGCTCGAGATCCAGGTACAGCAGGTGGTCGGCGCCGATCTCCGCGCGCACCTGCTCGACGCTGCGGCCGCGCGCGATGAAGTCGTCCTTGGTCGCCATGTCGATGCCGTAGGGGCAAGGCGCGATCAGCGGCGGCGAGGTCGTGGCGAAGTAGACCTTGCGCGCGCCGGCCCTGCGCGCCGTTTCGATGATCTTGCGCGAAGTGTTGCCGCGCACGATCGAATCGTCCACCAGGAGGACGTCGCGGCCCTCGAACTCGATCGGGATCGGGTTCAGCTTGCGCCGGATGGACGACTTCCGCTGCGCTTGGTTGGGCATGATGAAGGTGCGCCCGACGTAGCGATTCTTGATGAAACCTTCGCGGTAGGGCACGCCGAGCGCCAGCGCGGCGGCCAGCGCGGCGTCGCGGGCGCTGTCGGGAATGGGGATGACGACGTCCGGCCGCGGAGCGCCGCTGTCCGGCCATTGGGCGGCGAGGGCCTCGCCGACGCGCTGGCGCGCCTTGTAGACGCTGATGGTGTCGAGAAAGGAGTCCGGCCGCGCGAAGTACACGAGCTCGAAGATGCACGGCCGGTGCTGCTCCTGCCGCACGCGGGTGAACTGCGGCTCGCCGCCGGGCACGACCACCACGGCCTCGCCGTTGCCGAGGTCGCGGACGCGCTCGAAGCCGAGAACGTCGAAAGCCACGGATTCCGAGGCGACCGCCCATTCCGTGCCCTGCGGCGTGACACGGCGCCCGATGATGCAGGGCTTGATGCCGAACGGGTCGCGGAAGCCGAAGAGCGCGCCGTCGGACAGGATGCCGACGACCGAGTAGGCGCCCTGGGCGTGCTCGAAGGCGCTCTCCACGCCGGCGCGCACGCGGTCGAGCAGCGGCTCGCTCTTCAGCGTGCGCTGCATGCCCATGGCGAAGGCGTAGAGGATGGCCTCGACGTCGCACGAAGATTCGAGGCAGATGTTGGCCTGCGGGAACTTGCGCGACTTCAGGTCCACCCAATTCGTGAGATTGCCGTTGTGGGCCATGCCCACGCCGAACGGGTAGTTGATGTAGAAGGGCTGCGCGTCCTCGTCGGCGCCGCCGCCGACCGTGGGATAGCGCACGTGCCCGACGGCGAGGTCGCCCTGCAGCCGCGCCATGTCCGCGGCGCTGAAGATGTCGCGCACCATGCCGTTCTGCTTGCGCAGATGAAACTTGCCGTTGTACGACAAGATGCCGGCCGCGTCCTGGCCGCGATGCTGGAGCGCGATCAGGCCTTCGTAGAGCTCGGGAGCGACGTGGCTCCCAGGAAGTCCGGCGATGCCGATGAAGCCGCACATGGGGCAGCCGGCAATTCTAACCGCTGCGCGCGCGCCGCGAGCAGTCGCTCCACCAGCGCGGGATCTTCGGCAGCCACCTGCATCCCTGGAACGAGGCCGCGGCCGCTGTGCCGATAGAGCGGGTCGTAGTAATGCTCCAGCAGCAGCGCGGCGACTTCCTCGGCTCGCCCCGCCGCCAACAGGCCGGTCAGCCGACCGTTCCACGCCGCGCCGAGGCGCTGCTCGAGGAAGGGCAGATGCGCGGCCAGGTCGGCCGCGTTCGCCGGCTCGGCCAAGTAGTCCGCCACCAGGATGCGCACGCGCGTGCTGCGCTGCGCGGTGAGCTGAATCACGCTGGCGGAGCGCATCGCCTGCCACAAAAGCGGCGGCAGCACGACGTCCCCCACTTTGCGCGACTCCGCCTCCACGAACCACGGAGGCGGCCCCAGGGCCGCGATGCGCGCGGCCAGCCGCGACTCGAAGGCCGCTTGGCTCACGGGGTGGAGCCCGACCGCGCCGAGAATCGAGGAACGGTGCTGGGCGAGGTCCTCGAGGTCGAGCACGGCGCCCGGCGCCGCCGCTTCGAGCGCGCGCAGCAGCAGGGTCTTGCCGGTGCCGGTCGCGCCGCTGATCAGCAGGAAGGGGCTGGGTCCGGGGGGCGGCCAGGCGGCGAGGCGCGCCATCACCCACGAGCGATAGGCCTTGTATCCGCCGTCGAGCAGCGCCACCGGCTGCCCGAGGGCGTGCAGCAGCGCGGCGACCGAGCGCGAGCGCATGCCGCCGCGCCAACAGTGCAGGATCCACCAGCCGCGGCCACGCGCGGGCAACTCCGTCACGGGTTCGACGCGGATCGCGGCCGCGCCGCCGCGCAACTCCTCCGCCAGCGCGCGGAAGCGCGGCTCCCACTCCTCGGCCGGGACCGGGCGGCCGAGCAGCGACGCGAGCAGTTCCGGCATGCCGGCGCGGGCGAAATCGAGGCCGCGCCCGTACGCCGACTCCGGCGAAGTCTGTTTGTAGAGAGTCCCGACCAGGGCGCGCTCCTGATCGTCGAAGAGCGGCACGTTCACGGCGCCGGGGATGCCGTCGCGCGCGAACTCGGCGGGACTGCGCAGGTCGGCCCAACGCGCGCCGCGCTGCTGGCGCGCGGCCTCGAAACTCAGGGCGGGGATGCGCATGGGTCGGACGATGCCAGGATGGGGAATCGTATCCTGGCAGCCATGAGCGAGGCTCCCCCCGTGCTTTCTTCGCGGCTGGCGGCCGTGATCCGCGAAGGCGTGCGCGAACAACAGCTGCAGGGCAAGCCCAATGCGCTGTGGCAGAGCGTGCGCGCGGCCGGCACCGAACTCTGGCTGGACACGGGCGACATGGAGGCGGCGGCGGCCTTGTGGAACCCCGAGTTCACGGCGCTGACCACCAACAACACCCTGTTGAACCGCGAGATCCAGAAGGGCCTCTACGACGCCTGGATTCCGCTGGCGGCGAAGGCGGCGCGCGCCGATCGTCCGGGCCTCGCGGCGGACGAGCTCGTGCTCGAGATCGCGTTCGCGCTGAACGCGCGCCACGGCCTGCGTTTGGTGGAGCGCTTCGGCGCCCGGGTCAGCGTGGAGTTGCACACGGCCCTCGCGCACGACGTCGAGCGCTCGATCGCCTATGGCCGGCGCTACGCCGCGTTGTGCGGGAAATTCATCGTCAAGGTGCCCCTGACGCCCGAGGGCCTGGTGGCGGCGCGCCGCCTCAAGGAAGACGGCATCCCCGTCAACTTCACCCTCGGCTTCAGCGCCCGCGAAAACTACCTCATCGCCTGCGTCGCGCAACCAGCGTGGGTGAACGTGTTCCTGGGACGCCTCAACGCCTACGGCGCGGACGAAAAACTCTGCGACGGCAAGTGGGTCGGCGAGCGCGCGACGCTGGCGAGCCAGGCGGCGGTCAAGCGGCTGCGCGGCGAGATCGGCATCGCCACGCGGCAGATCGCCGCCTCGATGCGCAGCGGCGAGCAGGTCGCCACGCTCGCCGGCACGGACGTCTACACGATGCCGGTGGCGGTGGCGGAGGGCTTCCTCAAGAACCCGCCGGCCGCGGTGCGCGACTGCACCGGCCAGGATTATCAGCCGCAGTGGGCGCCGGGAGTGGACGCCCGCGCGGAAGGATTGGCCGGCCTGTGGGAGATCGAGCCGAGTTTCGCCGACGCGTGCCGCCGGCTGGCGGCCGCGCCCGCCGCGCAGTTGACGCCGGAGATGGTCCTGCGCGAACTCGGCGCCGCCGGCACGGCCGCCGTCTTCCCGCGCCTCGCCCCCGCCGAGCAGGCTCGCCTGGAGAAGGAAGGCAAGGCGCCGAAACGCGCGACGTGGCGCGAGCACCTCGCCGCCGGCCGCGCCGGCCTCGACGGTCTGTTCACGCTGGCCGGGCTGCTGTCCTTCGCGCAGGACCAGGCCGCGCTCGACGCGCGCATCCGCGAGCACCTGCAATGAGCGGGCGGATCATCGAGTGCGTGCCGAACGTGTCCGAGGGGCGCGATCCGGCGGCGTACCGCGCCATCGCGGCGGCGGCGGAGACGGTCGAGGGCGTGCACCTGCTCGACGTGGATCCGGGGAAGGCGACGAACCGCACGGTGATCACCTTCGCCGGCGCGCCCGAGGTGGTGATCGAGGCGGCGGTGCGCGTGGCGCGCGCGGCGAGGGAGCGGATCGACATGCGGCGCCACTCCGGCGAGCACCCGCGCTTCGGCGCGCTCGACGTGTGTCCGCTGGTGCCGGTGGCCGGCGTGACGATGGAGGAATGCGCGGAGTACGCGCGGCGGCTCGGCAAGCGGCTCGGCGAGGAGGTCGGGCTGACGGTGTTTCTCTACGAGCGCGCGGCGACGCGGCCGGAGCGGCGCAATCTCGCGAACGTGCGGGCGGGCGAATACGAAGGGCTGGCAGCCAAATTGAAGCAGCCGGAGTGGCGGCCCGACTTCGGTCCGGCCGAATTCCAGCCGCAGAGCGGCGCGGTGGCCTGCGGCGCGCGCGACTTTCTCGTGGCGTTCAACGCCAACCTGAACACCACCAGCACGCGGCGCGCGAACGCGATCGCCTATGACGTGCGCGAGAAGGGCCGCAAGGATCCGCAGGATCCGGCGCGGTGGATTCCCGGCAGCCTGAAGGCCGTCAAGGCGATCGGCTGGTACATCGAGGAATACGGCGTGTGCCAGGTCTCGATGAACCTGACCGACGTCGCCGTGACGCCGCTGCACGCCGCCTTCGACGAGGTCGCGCGCGCCGCGGAGGCGCGCGGCGTGCGCGTCACGGGCGGCGAACTGGTGGGCTTGGTGCCGCTGCGCACCCTGCTGGACGCGGGCCGGCACTACCTGCGCAAGCAGCAGCGCTCCGTCGGCGTCAGCGACGGCGAGCTGATCAAGATCGCGGTGCGTTCCATGGGGCTGGACGAGCTGACGCCTTTCGAGCCGCGCAAGAAGGTGATCGAGTACCTGCTGGAGGACCGCGCGCCGCGCAAGCGCCTCGTCCAGCTGTCGCTGCGCGCCTTCACGGAGGAAACGGCCAGCGAATCGCCGGCCCCGGGCGGCGGCTCCGTCGCGGCGGCCCTCGGAGCGATGGCTGCGGCGCTCGGCACCATGGTGGCCAACCTCTCCGCTCACAAGCGGGGCTGGGACGCGCGCTGGGAAGAGTTCTCCGCCTGGGCCGAACGCGGCAAGCGGCTGCAGGAGGAATTGCTAGGCCTGGTGGACGCGGACACCGACGCTTTCGACGCCTTGCTGGCCGCGTGGCGATTGCCGGCAACCGCGCCCGCCGAGAAGGCCGCCAAGCAAGCCGCCGTGCAGGCGGCGGTGCGGGGCGCCATCGCGGTGCCTTTGCGCGTCATGGCGGCGGCGCTCGCGAGCATGGAGGTCGCCGCCGCCATGGCCGAACTCGGCCTGCCGGCCAGCGCCTCCGATGCCGGGGTCGCGGCGCTGTGCGCGCGCGCCGCGGTGCGCGGCGCCGGCCTGAACGTGCGCATCAACCTGAAGGAACTCGCGGACGCGGACGCCCGCGCCGCCGCGCTCGCGGAGGCGCAGCGGCATGAAGCCGAAGCCGCGAGCAAGGAAGCGGCGATCCTGGCGCGCGTCGAGCGCGCGATGACCGCTTAAGCGGCCGGCACGGCGGGGCGGCCGGGACCGGCCAACTCCTCCACCTTCGACAGCATCTCCTTCGGATTCCAGGGCTTCTGGAACACGTGGTTCGCGCCGACGTTCTTGGCCACGCGCAGGTACACCTCGGTGCTCGTGCGCCCGGCGCCCGACATGGCGATGATCTTCAGGGCCGGATATTTCTTGCGCGCCTGGATGATGCTCTCGAGGCCTTCCTGATTCGGCATGACGATGTCCGTGATCAGGAGGTCGTAGGCCTGGTGCTGCAGCAGCTGCGCGCCTTCCAGACCGTCGCGCCCGACGTCCACGGCGTAACCGCGCAGCTTCAACAGTTTTTCGAGGGTTTGACGCAGGTCGGCGTCGTCGTCCGTGACGAGGATTCGCGGCATGAAGGGGGTCTCCTGGCAGGCCCGGGGGGGCCAAGGAGTGTCATCGGCCAATGCCGGCCCGGGCTTGAGGGAAAAGGCCTCAAGTCCCCGGCCGGGTCATCCGAAGGGCAGCAGAAGGATTCCCGGGGAGGCGCTTGGCCGCCCCGGCCCGCAATGGACGCGCCTCTCCCCGCTCCCGCGACTCCGACCGCCGACCCGGCCGGCTTCGAGGACGTGTTCGCGCGCGAAAGCCGCGAACTGCTGACTGCGCGTCTGCGCCTGGGCCTGAAGGCGGGAATCATTCTCTACTTCCTCTTCGCCGGCCTGGACGTCCTCGTGGCCGGGGCGCTGTGGCCGCGCATCGTGGCGGTGCGCCTGGGTTCCATGGTGTTCGGGATCGCCGGCCTGTGGCTGGCGCAGCGCCCGTGGGGCGAGCGGCACGTCAAGCCGCTGTCCGTGGTGATCATGACGATCGGCGCGGCCGGCATCAGCCTGATGACCGCGCTGTGGAACGGCTTCGAGAGCCAGTACTACGTCGGCAACATGCTGGCCATCTTCCTGGTCGGCCTGTTCTTTCCCTGGGGCGCGCGCACGACCGCGCTGTATGGCGCCCTGGTGATCGGACCGTACGTGGCGCTCAACTTCGCCCTGCACGACCAGGGTTACCTGGCGGCGATGATGCCGTTCTTCTTCCTGTCGGGCACGGCGGCGCTGACGGTGTGGGCGGCGGGCGCGGTGGAGCGGACGCGGCGCGAGAGCCTGCGGATGCGCATGCAGATCGAAGTGGCCAACGTCGCGCTCAAGTCGCTCGACGAGGCCAAGACCAAGTTCTTCTCCGGCGTGAGCCACGAGCTGCGCACGCCGCTGATGTTGATTCTCGGCCCGCTCGAATCGCTGCTCGAGGGCCGCGAGCAGGATCCGCGCCCCCTGTTGCAGTCCATGTCCACCAACGCGCACCGCTTGCTGCGCGAGGTGAACCAACTCTTGAACTTCTCGAAGATCGACGCGGGCAAGGCGCAAGTGAATCGCGAAGCCGGCGATCTGGGCGAGATGCTGCGGCGCATCGTGGACGCGGCCCGCCCCTACGCGGAGGGACGCGGCATGACCCTCGCGACCGAAGGCCTGGACGGGCTGCCGGTC
>CAZDMB010000004.1:0-14533 GCA_964506175.1 uncultured Planctomycetales bacterium | reverse complement strand
AAGATCGAGACGGCGGCATACAACCTGTTCTCGAACGCGATCAAGTTCACCCCCGCAGGCGGCACGGTCACGGTGCGGGCCGGCCAAGCGGGCGACAAGGTCTGGTTCGAAGTGCAGGACACCGGCGTCGGCATCCCCGAAGACCAGCAGGCCAAGCTGTTCCAACGCTTCGCCCAGGTGGACGGCGGCCGCAACGGCAAGGTGCAAGGCACCGGACTCGGCCTCGCCATGGTGAAGGAATACGCCCTCATGCACGGCGGCGGCGTGTCCCTGCGCAGCAAGCCGGGAGAGGGCTCGACCTTCCGCGTGGAACTGCCGAACCTCGAAGCCGCGACCTTGGAGCAGAACGGCGCGGCGGCGGCCGCGGTCAAGCGCAGCAGTGGCGCCGCCACGGCCTTTGCCGAACTGGCGCAGCCGAGCCTGGAGCGTCAGCGCGAAGACTCGGCGGCAAACGGCGCGCCGGCCGCGGAGCAGGCGCCGGCCGATGCGCCGCGCCTGCTGCTCGTCGAGGACAACCCGGACATGCGCGCCTTCGTCGCCGGCGTGCTGTCGCGGCGCTGGCGCGTGACCACCGCATGCGAGGGCGAGGAAGGCCTGGAGGCGGCGCGGCGCCTGCGCCCCGACCTGATCGTCTCGGACGTGATGATGCCCAAGATGAACGGCTTCCAGATGGTCGAGGCGCTGCGCAAGGATCGCTCCTTCGACATGACGCCGATCATTTTCCTGACCGCGCGCACCGGCCACGAGGCCGTGGTGCAGGGCCTCTCGCTCGGCGCCGTGGACTACGTCAACAAGCCGTTCAAGCAGTCCGAGTTGGAAGCGCGCATCGAGAGCCAGTTGCGCCTGCGCGCCGCGGAGCGAGCCCTCGCGGAACGCGACAGCCGCCTCGTGGCCATGGGACAGATGACCGGCACCATCGCGCACGATCTGCGCAGCCCGCTGACCACGGCCATCGGACGCTTGGCCATCTTGCGCATGACCGCCGAACTCACCGGCACCACCGCCGAGATGCAGGACGAGATCGAGGTCCTCGAGCGCTCGATGGGCCGCATCGAGGGCATGGTGCAGGAAATGCTCGAATTCGTGCGCGGCAGCGACATGAAGCTCGATCTGAAGGCCGTGCGCGCCCAGGACTTCATCGCCGAAGCCGGCGAGGACGCCAAGGCGGCCTTCGCGCCGGCCGGAGTGCAGGTGTCGCTCGAGTACATGGGCAACGCCAGCGCCGTCCTGGAGCTGGACGGCCCGCGCATGCGCCGCGTCGTGGACAATCTGCTCAACAACGCGCGCGACGCGCTGCTCCAGCAGACGGTCGACCACCCGAATCCGCGCATTCGCCTGATTCTCTCCGCCGACGCGCGCGAGGCGCGCATCACCGTGTCCGACAACGGCCCCGGCCTGCCGGAGGAGATGGCGGCGCGCCTGTTCCAGGCCTTCGCCACCTCGGGCAAGAGCAACGGCACGGGACTGGGGCTCTCGATCTGCTGGAACATCGTCAAGGCGCACAAGGGCACGATCGAAGCGCAGGCGCGCGGCGACGACGGCGGCGCGCGCTTCACGATCACCCTGCCGCTGGCGGGAGCAGCCACCGGCGCGGCGGAACGCGCGCCCGAGCCGCCGACCGCGGCGAGCGGCCTGTCCTAGTCTTTCGGCGCGCGCGTGGCGTCGAGGAAAAGGCACATGCCGGTCGCGTCCTTGCGCACGCGCATGCGCCGCGGCGTCGGCGCCAAATCCCCGCCGAGATTGCGCATGTCCGCCGCCTTGCGGTAGACCAGGTTCCATTCGGCGGTGTACTCCATCATCCACGAGGAGTCCGGCACCCGCTGCAGATTGCCGATCATCAGCCGTCCGCCGGGGCGCAGCATCTTCCACAAGGAGGCCGTGACGCGCGCGGCGAGCGGCTGCTGCAGATAGTCGAACAGGCCCATCGAGTAGACCAGGTCGAGGTCGCGCAGCACCTGCTGCATCAGATCCTGCTCCTTGCCGCGCTTGGGCAGCACGATCTGGCGCACGGAGAAGCGCAGGCAGTGCACGGTCACCAGCGATGCGTCGGCGCGCTGATTGATGACGCGCAACAACTCGCGCTGGCAGACGGCGAGCGCATCGTCGTCCTGATCGATCAGGATCACGTCCACCGGGTGCCGGCGCGCCGGCAGATCGGCGAAGACGCGCTGCAGCTCGATCGCCGGGCCGCAGGCGAGCGAGGCCAAGCGCACCGGCGCGTCCACGCTCAAGACGGCGCGAATCGCCTCCATGGCCACCGCGCCGCGCTGCCGCACGGCTTCCGCCAGCGTGAAGCGTTGCGCCGCGTAATGCAGGAAGCGGCCGTAGAGGGAGTCGCCCTCGAGCGCCGGCTTCTGGATCAACTCCATGAGGCGGTAGTCGCCGGCGTAGCCGAGCGGCTTCTCGAAGGCGCGCCGGTAAGAGGGATCCGGCAGCAGATAGGGTGAAAGCGCGCGCTGCGCGTAGCGATGGCCGAGCTGCACGCGATCCGGCCCGAAAGACCGGGAGATGCGCTCCAACTTCAGGCACTGCGCGCGATAGGCGGGCCCCCAGCGCGCGTAGAGCGAGGCGCACACTTGCTGGCAGGCGGCGTCGTCGCGCCACCAGCCTTCGCGCGCCACCATCGCCGAGGCCGCGTCGGCGTTCTCGAGCATCAACTGGAACAACTGCTGCAGCATGCCGACCTCCGCGCGCCAGGCGGCAGGCAGGGCGCCCAACTCTGCGTGCTGGCGCAGGGCCTGCGCCATGCGCTGCTCGACCACGTTCTCGCGCACCAGCAGGGTCTCGAGGTCGATCCCGCCGCTCGTGATGCGCACCCCCACCCGCGGCTGCGGCCGTTCCTCGAAGCGCGCCACCAAGCCGCGGCCGCTCCACACCGGCGTGCCGCGGTGCAAGATCTGGATCATCTCCAGTTCCGTGCCGGGCAGCGGCGCATGCTCGACGCCGACGCGATAGGCGAAGCCCCACTGCGAAAGGTCGATCACGTCGAAGGTGACGTTGGCGCTGCCGTTGTAGGCCACGCGGCAACTCAGATCTCCGCCCAGATCTTCGCGCGTCAGCCGCTCCGGCCGGTACCAGAGGTGCTGACTGGCCCCCAGCAATTTCTCATGATCGGCGCCGCGACGCTTCTGCTCAGGCTGGCTGAGCGGGCTCGGCTTGGGTTCTTCCGGAGTGGGCATCGGGGGAAACGGCGCACGACCACCCTACACCCTGAAGAGAGCGAGGGCGGTGGCGGGGAGCACCGTTCCCCATGATTGGGCACGATTTGGCGCGGAATTGCAACCGTGGCGGCGCCACGAGCGCTTCTACGGATGCCGTCCCTCACGCGGCGGACCCGGCGGCGGGCCCTTCTGGCCACCCGGCGGAGGCCCCCGCGGCGGACCGAGCGGCGCCTCTCCGGGAGGTCCGGCAGGCGCTTCGCCGCGCTGCAGACGCCGCACTTCCTCGAAGAAGAATGGGGTCGGCAGCTCGAGCATCTGCATGCGCTGCTCCGGCGAAACGCGGTGCTGCTGCCAGAAGCCTTCGCGCTCGGCGCGCTGGAGGAAGCGCCAGCGCTGCACCTGCCCCACGGCCGTGAGCACCTCGTGCGGCGGCGCCTGGCGCAACCAATCGGCCGCCGCCGGGCCGATCCAGCCCTCCTGCACCGCGCGCTCGAGTTCCGCCTTGGCTCGACCCAGGTGGTCTTCGCGCAGGAAATTCTCGGCGCGCCGCTCGCGATCCTCCGGCGGCAAGTCCCGCAGACGCTCACGGAAGCCGGGATCGCGGCGCTCCAGGTCTTGACCGCGCTCGCGCAGGCGCTCGCGCACGCGCTCGTCGAGCCAGCGCCGACGCTCCGGCTCCTCCCAACTCTCGAATTGACGCCGCTCCGGTTCGCCGAGACGCCGCCACGTCATGGAGCGCTCCTGCTCGATGGCCTCCATGCGCTTGCGCAGAGCCTCGCGCCGCTCAGGTGAAAGGTTCTGGTACTGCCCCCAGCGCTGGTGCAGGCGATCGCGCTCTTCGGGGCTCAGGCCCTGCCACCAGGACTCGACCCCCGCGGCGTCCCGCGGGGCGCTTGCCGGCGCCGACGGGGCCTCCTGCAAGGCCAAGAGCAGGAGGGGAAGGATCATCGCGGCGACTCCTCGACCCCGTCGAGTCCGTAGGCCCAGGCGCCGGCCACGGTTTCGCCGAAGCCGAGTTCGAGGTCGGGATCCTGCAGCAACTCCCAGGCCTCCAGGAGTTCCCGGTTGTGGTAGATCTCCGCCAGTTCCAGGGAGGCAAGGTCGCCGGGGCGGCCGATCTGGGTGGGCTGCGACAGAGCCGGCGCTCCCATTCCCAGCCAATAGCCCGTCGTCAGGATCAGGAAGGAGGCGGCCAGCATGAGGGGCCAGCGAAAGCGCAGGAGCCGCGAGCGGGCTTGCCGCGCAATTCGGCGATTCAGCCGAAAAGCAAAGCCGGACGGCACCGGCTCGCCTTCATGGCGATCCAGGGCGTCGTCCAGCCAGTCGCGAGGTTCGGTCATTGATCCGAATTCCAAGAGGGCTCCAGGATCTCCCGCATGCGCTCACGCGCCCTGTGCAGGAGAGATTTCACCGCTTGAGGGCTGACCCCGAGGATCTCACCGATCTCGGCCAGGCCCAGGCCCTCATAGTGCTGGAACACCAGGGCCGCCCTCTGGTTCTCCGGGAGATCCTGCAGAGCCCAGCCGATGCGCTCGGTCCAGACCGCCCCGTCCAGACGCCGCGCCAGCTCGGCGGCCGAGGCCTCGGCATCCTCCCGGCGCCCCCCCGCCTCGTCCGGAAGGGCCTGCCAGGGTTTGCGCCCCTCGTTCCGGACCTGGTTGAGGGCGAGGTTGTAGGTCACCCGGTAGAGGTAGGTGGCGAACTTTCCGGCAGGCTGATAGCGGGTACGACTGCGCCAGATGCGCAGGAAGGCTTCCTGAGCCAGGTCCTCCAAGGCTGCGCTCGGACCAAGGATGCGGCGCAGCATGGCGAACGCGGGGCCTTGATACAGGGTCACCAACTCCTCGAAGGCTTGATCGTCGCCCGCTTGAAAGGCCAGCATCAGGCGGACGCCCGGATCCTCCTCCCAGGCTGCGGGAGATTCCTCAGTCACGCGGCCATCCTCGCTCGTCCCAGCCGCGAGGCCAAAGGCGTCGACGGACGACGCCGACGATGCGATCGCGCGCCACCGCCCCGTAGTGGCGGGAGTCACGGCTGAAGGGCGGATTGTCCCCAAGCAGGAAAAACTCGTCCGGACCCAGGTGGAACCCCGTGCTGCCCCCGAAGGTTCCGCTCGGATCGTAGAGCACGTCGCGGCCGAGCCGCAGCCGCCCGATCTCGAGCGGGCCCACGCCCCCGAGGCCGGCGTGCGCGGCGAAGCCGAGATCCGCCGGGCCGTCAGCCAGTAGCAGCGGCGCCGGCGGCGTGAAGATCGCGCCGTCCAGCAGGACCAGGTCGTCGGCGCACAGGGTGATGCGGCGGTCGGAGATGCAGAAGAACAAGCGGCCGGCAGGGCGCGACGACGACAAGGCGCTCTGGTGAAGGATTTCCCGCTCCCCGCCCGGTTCCTCGCGCTCGACGCGCGCGCTGCGCCCGCCCTGGGCCAGGATCGCGGTGAAGGTGGCGCGGCCGAGGCGCAAGTGCAGGTGCAGTTCGGACGTGGGCCCCAGAAGGGCGTACTCGACCTCCATGCCGAGATCCAGCGCCGGCTGGGAGGCGGGCACGGCCGCGCCGCGCAGAAGATAGCCCGCGGTCGGCGGACGGCGCAGGTAGGCCTGAGCGGAGCCCGCGGCCAAGGTCCAGCTCTGCTCGTGCGGCACGAATCCCGCGGCGCCGAGGTCGATCTCCTGCGCCAACGCGGCGCCGCGCGCGTCCACCATGGGCACGAGATCCTCGACGCCGGCGAGCGGGCGCGGGCGCACTTCGCCGTCCACCCACAGGTCCGCGCCGACGATTTGGACGCTCTCGCCCGGGCCGGCCGCCACGCGCTTGACCGCGAGGTCGCCGCTGTCCGGTTCGCGGAACACGACGAGGTCGCCCGCTGCGGGCGTTCCGTCTCCGAGCTGCAACCAGTCGCCGGCCGCCAGAGCCGGCTCCATCGAGCGGCCGGCCACGCGGTACGGGCGCTGCGTGAAGAGCAGCAGCGCCACGGCGAGCGCCAGCACGGCGAGTGCGGCGAGCAACAGGGCGCGGCGCGAGATGCGGAGGCTCAGAGGACGAGCAGCGAGGATACGGCGAGAAACAGCGCCGCGGCGGAGAGGTCGGACACCCCCATCATGACGGGGCCGGCTACCAGCGCCGGATCCAGCCCGGCCGCTTCGCTGCCGAGCGCGATGCAGGTGGAAGCGGTGGCGCTCCAGGTGACGGCCAGCAGCAGGGCGCAGGCCATCGCCGCGCCGATCGCGACGTCGCGGACCAGGAAGGCCATCGCCGGACCGGCCACCAGCGCGGCCAGCGAGCCAAGGAGCAGGCCGACGCGCAACTCGCTGAAAAAGACCTCCGCGCGGCGGCCGGTGACGATCTGGCCGACGGCGAAGCCGCGCACCAGCACGGCGGAGGTTTGCATGCCGACGTTGCCGGCGATGGCCAGCACCAGCGGCAGATAGGACAGAAGCACTCCCCAGCTGCCGACGTGCTGCTCGAGGGTCTCGCCGGTGAACACGTGGACCACCTTGGAGATCAGCAGGCCGGAGGCCACCGGCACCAGCAGCATGGGCGCGCGGCGCAGCACCTTGGTGCGGGTGGTGTCCGTGAGGTCGGAGTCGCCGCCGGCGCCCGCCAGCAGCAGCGCGTCCTCCGAACCCTCCTTCTCCAACACTTCGAGGGCGTCGTCGGCGGTGACGATGCCGACCAGAACGCCGCGCGGATCCACCACCGGCAGGTTGGTGAGGTTGTAGTGCAGCAGCCGTCGCGCCACTTCTTCGCGGTCGTCGTCCACCTTCACCTGGATGACGTCGGGGTTCATGATGTCCCGCACGTCTTCGTGGATGCCCGCCTCCAGCAGGTCGCGCGTCGAAACCACTCCTTGCAGGACGCCCTTCTCGTCCACGATGTAGATCGTGTAGACGGTTTCCGCTTCGCCTTCGTCGCGTTTGATGCGCTTGAGGACGTCGCCCACCTTCTCGGCGCCGTTGACGGCCAGGAACTCCGTCGTCATCAGGCCGCCGGCGGTGTCTTCGTCGTACTCGGCGAGGTGCCGGATCTCGGCGGCGTCCTCCGGCGTCACGAAGCACATCACCTCGGCGCGCACCTCCTCCGGGAACTCCGCCACGAGGTCGGTGGCATCGTCCGAAGGCAGGCGGCTGATCAGGCGGCCGACGTATTGCGGATCCGAGCCCGCGAGCAGGCTCACTTGGTGCTTGAGGTCGGTTTCCTCGAGCACGGCGGCGGCTTCGTCGTCGGGCAGCGCGCAGAACAGCCGGCGGGCCTCCTCCGGCTCGAAGTCGAGCCACAGCACGTCGGCGACGTCGGCCGGGTGCATGCCGTCGAGCCGCAGCGGGCCGGGCTCCGGGCGCTGCAGCCACGCCTGCAACTCCTGGAGGACCTGGTTCCGCGATTCACGGCGGCGGATGGCCCGCATCGTGGGATGTTACTCGCGGCGCGGAACGGAGGCGAAACTCCACGCCCCTCCGGCGAAGGCGAGGTCGAGACGCCAGCCGCTCGGCGGCCCTTCTTGCGGCAGGAGCGTGAGCCGCACCCGCGCCGAGGTCGGCGTGCGCCCAAGGAGCTCCGCGGCGATCTCCAGGCGCCCGGGCGCGCCCAGTTCCGCGGCGAGGCCGCGAAGGACGGCGCTCTCATCTGCCGGCAACGGCATGCCGCGCGTGGCCGCGGGCAAGTAAGGCTCCAGCAATCCGCGGCTGCGCTGCACCAGGCGCTGGAAGGTGATCGCCTGCGCCGAGATGTCGGCGCTCGAGGGGTGACCGAGAGTGGCCGATTCGTCGCGGGACTCCGCGTCGGCCAGCCAGGCGCGCGCGGCGGGCCGCAGCGCCCGCGCCACGTCTTCCGCGAGGTGCGCCGGATCGTCGGCGCGGACCTCCGTAGAGCGGCCGCAGGCGCCGAGGCCGAGCACGCACAGCGCGACTGCGAGGCGCACGGATGAATCCTAGCGGCGCGAGCGAGCGCCGTGCTTGCGGAAGAATTTCCAGGCCGAGGCCAGGAACAGGCGCACGTGGCGCGCGCCCTTGCGCGCCGCCCCGCCGGCGTGGTGGGCGATGCGCACCTGCGGCACGAAGGCCACGCGTCCGCCGGCGGCGCGCAGCGAGCGGCAAAGGTCCAAATCCTCGAAATAGAGAAAGAAGCGCTCGTCGAAACCGCGCGCGGCGAAGAAGGCGTCGGCGCGCAACAGCATGAAGCAGCCGCTGGCGTGCGGGACGTCGAGATGCTCGCGCTCGGCGTCGAGATCGGCGAGGGCGTAGCGGTCGAGCCGCGCGCGGCAGCGCCGCCGCAGCCACGCCGGGCCGAAGCCGCGCACCAGCAGCGTCCAGGGGTCGGGGTCGCCCTTGCACAGATGCCGCGGGCCGCCGGCGCCCGTATCCACCTGCGGCGCCACCAACACCGTGGCCGGATGCGCGCGCAGATGGGCGATGCCGGCCGTGAGCGCGTCCTCCGCCATGACCGCATCCGGATTCAGCACCAGCAGGAACTCCGCGCTGGCGTCGCGGAGCGCGAGGTTGTGAGCCGCGCCGAAGCCGAGGTTGCGTCCGGGGCTCAGCAGGCGTCCGCCCGCGGCCGCCAAGCGCGCGGCGTTGCCCGGAGGCGGCCCGTTGTCCACGATGGTGAGGTCCGCGCGCGCCAGCGCGCCGGCGCGCTGCGCGTGGGCGATGGCGCGCGTCAGCGCCGCCAGCGTGCGCTCGAGAACCGCGAAGTCGGGAGCGTAGACGACGAGCGAAACCGCGAGCTCAGCCGTTTTGGGCCTCATAGGCGGCGATCGCGTCGGCCGGGGCGCCGTCCATGCGCACCTCGCCGTCTTGGAGCAGAACCACCCGATTGGCCACCGCGCGCACGGTGTCCATCGAATGGGAAACCATCACCACGATCGGCGTGCGCAGGATGAGCTCGTGCATGCGGGCGACCGCCTTCCCGCGGAAGGACATGTCGCCGCCGCCGAAGACCTCGTCGAGCAGCAGCACCTGCGGATCCACTTCGCAGGCGGTGGCGAAGGACAGCCGCGTCGCCATGCCGCGGGAGTAGTACTTGAGCGGCACGTGGCGGAAACGCTCGATCTCGGCGAAGGCGAAGATGTCGTCGGTGCGCGCGCGCATGCGCGCGGCCGGCAGGCCGAGCAGGGCGCCGGCCTGCACCACGTTCTCCTCTCCGGTCAGCTCCAGTTCGAAGCCGAGGCCGAGACGGAACATCGGCACCACGAACCCGCCGACCTCGACCGTGCCCGTGGTCGGCGGGAAGATGCCGGCGAGCAGGCGCAGCAGCGTGGTCTTGCCGGCGCCATTGGGGCCGATGAGGCCGACGCGATCGCCCGGGCGCACCTCGAGGTTCACGTGCCGCAGGGCGTGGAGATCGCGGTGTTCCTCGATGCCGCCGCGCAGCGGCGACAGCAGCGAATCCTTCAGGCTCGGCCGCTTGTTGGTGTAGAGGCGGTAGACCAAGCCCGCGTCGCGCACGCGGATGTGCGGTTCGGAGCTCACAGGCGGAACACCAGTTTGTGCTCGAACTTGGCGGTCACCGCCAAGCCGAGGAGCAGGGCGCCCGCCGCGCAGCCGCCGGCGGCCAGCAGCGTGAAGTTCGAAGGCGCGACGCCGAAATTGATGACGTCGTCGAAGATGCGCAGCAGGTGATACGCGGGATTCCACACGGCGATGGCGCGGATCTTGTCCGGGATGGCATCGTAGGGAATGATCACCGGCGTCAGGTAGAACCACGCGCGCAGCGCCACTCCCACCAGATGCACCGCGTCGCGGAAGTACACCGTGGCCACGGCCGCCACGGCTGCCAGACCGAGGGCGAAGCAGAAGAGCAGCAGCACAGCCACCGGCAGCCACAGCAGCGCGAGCGTCGGGCGGAAGCCGATGAAGCCGGCAACGAGGCTGAGGGCGATCAGCGCGATGCAGTACTCGGTGAAGGCGAAGAGGGTGCGGCGCAGCGGCAGCATCAACTTCGGCAGCGGGTACTGCATGATCAGGGCCTCGCCCTTCACCAGCGAGCGCCCGCCCTGCTCGACGGCGCCGGCCAAAGCCTGCCACGGCAAGAGACAGGCGAACAAGTGCAGCGCGTGGGAGCCGCGGCCGGTGGAACGGTCGAAGATGAAGCTGAAGGCCAGCGCCATCACCGCCAGCAACAGCAGCGGGTTCAGCAGCGACCAGACGAAGCCGAGCGAGGAACGCCGGTATTTCAGCCGCAGATCCACGCTGAGGAAGGCGCCGAGCAAGGCGCGCCGCCGCAGGATCTCCCGGATTTCTTCCCCGACCCGCATCGGGCCGGATTTTAGGCGCGCGGGGCCCGACGGCGCAGCCGGCGCCAGGCGCGCCGCAGGAAGTCGCCGGCGCGCACTTCGGTCCGCAAGCGCATGCTGGCCACTTGGCCCTTCAACTGCAACGCTTCCTCGCGCCATTCCGCGGCTTCCCGCCGGCTGCGTTCGAGGTCTCGTTGGCGGTCGTCCAAGGTGTTGCGCATGCGATCCTGCTGGTCGATGAGGCGGGCGAAATCTCCGCGGAGGTCGACGAAGGCGCGGCCGAAGCCTGCGTCCGACTCGCCTGCCAGCTGGCCGGGGTCGCCCCCGTTCCACAACCGCAGATAGAGCCCGATGGTGTCCGGACGCAGATGCCGGGAGCTGCTGACCTCCTCCAATCCGTGCTGGTGGTGACGCAGCTCGCGGGAGCATTCTTCCCGCATGCGCGCCGCGACCTCCGGGGTCATGGGCGCCGCCGGGAGGCGCAGTTCGCGCACGAGGCGCTCGACCTCCACGGAGGGGTTGGAGAGCAGGTTTTCGAAGTGGACGAGGGCGCGGCTCTCCGGCGGCGTCAGGCGGAGGGCGGCGCGCACGTAGGCGTGCCAGAGGTCCTCCGAGAGCACCGAGGGAAAGCCGTTGCGGCGCTTCAGCGAATCCGCGACCTCCAATGGATTGCGCAGGGCGATGATCCAGGCGACCCGGCCGGGCAGTTCCGCCGCCCAGAACTCCGCGGTCAGTGTGGTGCGCGGATCCTTGAAGCCCCAGAGGGCGCGACCACCGAACTCTCGCGCCAACAGGGCGCGCGCCTTGGCGCGCACCGGCGCGACGCGCGGATCCGCGGTCCAGCCCGCGGGAAGATCCGGCGGATGCATCCACGAGCCGCCGAAGATGGCCAGCAGTTCGTCATTCAGCTCCCGCAGGCCCTTGTGCTCCCAGAAGCCGCGCGGATTGTCTTCCGCGGCCGCCGCGAGGCTTTCGCCTTCGCCCAGCTCCACGCCCGCAAGATTCAGCAGGCGCGCCAGCAGCGAGGTGCCGCTGCGATGCATGCCCACCACGCACACGACCACGGGCTCCGGCGCGCTCATCGTGCGGCCGCCGCCTCGCGCGCGGCGCAGCGCGCGCGGAAGTCCTCGAAGGCGGGGGTGGCGCCGTCGCCGAAGAGGCGGCGCAGACGGCCGTCGAGCTCGCGCTCGGCTTCCTCGTGCAAGGCGAAGTCCAGATCGTTGCGACGCTCCAGCTCGGCGAAAACGTCCGCACCGGCGCGCTCGCGCAACTCCTGCAGCCGCTCGTCGAGGCGCGCGCGGCGCGCGCCCGTCACGTTGCGCGAAACGCACGAGAGATCCAGGCGCGGAAAATCCTGGCGCAGTTCGCGCTCGCCGCAGGTGAGGGTCTCGCCGAAGCGTTCCACGGTGCCGGCGAGAGCGGCCGCGCGCAGCCGCGCGACCGCCGCCGCCAGCCCGGGCGCCTGTCCGGCCCCCGCCGCGGTGGAGAAGAATGCCGTCTGGAAATTGCAGACGAGGTTCACGGCGCCGCGCTCCATGGCCCAGCGCAGGTAGCCGCGCAAATCACTGCGCTTCGCTTGCAGGGAGGCGGCGCTGCACGTGCGCGCGCGCCGGTGGAAGGAGTAGGCCGAAAGCGCGCGATCGAGCGGGTGGCGCACCAGCAGCAACGGCCGCCAGCGGACGTCGTAGATGTCCGGCAAGGGGAAGCGCACCTGGTGGCTGGAGACCGCCTGCAGGGCCGGGCGCGTCTCCACGAAGGCGCGCAGTTCCTCCGTCTGGAGCACGTAATTCGGGCGCGGCCCGTCGAACTCGCACCAGCCGAGGCCGAATTCGCGGCGCAAGGCGCCGTCCAAGGTGGTGCCTGCGTTCTTGAAGATGTGGAAGTGAACGCAGACCGGTCGCGCGCGCTGAGGGTTTTGGGCCTGCATCTCCGGCTAACTGGCCGCGCGCGCGACTGCCGCTGCGTGCGCCGCAAAATCGGCGCGGATGATAGCACGCGCCCGCTCGGTGGAGAACGCGCGCGCCACTAGTTCGAGGCCGGCGAGACGCTGCGCGCGCCACTGCTGCTCGTCGCGGATCAAGCCGGCGACGGCGGCGGCGAAATCGGCGGGCGACGCCGCGATGCGCGCCGCGGCGGCCAGGTCCGGCACGCCTTCGGCGCCGACCGGGGTGGTCACCACCGGCACGCCCCACGCCAGCGCCTCGATCAGCTTGCCCTTGACGCCGGCGCCCCAGCGCAGCGGCACCACCACCACGCGCGCGGCGCGATAGGCGTCGCCGAGCTCGGCGTCGCCGAGGCGGCCGCGCAGGACGACCGATTCCGCGGCGAGCGCCTTCACCGCCGCGGTGGGGTTGCCGCCGACGACCACCAGCCGCGCCGCCGGAACGAGGGCGCGCACGCGCGGCAGCAGCTCGCGGGCGCACCACAACACCGCGTCCTCGTTGGGCGGATGGCGGAAGCCGCCGACGAACAGCAGGTCCGCCCGCGCCCGTGCCGCCAGGCTGCCGCCGTCCACCGGCGCGCCGTCGAGGGGCGCGCGATCCCAGAAGTAGATCGGCACGTCCCGCACGGTCTTGCCCGGGAAGCGCGCGGCGATCCAATCGCGCTCGCTGGCGCTCGGCGTATGCACGACGTGCGCCGCGGCGAGCACGCGCTGTTCGACGCCCTGCCAGCGCACGGCTTCCGGAGCCGCGCCCTTGCCGCCGGAGGCCTCGTGGCGCCGCTGCTCGCGCAGGTGGTGCAGGTCGTGGCACTGGTAGACGATGCGCGCCTGCGGCGCATGCTCCTGCACCTGCGGCAGGTAGGCGTCGGCCACGTGGGGCCGGTGCAGGTAGACCGCGCGCAGCGCCGCGCCGTGGCGCGCCCACCAATGGCGGTGTTGCGGACCGTGCTGATGCCCGTGCAGCACTTCGACGCCGAGATCCTCGAGCCGCCGCGTGTAGGGCTGCGCCGGAAAGGCGTTCATGGGCATCAGGGTGACGCGGAAGCCTTCGCGTACCAGCAGCTTCAGGTACATCCAGGTGAGGCGCGAGCCGGCATCCGCATCCCAGGCGGGCACCGAGTGATCCACGACGACGACGTGCGGCTGGCGCTGCGAACGGTCGCGCGCGCGGAACAGATCCGCGGGTCCGATGCTCTGCTCGCGCGCCAGGGTGAGGCGCCACTTTTCGAGGAACTGCGCGCGGTTGACTTCCTGGTAGCGCTTGAGGCCGGAGCCGACGTCGGTGCCGTGCGACACGCCCTCCAAGTGCACGACGACGGCGCGCGGCTGGTAGACCACTTTGCGGCCGGCGGCGCGCACGGCGAAGGCCAGGTCGGTGTCCTCGTAGTAGGCCGGCGCGAAGCGATCGTCGAAGCCGTCGAGCGCGCGCCACAACTCCGCCGGCACAAGAATGCACGCTCCGGAACAGTAGTCCACTTCTTTGCGGTAGTTGTATTCGGGCTTCTTCGGATCGTCGCCGCGGCCGAAATTCCAACCGCTGCCGTCGTGCCAGACGACGCCGCCGGCTTCCTGCAGGCGTCCGTTCGCGTCCACCAGCTTGGCGCCGACCAGCCCGGCCGCGGGATCTTCGTCCAACACTTCGTGGAGCGCCGCCAGCCAGCCGGGCTCGACCGAGGTATCATTGTTGAGCAGCAGGATGGTGGCGCCGCGCGCGCTCTTGGCGCCCTCGTTGCAATTGCGGAGGAAGCCGAGATTCGACGGGTGGCGCACGAAGCGCACGTTCTTGACGACCTCGGCGAGCTGCGGCGTCTCGTCCGGCGAACAGTCGTCCAGGACGATGACCTCATAGGAAACGCCGCTGCTGTGCCGCAGCACCGAGCGCAAGCAGGTGTAGGTATGCCGCCACTTGCCGTAGACCGGAATCAGAATCGAGCAGCGCGGCCGCTCCCACACCGGGAATTCCAGGACTTCCTGCTGGCCGACGTCGCCGCGCGCCGGCTGGAACTCCGCCCAACGCGTCCACAGCGGCCCGGCGCTGCTCTGGCGACGCGTCCACGCGAGCAGCGGGCGCACCAGACGCCGCCCGACGCCCGCGTAGAGCGCGTAGCGGCGCGTGCCCGGAGGCAGCAGGGTCGCGCGCGCGCGTTGCTCCAGGATCGCAAAGCGCTGCCGGCGGGTAGCGCCCTGCTCCTTGAGGTCGCGATC
>CAZDMB010000003.1:14565-31895 GCA_964506175.1 uncultured Planctomycetales bacterium | reverse complement strand
GACCTGCATCAGTTCTACCTGGATTTCAGCCAGCTGCTCGGCAACTGGGATCTGCGCGCCGGCCGCTCCGAGTTGGAGTTCGGCGACGGCCGCCTGGTGAGCGCCTCGCGCGCCTGGCTCTTCGAGCCGAATGCCTTCGACGGCCTCGTCGCCACGGGTCGCTGGTCCCGGCCGATCTTCAACTGGACGGCCTGGATCACGCAGGGCGCCAATGGTCCCGCGGGCGACCTGAACGACAGTTTCAGCGGATTTCACGCCGACTGGACCTTGAACGCGCGGGCGGCCTCCGAGTTCTTCCTGACGATTCGCCATCAGGACGGCAACGAACTGGACGAGATGACGCTGGCGTCGCGCTGGTTCGGCACGACCGTCCACGGCCTCGGATGGGACGTGTTCGGCGCGGCGCAGCGCGGCAGCGCCGCCGACGGCGCAGAGCTGTGGGCGCAGGCGGCGGCGCTCACCTTCTCCAAGGAGCTGGACTACGGCCACCACGTCGGCGCCGAGTTCGCCGTCGCCAAGGGCGGCGACGCCGATCCGCACGACTTGAAACGTTACACGCCGGTCTACATCGATCAGCACAAGTTCAACGGGCGCGCGGATCTCTTCGCCTTCTCCAACCTGGTGGATCTCGGGCTGAATTACTGGCTCGCCTGGAACGAGCCGTGGTCCTTCCACGTGGACGGGCACCATTTCTGGCGCCAGAACACCAAGGACGACGCCTATGCCGCGTACAGCCTCATGCCCTACGGCGTCGCCGGCGGCTCGAGCAGCCTGGGCACGGAGGTGGACGTGTACGCCGAAGGCCAGCTCGGCTCCGGTCTCAGTTGCGACTTCGGCACGGCGCTCTTCCTCAGCTCCAGCGCCTTCGCCAACCAAGAGAACCAGATCTGGCTCTTCGCCAGCCTCAACTTCACCTTCTAGGCCCCGCATCGCATGGTGACGCACTCGTTCCTTCTGACCCTGGCGGCGCTCGCGCAGCAGCCGGCCACTCCGGACGCCGGCGGCGTCGTGCTGACGCGCGGCAATGCGGCGGTCACGCTGAGCGCCGAGTTCCGGCTGCGGGCGGAGTCGCGGGATCCGGCGCTCCCCGTGCTGGGCGCGGCGCGCGACAGCATGAACAGCGGGCGCTTCCGCCTCGGGTTGGGAGTGGACGCCGGTCCGGACCTGAGCGCCTTCGTGCAGTTCCAGAAATCGGTGCTGGAGCAGGGCGCCGCTTCCGTGGACGCAGTGCACCAAGCGTGGCTGCAGTGGAATGGCGTGGCGGACGCCGCCGATCTCGAGGTCGGCCGATTCGAGATGGACTACGGTTCGGGGCTGCTGGTCGGCACGGATGATTGGTCGGCCACCGGCCGCGCCTTCGACGGCGCGCGGATCCAGCGCCGCGGCGCTTCCTATCGCGCCGACCTGTTCTGGACCCAGCCGGTGCAGGAGCAGGCCGTGGCTGCGGGCGTGGAGCAGTCCTTCGGCGGCTTGTGGCTGGAGTTCGGCGGGGAAGGGCTCGCCATGGAGGTCTTCGGCTTCGCGCGCAACGACCGCTCGGGCAGCAGTTCGGATCTGGCCGACACCACCGCCGGCGCGCGCCTGCACGGCGCCCGCGACGCCTTTCACTGGTCCGCCGAGGCCGCGCTGCAGTTCGGCGACCACGGCACGAGCGACGCCGGCGGCAGCCTCGGCGCGGTGCGTGCCGGTTGGCGCCTCGGCCACCGCTTGGAAGCCGCCGCCGGCCTGACCTACGCCAGCGGCGACGGCGATCCCGCCGACGGCGACGACGACGCCTTCGCGCCGCTCTACCCCGAGTCGCACGCGATCCTCGGCCGGCAGGACATCGTGCAGTTGACGAACGTGCTCGACGTCTATGTCGAGGCGGGCTACGACTTCGATGACGCCTGGCGCCTCGCCGCGGCCGGACACAGTTTCCGCATGGCGGACGACGCCGGCGCGCTGCCGGTGGCCGGCGCGGCCGCCGCGCCCGGCGAGTCCGCGATCGGCCAGGAGATCGATCTGTGGGTGACCGGCCGCCTCATGCCGCAGCTGGAGTTGCAGGTCGGTTTGTCCCAGTTCTTTGCCGGCAACGCGATCGCGAGCGGCGACGACCAGCTGTGGGCCTTCGTTCAGGCCCAGGTCTGGATCTGAGACCGGGAGAACCTTTCCCTATTCCTGGCGCAGGGAGCGCGCCAACTCCGTCAGCGCGGCGCGCGAGTTCGCCCAACCGGCGGCGGCGTCGAGGAACCAGGCGGAGCCGTATCCGGCGCTGCGCCACAGCAGCGAGCGCTCGAGCGGCGCGCCGGCCGGGGTCGCGGGCAGGAAGGCGCGGCCGAATCGCCAGCCCGGCCCGGCGGCGTTCGCCGGCGCGGCGGCCAACTGCGCGCGCAACGCGGCGTTGATCAATTCCAGGCGCGCGATGCGTTGCGCGTCGTCCGCCGCCTCCTGGCTCTCCGCAGCGCGCACCATCTGCTCTGCCCAACCGCGCACTCCGTCCACCGGCACGAGGTCGTCGGCGAGCAGGGCGGCGACGCGCACGGCCAGGCGCGCCGCGCGCGCGTGCAGCGCGAAGCCCGGATCGAGGAACTTCTCGACCACCCACGAAGTGTCGTGCAGGGAGTGATAGGTGCCGCTGCCGCCGCCGAAGCCGAAGCCCATGACTTCCACGCCCGCGACTTCGAGGAAGGGCACGTGATCCGAACCGCCGCCCGGCACGCCCAGATTCGCCGGCGCCTCGACGCCTTCGGCGGCGCAGGCGGCGCGCAGCGTCTCGACGAGGCCGGGCGTGCAGGAGCCGCCGAAATTCGGACCGCTCGCGACCACGTCCAGGTTCACGTAGGCGACCGCGCGCTCGCGCAACTCGAAGGCGTGCTGCTCGACCCATTCGGTGCTGCCGACGAGGCCCCATTCCTCGGCGTCCCAGGTGCAGAGGGCGATGGTGCGCTGCGGACGCCAGCCGCGCGCCACGGCCTCGCCGAGCACGCGCGCGACCTCCAGGATCACGGTCGTGCCGCCGCCGTTGTCCACGGCGCCGGGACCCCAGGAGTCGCGGTGGGCGCCGAGCAACACCCACTCGTCGGCGCGCGCGCCGCCCGGAATCCAGCCGATCACGTCTTCGGCCGGCTGCAGCGCCGGATCCTGGGTCACGCGCAGGCGCACGCGCGCCGGCAGCGGGCCGAGCGCGCGCTCGGCGCCGCCCATCAGGCGGGCGGCGTTGCCGCTGGAGACGGGGAGGCCGGGAATGCGCACCAAGCCTTCCGCCGCGGCTGGCGCCAGGCGCGGCGCCCCTTCCAGCGCCGCGTAACCCGGCGTCAGAGCGTCGCCGTCACCGTTGTAGACCGAACCCCGCTGGATGCCGTCCGCCGGCCGCCACGGACCTTCCGGCATCACCGGCCCGAGCGCGGCGCCGTCGTCGAGCGCGTCGGTGTAGAGCAGCGCGCCGCCGAAACCCGCGGCCTGCGCGTTGGCGAGCTTGAGTCCCCGATACATCTGACCGTAGCGCACCAGCGCGATGGCGCCGTCGCAGGCGCTGCCGTGCTGCGCGCGCAGTTCGGCGAACTCGGCGGCGCTGCCGTAGCCGGCGTAGAACAGCGCGCCCTCGGCGACTCCGGGCGCGCACAAGCCGAGCATCGGCGGCACTTGCGCCTGGCCTAGTCCGCCCTCGGCGGCGAACGGCACCTCGGCGAGATCGAGCGCGCTCCAGGCTCCGTCCGGGCCTTGCATCTCCAGGCTCTGGCCGGTTTGGCGCGGCAGATAACAGAGATAGCGGGCGCGCTCGACCCGCAAGCCCGAGGCCGCGAAGACGCGGGCGGCGAGATCGGCGGCGATGCGCGCCTCCGGCGAACCGGCGAGGCGCGGCTGCGCGGTCAGCGCGCGCAAGATTCCGCCGAGGCGCTCGCTGCTGACCGCGGCGGGATCCGGGACGGCGGGGGACTGCAGGGCGGCTGCGGCCGCGAGCGCGAGGAAGGACAGCATCCGGCCGCTACTCTACGGCCGGCGGCGCCAGCGGCATGGAGACAGAACGGCCCGGATTCATCGCAGTGGACTGGAACGGCACGGTGGTGCCGTTCTTCGGCATGGAGCCCTATCCGGGCGCGTGCGCCGTGCTGGCTGCCGTGCGCGCCAGCGGCCTGCCGATCTTCGTCGTCAGTCGGGCCCCGCAGAGCGTGATCGCCGCCGACGTGGCGCGCGTCGGCCTGAGCGCCGACGGGGTCTTCGGCTGCACGGACAAGGCGCCGGTGCTGTCGGACTTGCGCGCCCGGTACGGCGCCGGCCTGATGCTCGGCGACACGCCCGCGGATCAGCGCGCTGCCGCGGCGGCGGGCTTGCGTTTCCTGCAGGCGCGCCTGGACGCGGAAGCGCCGCTCCGGGGCGCCGCCGGTTTCCGCGACTGGCAGGAGGCGGCGCGCCTGCTTGCCGGGACGACGGCGCGCGACTAGTCTGACGGGTCCGGTTTTCGCGTCCACCCGCCATGGAACTGACTCTGCCCCAGCGACTTCAGCGCGTCATCAACGGCTCCTTCGAGCGCACCGTCCTGCTGCAGAAGCGGGTGCGCCAGCTCGTTCGCGGCGATGCGCCGCTGTTCGACGCCGAGTTGGAGCGGGTCGAGAACCCGATCGAAATCGCCCTCGTCGAGCTCGAGCGCGGCCTCATCGGCCTGGCTGAAGAGCAGAAGGAAGAGAAGCCGACGATCTAAGCGCCGGCCGGCCGCTCGAGCAGCTGGCGCAGGCACTCGCGCAGCGCGGTGCGCAGGCTGGTGAACCCCTCGTAGCGGCAAGTCAGGCAGGGCTTGTGGCCCGCCGCATCGCAGATCGTGCGCGCGTGGCGCGTGAAGGTGGTCCGGTTCCAGTGCAGGATCACCATCGCGTCGAAGCGGCTCTTCATGTCGGCGTCCAACTTGGCGAGTTCGCGGTGCCAGGAACCGTATTCCGCCATGCGCCATTCCGCGGTGAAGCCGAGGGCTTCGGCGTACTCCACCAGTTTTTCGCGATGGCGGTGCTGCGGTTCGCCGCCGCCGACGACGAGCACGCGAAAACTTCTTCCGACGCCGGCGAGGCGGGCGCTCAACTCGACCTCCTCCGCCAGCAGGGGACGATTGCGGAAGGAGGGCACCTCCTCCTCCGGCAGCGACTGGAAGCGGTCGTGGTCCTCGAGGCAGCCGCGCAGGTCGTCGCGCTCTTCCTCGACCAACTTGAACTTCTGCTGCACGATCCCGAGGTCGCGTTGCGCCTGGGCGGCGGCCTCGGCGAGCGAGCGCTCGCGTTCGCTGGCGTCGGTGGCGGCGGCGAGGCGCCGCTTCAGGGCGGTGGCGCGCGCGCGTTCTTCGCGCGCCTCGGCGCGCGCTTGCTCCGCCTGCTCCGCCAACTCCCTCCGGCGCTCGCGCTCCTGCGCGAGCTCTTGCTGCAGTTTCGCGATCTCGGCGCGGGCCGTCTCCGCGCCGGCATCGCCGCCGTGCTCGGCGGCGGCCCGCGGGCTCCTGCGTCGCGGCGTGCCCGCCTTGCGCACGGCCGCCGGCGCCGGCGCCGACGGCGCGGCAGCCGGGGGCAGGCTGTCGCCGAGGGCCTGATGCAAGCCCCGCGCGGCCTCGATGCCGGCCGCGTTGCCGCTGGCGAGCGACTCGCGCAACAGCTCGCGCCAGGACTCCGCGCCATTGGTTTCGGCGGCGGGAGCCGGCGCGGCGGGCGCGGCGGGGGCGTGCTCCAGGATCGCCAGTGCGAGCGCGGTCGCGATGCGCGGCCGGCTGACCAGCAGACGCGCCAGCGCCGCGGCCGGCATGTTCGCGCGGGGCGCGCCGGCTTGTCGCAGCAGCTGTTCCAGGGCGGGCGCTGGCAGCAAACGCTGCAAGGTCCAGGCCAGGGCCGGAGCGTCCTTGCTCAGGCCGAAGAGGCCGGATTCGAGCGCGTGCGCGCGGCCGTTGGCGCCAGCCGACATGCCACGATGGTAACCTAGGACGCTCTGATGGTTTCGCGCGCCGTGGCGCTGCTCCTGCTGTTCGGCTGCGCCGCGCCCGGCTGCGGCGGCGGCGCCGCCGCGCCGTCCCACCCCAACGTCTTGCTCGTCGTGGTGGACACCCTGCGCAAGGATCATCTGCCGGTCTACGGTTACCGCGCGCGCGACACCGCGCCGGCGCTCGCCGCGCTGGCCGCCGAGCCGGGAGCGCAGGTGGTGGAGGGCTTGGTCGGCTGCAGTTCCTGGACCAAGCCGAGCGTGGCCACGCTCTACACCGGGCTGCCGCCGTCCGAGCACGGCGTCATGCGGCTCGTCGGGCCGGGTTCGCAGTTGGCGGATCCCGCCACGCTCGCGGCCGAATTCGGCCGCGCCGGCTACGCCACCGGCTGCGTGATGTCGAACTTCCTGCTGACGCGCAACAGCCGCGCCGGCTTCGACGCCGGCTTCGACTTCTGGGACGACGAGCCGGCGAAGGCCGTGCACGAAGGCACGACCTCCGCGGAGGTGGCGCGGCGCGGCTTGGGCTGGCTGGGCGCGCAAACGGGCGCGCAGCCGTGGTTCCTCGTCCTGCATTTTTTCGATCCGCACGCGGTGCTCTACGACCATCCTGACATTCCCTGGTTCCAACCGGGATACGGCGGCTGGGTGCGCGGCGGCGATTCCACCGACCGTCTGCGCGAAATGCAGAAGAATTGCACCGCCGCCGATCGTGAGCAGCTCGCCGCCCTCTACGACGAGGAGGTGCGCGCCGTGGACAACGCCTTGGCGACGGTGCTCGACGCCCTGCGCGCCCGTCCCGATTGGCAGGACACGGTCGTGATCTTCACCGCCGACCACGGCGAGGAATTGGCGGAGCGCGGCATGATCGGCCACACGCAGACCCTGCACGCCGAGCTCAACGACTTGCCGCTCGTCGTGCGCGTTCCGCCGGCGCGCGCCGGCGCCTGGCGTTTGCCGGCCCTGCCGGAAGGCGGCCACGCCGAGCAGCAGTTGTACGCCTCCATCCTGGGCGTCGCGAGCCTCCCGCTGCCGGCGGCGCCGCCCGGCTCCGCCGGCCGCGGGCTGATGCCGGAGTACCTGACCGCCGAAGTGGATTTCGTGCCCGTGCGCGCCGAGCAGGCGGAGAAGTTCGTGCGCAAGCGCGCCGTCATGCGCGGCTCCTTCAAGTTGATCGCGGACGGGCTCGACGGTTCGCTGGAGCTCTACGACCGCGCGAGCGACCCGCTCGAGTTGCGCCCCTTGCCGGCGGACCATCCGCAGCGCGCGCCGCTCGCAGCGCTTCTGCGCGCGCACCGCTGGTGGGAGAGTCCTTGAAGTCCGCCGCCGCGCCGCCGCCGTCGCCCGCCGAGCGGCTGGACGGAGCGTGGGGCGCGGTCCTCGCGCCGGTGGGATGGCTGTGGGACGCGGCGGCGCGCGCGCGCGTCTACGCCTTTGCGCGCGGCTGGCTGCGCTCCCACCGCCCGCCGCTTCCCACCCTGTCCATCGGCAATCTCGCCGCCGGCGGCACGGGCAAGACGCCGCTGCTGTTCGCCGCCGCCGGCTGGTTGGAGAAGCAGGGCGCGCAGGTCGGCGTGCTCGCGCGCGGCTACGGCGGCGACGAAGGCCGCATCCTGGCGGAGCGTCATCCGCGCGTGAAACTGGTCGAGGATCCGGATCGAGTCGCCGGCCTCGCGCGCCTGCTGGCAGGGGATCGGCCCGAGGTCTTGCTGCTCGACGACGCCTTCCAGCACCTGCGCCTCCAACGCGACGCCGACGTGGTGCTGCTCGATGCGACGCGCCCCTTCGGACGATGCCTCCCGGCCGGGGTGTTCCGCGAGCAGCCGCGCGCCTTGCGCCGCGCCACCCACGTGATTCTCTCGCGCGCCGACTTGGTGGACGCGCCGCGCCGCGCCGCCATCTGGCAGGCGGTGGACGCCGCGCGCGCGGGACTGCCGCCAGTGCCGCGCATCGAGGGCGGGGTGGCGCCGCGCGAACTGCGCAACCTCGTCAGCGGCGAGGTCCGGCCCGTCGCCGCGCTGCAAGGCCTGCGCGCCCGCCTTGCCGCCGGCATCGGCAACCCGGCGTCCTTCGCCGCCTTGTGCCGCCAGCACGGCGTCGCGCCCAGCCGCCTGCAATGGCTGCCGGATCATCATCCTTGGCGGCCCGCCGACCTCGCCGGGTGGGAGCAGGAAGGCGCCGTGCTCGTGACGGAGAAGGACGCGGTCAAGTTGCGCGGCATGGCGCCGGCGAACGTCTGGGAGCTGCGCGTGGACTGGCGTTTCCTGCGCGGCGAGGAGCACTGGGAAGAGTTGCTGCACGCCCTGCATCTGCCGGTGCGCGCCGCGCGGATCGAGCCGCTGTGGCAAGCCCACGATCCGCACGGCAGAAACGTGTCACGATGACCGAAGCGGCCTTCACCCCGCCGCCCGGGCGGCTGCGCGCCTGGCGCAAGCGCCTTCGCAGGCGCTGGAAGCACCAGCCGGGCGTGGTGCCCTGGATCCATTGGCAGCCGCAGCACGCGCTGATCTTCCTGCTGGGCCTGCTGCCGCTGCGCGCCCAATTGGCCCTGGCAGCGGCGCTCGGCCGTCTGGCCTGGCTCAGCGCGCGCCGCCGCCGCGTCGGCCGCGCGCAGATCGCGCAAGCCATGCCGTCCGTTCCGCCGGCCGAGCGCGAGCGTTTGCTGCGCCTCTCCTGCGGCCACCTCGGCCGGTCGGCGGCGGAGGTGCTGGTGGCGGGCCGCCGCCTCGGCGAAGGGCTCGCCCAGCGCGTTCACTTCGAGGACGGCGCGCGCGAACTGCTCGCCAGCCTGAGCGGCCGGGCCCTGATCGCCGTCGAGCCCCACCTCGGCAGCGTGGACATGGGCGGCGCCGCGCTGGCGCTCGCCGGCATGCGGCCAGCCTTTCCCATGCGCCTGCCGTCGAACTACTACGCCGCCCGCACCCTGGAGGCCAGGCGGCGCGGTTACGGCGTGACGCTGATCGAACGCCACGGCGCCGTGCGCGCCCTCCTCGGACATCTGAAGGCGGGCGGCACCGCAGTCCTGGCCACCGACCAGAACGCGCACCATGCGCCGATCTTCGTGGACTGGTTCGGCAGGCCGGCGGTGGCCGAGCGCGCCGCCGCCGCGCTCGCGCTCAAGACCGGAGCGCCGGTGCTGGTATTCTGGTGCCCCCGCAGCGAAGAGCCGGGGCGCTGGCGTTTCGGTTGCGCGCTCGTGCGCGCCGCCGCCGCGCCCGCCGCCGCGGACGACGACGCGGTGCGGGAACTCACTCTGCGCATGCATCAGGAAATGGAGCGGGCCATCCTCCGCTGGCCGGAGCAGTACCTCTGGATTCACGACCGCTACCGCACGCGTCCGGCGGACGAGGCCGCGCGATGAACGAGCGTGAACTGGCGACGGCTCTCCGTGGCCTCGGCGCGCCGCGCGTGGCGGTATTGGGCGACTGCATGCTCGACCGCTACATCTGGGGCGACGCCGGCCGCGTCTCGCCGGAAGCTCCGGTGCCGGTGGTGCACGCGCGCCGCGAGGAAGACCGCCCGGGAGGGGCCGCGAACGTGGCCCTCAACCTGGCGGCCCTCGGCGCGCAGCCGGCCTGCTTCGGCGCGGTGGGCGCGGACGCCATGGGCGCGACCCTGCGGGCCGCTCTGGCCGCGGCCGGGGTGGACGCCGGCGGCCTCGTGAGTTGCCCGGATCGCCCGACGGTGCAGAAGATCCGCATCGTCGCGCGCAATCAGCAGATGCTGCGCGTGGACCGCGAAGACGTCAAGCCGCTCGGCGCGGCGCAGGAAGCCGAACTCGGGGCGGCGTTGTGCGCCGCGCCGTGGGACGCACTCGTCCTGAGCGATTACGGCAAGGGGGTGCTGACGCCGAGCCTGTGCGCTCTGGCGCTCGCGGAGGCGCGGCGCCGCGGCGCGCCCAGCGTGGTGGATCCCAAGCAGAAGGATTTTTCCTGGTATCGCGGCGCGACCATCGTCACGCCCAATCGCGCCGAGGCCGAGGCCGCGGCCGGCGCTCCCCTCGGTGACGCGGCGGCGCTCGCCCTCGCTGGCGAACGCCTGCGGCGCGCGGCGGAATTGCGCCTGCTGCTCGTCACCCTCGGCGCGGAAGGCATGCTGCTCCTGCGTGAGGGCCAAGCACCGCTCCAGCTGCCGACGGCGGCGCGCCAAGTCTTCGACGTGACGGGCGCGGGCGACACGGTGGTGGCGATGGTGGCAGCGGGCCTGGGCGGGGGATTGCCCGCCGAGGCCGCCGTGCGGCTCGCCAACGTCGCGGCGGGCCTGAAGGTGGCGAAGGTCGGCACGGCGACCGTCGGCCGCGAGGAATTGCTGCACGCTTTGCACGCGGCCGGCGGGGACAAGGTGCTGGCCGCCGACGATTTCGCCGGCGCCGCGGCGCTGGCGGCGGGCTGGCGCCGCGAAGGACTGCGCGTGGTCTTCACCAACGGCTGCTTCGACCTCCTGCACGCCGGGCACGTGCGCTATCTGCAGGAAGCGCGCCGCTGCGGCGAAGTGCTCGCGCTCGGCCTCAACAGCGACGCGTCGGTGCGCCGCCTCAAGGGGGAGGGGCGGCCGTTCAATCCTCTGGCGGATCGCGCCGAGGTCCTGGCGGCGCTCGCCTGCGTGGACGCGGTCATTCCCTTCACGGACGACACTCCCGAGGAACTGATCCGCCACCTGGGACCGGACGTGCTCGTCAAGGGCGCGGATTGGCGCGATCGAGAAGTCGCCGGCGCCGCGGCCGTGCGCGCGCGCGGCGGCGAGGTGCGCTTCGTAGAACTGCTGCCCGGACGCAGCACCACGAGCTTGGCCGGAAAGATCCGCGGCGCCTGAGTGAGCTCGCTCGCACTCGCTGCGCTGGGTTTGATCGCCGGACTGGTGTCTGGCCTGCTGGGCATCGGCGGCGGCACGGTGATCGGCCCGGTGCTGGCGCTTTCCGGCCTGCCGATCCGGCGCGCCTCCGGCACGGCACTCGCACTGGTCGCGCCGGTGGCCTTGGCCGGCGTGGTGGCGGAGGGCTTCATCCGCATTGAGAATCTGGATCTCGGGCTGGCGGCGCTGCTGGCGGCCGGCGGCATCTTCGGGGTCGTGCTGGCCCGGAGCGCTGCCAACCGCCTGCCGGAGCTCATGCTGCGGCGGCTGTTCGCGCTGTTGCTGGTGGCGACCGCCTTGCGTCAATTCGGGGTGTTCGGCGCGCTGCCGCACGCCGCGCTGCCCGGTTGGTTCGCCGGACGCGACGAACTGCGCTTCGCCGCCATCCTGCTGCTCGGCGCCTTCGCCGGCGCCTGCGCGATTCTCTTCGGCGTCGGCGGCGGCATCGTCATGGTGCCGGGCTTGGTGTTCGTCGTCGGCGGCCTGAGCATGCGACAGGCGAGCGCCATCAGCCTGGCGGCGATGATTCCCGTCGCCTCCTACGGCGCCTATGCCGCGTGGCGCGATGGCCGCGTGGATGGCTCGCAACTGCGGCCGCTCCTGAGCGCGGCGCTGCCCGCGGCGGCGGCGGGGGTGTGGCTGCGCAACGCGGTGATCGCGCCGGGCGTCCTCGCCGTCGCCTTCGGCGTCTTCCTCCTGCTCGTGACCGGGAACCTGCTGCGCCGGCCGGTCAGGCCAGATCCGTCCGGTGGCGGGCCCCAGGATCCGCGCTCGGCACGTAGATCTTGACGCGGTTGCGACCGGACTCTTTGGCCCAGTAGAGCGCCTTGTCGGCGTTCTGGATCAAGGTCATGACGTCGGTGCGGTCCATGCCTTCGGTCGAAGCGCTGCCGAAGGAAGCGGTGATGGTGAGGACGCGGCCGTCCTCGAGTTTGCGCCGCTGCTGCGCCAGCAGACTGCGGCAACGCTCGGCCACCTCGGCGCATTGGATCGGATCGGCGCCCGGAAGGACGACGAGGAATTCTTCGCCGCCCCAGCGCGCCACGTAGTCGCCGCCGCGCACGCTCGCCGTCAGGCATGCCGCGGCGCCCTGCAGGATGGCGTCGCCGGCGGCGTGTCCGTGCTGATCGTTGATGGATTTGAAATGGTCGAGATCCACCATCACGACGCCGAGCGGCCGGCGTTCCCGGCGCATGCGGTCCTCGTCGCGGCGCAGCGCGTCGATGGCCGCGCGGCGATTGAGCAGCTGCGTCAGCGGGTCCGTCCTGGCCACTCGTCGCATCTGCTCGCGCGCGGCGTTGACTTGGCCCTGCAGCATGAGCTGGCGCTCGCCGTTGCGCAGGCGCGCGCGCAACTCCGCCTGTTGGAAGGGCTTGGCGATGAAGTCGTGCGCGCCGGAATCGAGCCCGATCTCGAGGTCGTCGCTGCTGTCGCGCGAGGTCAGCATGATCACGAAGGCCGGATCGAAGCTGCCTTCCTGCGCGGCGCGGATCCGCTGGCAGAGGCCAGGGCCGTCGAGCTCCGGCATGACCCAGTCGGTGATGACCAGCTGGGCGCGGTTCTGTTGAAACAGGTTCCAAGCCTCGGCACCGTTCACGGCCACCACGACGGAGTGGCCCCAGTTCTCCAGCGTGCGCTGGAGCAGACGGCGGCTCACCGGGTCGTCTTCGGCGATCAGGATGTTCATGACGGATCCGTGCGAACAGCCCTTTATCGGCCGGTCGGCATGCTCGGCTGAAGCGCTGCGCCGGCGCCGGAGGGAGGGGTTGGCAGCAGGCCTGGGTAGGCCGCGAGGGCCGTGCGCAGGGCGATGAGGCTGCAGGGCTTCTGCAAAGCGTCATTCATGCCTGCGGCGAGGCATTCCGTCGCCACCGCGGGATCGCAATGCGCGGAAAGCGCGAGGATCGGCACGCTGGCCGCATCCGGACGCTGGCGCAGGGCGCGTGCCGTGCCGAGGCCGTCGAGGCGCGGCATCTGGAGATCGAGGATCACAGCCGCATGGACGGCGGGATCGAACAGCTCCAACGCCTCGCGTCCGTCGCGTGCTCGCGTCACCTCGAACCCAAGGCGCGCCAGAGCCTTCTTGAGAACCAGGGCATTGACGTCCTGATCCTCGGCCAGGAGCAGGCGCGGGCGATCGGCCGCGGGTCTCGACCCAGGGTCGGCCGTCGGCGGCGCCTGCGCCGCCCGCGCGCCCGGACGCTGCTGCTGCGGCGCCAGGCCCAGATCCTCAGGCCGAACCGGAATCTCGAAGCGGAACGTGCTGCCGACCCCCGGCGTGCTCTCGACGTGGATGCTGCCGCCCATCAGCTCCAGGATCTGCCGCGTGATGGCGAGCCCGAGTCCGGTGCCTCCGTGGGTGCGGGTCGTGGAGTCGTCCGCCTGCACGAACGCCTCGAAGATCGCTTCGAGCCGGTCCGGCTGAATGCCCACGCCGTCATCCGCCACTTCCACCTGCAGCCGCGCGGCGCCGGCGCGCACGCCCAGGGCGGCGCGCACGCGGATCTCGCCTTCGTCGGTGAACTTCACGGCGTTGCCGATCAAGTTGTTGAGGACCTGGCGCAAGCGCGTCGGGTCGCCGGTGATCTGCGCCGGCAAGCCGGCTTCGACTGCGAGCGTCAGGCCGATGCGGCGTTGAGCGGCATTGGCGGCGTGCAGCGTGACGACGTCGCGCAGCAACGATTCCGGCTCGAAGCGCACGCTCTCGATGGTCATGCGCCCGGATTCGATCTTCGACAAGTCGAGCAGATCGTTCACCAGCAGCAGCAAGTTCGAGCCGCAGCGCCGCACGATCTCCGCCTGCTCGGCCTGCTCCGGCCGCAGCCCGCTCTCGATCAGCATCTCCGTGATGCCGATGACGCCGTTCAGCGGCGTCCGCACTTCGTGGCTGACGTTCGCCAGGAAGCGCTGCTTGGCCTGGTTCGCGGCTTCCGAGCGCTCGTACGCCAGTTCCAATTCGTGCTTGGTGCGCGCCAGGTCGCCCATGATCTCCTGGTTCTGGTAGCGCTTGAGCAACATCTCGGTCTGCACCCCGGAGGACTTGCGCGCGCCGGTGACGCAGAAGCCGAAGAACAGCAGCGCCATCACCGCCAGATCCGCGTCGAGCGGCCCGTGCGCCACGAGCAGCGCGATCACCGGCGGCAGCAGCAAGGTGCTGGAGAAGAGCGCGAAGGAGCGCGGACGCGCGCTCAAGGTGACGAGCGATCCCGCGGTCAGGCCGGCGAGCACCATCATGAAGAAGGCGCGGCGCGCTGGCGAGAGCTCGTCGAAGAAGCAGATGAAGTTGAGGCTCCAGGCTGCCCCGCAGGTCATCACCACCGCGTTGTGCAGCGTGAGGTCGAAATTCTGCGGCGGTCCGGTCTGGCGGCGAAAGCGCAGCGCCAGCACGAGGCGCAGCGTGGCGCCGCCGAGCACCGCCACCAGCAGCCCGGTGAGCTGGGGCCGGCTCAGTTCGCCGCTTGTGAACCAGGCCACGAGCAGGGCGGCGGCGGCGTGGCCGATCACCGCATTGATTTCGTAGCGGTACAAGGAGCGGACGACGTCCGCGAACAGGCGGTCGGCGAAGCGCTGCCGCAGATCGGGGCCGTGCGCGGCGCCGGAAGTCCGGAAGGTCGGGATGGGCGGGGAGCGCAAGCGTCGCTTCGACGGAAGACCCGTCGCGAGACCGGTATCCCACCTATCGGTCCCGCGCCGGGCCTGCCTGAAGGGATCCGCTACCCTTTCCGCGATGATGCCGCGTCCGCGACCGTCCTGGTTCCTGGTCCTCACCTCCTGCTGCTCCTGCGCCGCGGCCGCCGCCAAGCCCGCGCCGGTGCCGCAGGTGCTGCAAGCGCCGGCCCAGCCCGGCGAGCTGCGCCTGCCGCGCACTCCGGCGCTCTCGCCCGACAGCTCGCAGGTGGCGTTCTCCCATCAGGGCGACGTGTGGGTGGCGAGCGTGGCGGACGGCCGCGCGGTGCGCCTGACCGCCCACGACGCCTACGACGGCCGCCCCTACTTCTCGCCGAACGGAGCCGAACTCGCCTTTCTGTCCGACCGCCACGGCAACTTCGACGCCTTCGTGATGCCCGCGGGCGGCGGCACGGCGGAGCGCCTCACCTGGAACTCCGAGAGCGAAGCGCTGCACGGATGGGCGGGAGACGGCGCCCTGCTCGTCGGCGCCGTGCGCGACCGCCGCTACGCGCGGCGCGCGCCGGAAGCCTGGCTGGTGCGGCGCGACGGCGGCACTCCCACCGTGCTCGGCGACTGGCCGGCCGGTCGTCCCGCCATCAGCCAGGACGGGCGATTCCTGGTCTACGAACGTGGCTGGGGCGAACCGAACCGTCGCGCCTATCGCGGCGCGGCCAACAGCGAGCTCTGGATCTGCGACTTGAACAGCGGCGAGCACCGCGCGTTGACGGATTTCGACGGCAACGACCTCGATCCGATGTTCTCGCCCGCCGCCGACGTGGTCTACTTCGTCTCCGATCGCCCTTGCCCGGGCAACGAAGCCGGCCGCGATCTCGGCCTGTGGCGCATGCCCGCGGCCGGCGGCGCCGCCGAACTGGTGTTCCATCCGGGCGGCCGCAGCCTGCGCAACCCGAACATCAGCGGCGACGGGCGCTTCGTCGTCGCCGAGCTCGACGCCGGCCTGGTGCTGATCGAAACGGCGACGGGCGCCGCGCGCGCATTGCCGGTCTTCGGCCCCTACGATCCCTCCCAACCGGACGAGATGGACGTGAGCCTGACGCAGGGAGCGTCGCAAATCGCGGTGTCGCCCGACGGCGAAAGCATCGCCTTCGTCGCGCAGGGAGACATCTTCGTGCTGCGCAAGCACGAGGAGATCCGTCGCGCCGCGCGCGTCACCACCGATCCCGCGCCCGACGGCAATCCGGTGTGGGTGGACGACGGCAAGGCGCTGTTGTTCGTCAGCGAGCGCGACGGCAATGGCGAGGTCTACCGCGTGAAACCGGCCAAGGAGGGCGACCCGTTCTATCGCAGCGCCGAATTCGTCGAGGAGCGCCTCACGCAGACGGCACGCGACGAGAGCGCGCTCCGCCTCTCGCCCAACGGCAAGTTGCTGGCCTGGGTGCGCAGCCCCGGCGAACTCGTGGTCGGCGATCCGCAAACCTTGGAGCCGCGCCGCACCATCACCGAAGGCTTCGAGGAGCCCGAGTTCGACTGGTCGCCGGACTCGCGCTGGCTGGCCTTCTCCCAGGCGGACAACGACTTCAACTACGAAATTTATCTCGCCGTCGCCGAGGTCTCCGATCTGGCGGCCGACGCGCCGGGAGTTCGGCCCTTCAACCTGAGCCTGCACCCGGACAACGACACCGGGCCGAAATGGTCGCCGGACGGCCGCAAGATCGCCTTCACCTCACGCCGCCTGATGCTCGACGAGACCGACGTCTGGGTCGCCTGGCTGCGCGCCGAAGATCGCGACCGCAACGCGCGCGAACGGCTCGAAGCCAAGGAAGCCGAGGACAAGGCGAAGAAGGAGAAGGAGAAGTCCAAGGCCAAGGAGAGCAAACCCGCAGGTCCGGCGCATCCCGTCGCCGGCACCTGGTTGGGCGGCGAGGTGCGCCTCGTCCTGACGGCCGGGGCCGACGGCGCGCTCAGCGGCAGCGTGGCGTCCGGCATGTTCTCCGGGCCGCTCGAAGCCGCGGCCTGGGACGCGGACAAGAAGGAATTGACCTTCCGGCTCGGGCCGGAGGACGAGCAGGCCGTGCGCGTGCGCCTCACGCTCGGCGCCGACGGCCACCTGACCGGCATCGCCACCCGCGGCGAGCAGAGCTGGCAGCTGGATCTGACGGTCGCCCCCGCGCCGGCCGCGGACGCCGTCGCGGCGGAGCCGGTCGTGATCGATTGGGACGGCATCACGCGGCGCATCGTGCGCGCCACGCGGCGCGAGGGCAACGAGACCGCCCTCGGCTGGAACGCCGATTCCGACCTGGTCTACTTCAACGCCTCGGTTGGCACGCAACTCACGGAAGACAGCGAAGGCGAGGAAGGCCTGTTCTCGGCGCAGATCTTCGACGGCAAGGAGGAGAAACTCGAGGCGGAGCTCGCCGGCTCATGGACGCGGCGGGAGAAAGAGATGTTCTTCGTGCAGGGCGGCAAGATCTACGGCCGCGCCGCCAAGAAGACTCCCTATCCTTTCGACGTGCGCTTCCGCCAGGATCGGCGGGCTTTGCGCGATCAGGTGATGCAGCAGGCATGGCGCGCCCTCGATCGCAACTTCTACGATCCAGGCTTCCACGGCCACGACTGGACGGCGTCGCTCGCCAAGTGGCGGCCGATCGCGCTCGCCGCCAGCACGCGCGAGGATTTCGACGAGATGGTCAACTGGATGCTGGGAGAGATGAACTCCTCGCACATGGGATTCTCCGGCGCGGGACCGGGCGCCACCGATCCGGCGGAGACCGACGTGACGCGCACCGGCGAGCTCGGCGTGTTGTGGGACGAGTCCTTCGCCGGCCCCGGCCGCCGCGTCGCCGAGGTGCTGCCCGAGTCGGCGGCGGCGCGCAGCATCAGCCGCCTGCAGGCCGGCGACGTGATCCTGGCGGTCGACGGGC
>CAZDMB010000003.1:10887-14555 GCA_964506175.1 uncultured Planctomycetales bacterium | reverse complement strand
GGATCGGCTGATGGCGGGCACGCCGGAGCGCGCGACGCGCCTGCGCGTGCAAGGCGCGGACGGCGCCGAGCGGGAGGTGGTGATCCGCCCGACGGCGTCATTGTCACGGCCGCTATACGAGCGCAACGTGCGCCGCGCGCGCGCGCGGGTGGAGGAGGCCAGCAAGGGCCGCATCGGCTACGTGCACGTCGAAGCCATGGGCACGGGCAGCCTGATCGATTTCGAGCGCGCGCTCGCCGAGGCCGGCGCCGGCAAGGACGCGCTCGTCATCGACGTGCGCGAAAACGGCGGCGGTTGGACCACGGACATGATGCTCACCATGCTGATGGGGAGCGATCACGCCATCACCGTGCCGCGCGGCGGCGGCGAGGGCTACCCGCAGGATCGCCTGATCTTCGCCCGCTGGGACAAGCCGGTGGTGGTGATGTGCAACGAGAACTCCTACTCCAACGCCGAGATCTTCTCCTGGGCCATTCGCACCCTCAAGCGCGGGCCGCTCGTCGGCAAGCAGACCTACGGCGCGGTGATCTCCACCGGCGGCACGGGCCTGCTGGACGGTTCCTTCGTGCGCATTCCTTTCCGCGGCTGGTACGTCAACGATGGCACGCGCACCAACATGGAGCACCACGGCTGTCCGCCGGACTACCCGGTCGAGATCCTGCCGCAGGATTACGCGGCCGGGCTGGACCGGCAGCTGGAGAAGGCGATCGAGGTCGGCCTCGGTTTGCTGCCGTGAGTCAGGCGCCGAGCTGATCGGCGAGGTCGGCGAGGTCGCGCGCGCGCAGCGCCAGCGGCACGTCCGCTGGCGCGGTCTCGCGGTCGCGCGCGACGAAGGCGGTGGCGAAGCCGAGCGCGTGGGCCGGCCGCAGATCGTAATCGGCGTAGGCGCTGACGTGCAGCACGCGCGCCGGCGCCAGCCCGAGTTCGCGCAAGGCCGCCTGCCAGTGCCCGGGAGCCGGCTTGTAGGAACCGGCGCGGGCCGCGTCCACGAACAGCGCGATGGGCGCGCGCAGGTGCCGGGCGGCGCACGCGCGCAGGGGCGCGGGGTCGCAGTTCGAGAGCAGTCCGAGCGGCGCCAGGCGCGCCAGCCGCGCGAGCGCCGCCGGCGCCTCCGCGAATGGCGGCCAGTCCGCCTGCGCGGCGGCGAACGCGGCCGCCTCGGCCGGCGGCAGCGGCCGCGCCAGCACCTGCTGCCAGGCGGCGCTGAGCGAGCGCTCCAGGATTTCCCGGTAGGGCAGGAAGGCGCCCCGCTGCAGGACGCGCTCGGCTTCCTCGCGGGCGGCGATCAGGGCATCCACCTGCCCGGCGGCGTCGCCCAGCGCCGGCAGCCGGGCGATCGCCTGCCGCATCCCGCGGCGCCAGTCCACCAGCGTGCCGAAGCAGTCGAAGGTGATTGCGAGGAAGGCCGCCACGCGGTTTGATTCTAGGCGGCCGGGGGCGGAAGATGGGGCGGGGATTGCTTCGTCCTCGTTTCCGCCGATGAGCGCCGCCCCGATCCTGCTCGCGCGCGATCTGCGCGCCCGTCTCGGCGGGCGCGAGATTCTGCACGGCGTGAACCTGCGCGTCGAGCGCGGCGATCTCTACGGCCTGCTCGGGCGCAACGGCGCGGGCAAGACCACCGCCATGCGCAGCCTGCTCGGCTTCCTGCCGCGCGCGGACGGCCACGGCGAGGTCTTCGGCACGGACTCGGCGCGCCTGCACCTCGCGCCGGAGCAACTCGGGGTGGCGCTCGATCCGCCGGGCCTCGACGACGCGCTGTCGGTGCGCCAGAACCTCGAACTCGCGCGCATCCGCGGCGGCATCCGCGGCGGCCGCAGCGTGGCCGAAGTCCTGGCTCTGGTGCGGCTCGAGCATCGCCAGCACAATCGCGGCGACCGCTTGTCGCACGGGCAGGGCCGGCGGGCCGCCGTCGCGCGCGCCCTGCTCGGCGCGCCGCGCTTGCTCGTGCTCGACGAGCCGCTTTCCGGCCTCGATCCGGAGGGCGTCGAGGAAATGCTGGCTCTGTTCCAGCGCCTGACGCGCGCGGAGCAGGTGACCATCGTGCTGTCGAGCCACCACTTGCGCGAGGTGGAGCACGTCTGCACCCGCGTCGGTCTGATCGAGGATGGCCGCACCATCCTCGAAGGCGACACCGCGGAGTTGCTGGAGCGCGCCGGCGCCGAATTGCGCGTGGCCACGCCGCGCGCCGCCGAGGCCGCCGCCGTGCTGGCGCCGCTGCCCGGGGTGCTGGCCGGGGTGCAGGTGGAAGCCGCCGGGGCGCGCGCGCGCACCACGGCCGAGTTCGACGCCGCCGCCGCGCTCGCCGCGCTGGTGCGCGCCGGCATCCCCGTCACCGAGTTCCGGCGCGAACGCGCCAGCTTGGTGGACGTGTACCGCGCCGCGCTCGCGGCCGACGCCGCGTCCGGAGCCGCCGCATGAACGGATTCGGGCGCGCGCTTCACGGGGAGATCTATCTCTGGACCCGCAAGCGTTCGTGGCTGCTCGCGCTCCTCGGTTGCGCGGCGCTCGGCGCGGGCCGCGTGCTGCTCGGCCGCCTGCTGACGTCCCCGACCGACGCCGCCTGGAATTTTTGGCCGCAGTTCGCCGCCGGCGCGCGCACCGGCTTCTTCCTGGCCGAGCTCATGACGGTCGTGCTGTTCGCCAGCGCATTGCCGCGCGAGATCGCCGCCGGCGCGGCCCGCGACCCTCTGGTCCGCGGCCTGTCGCGCGCCGCGTTCATGGCCGCGCGCGCCTGCATCGGCCTCCTTCTGCCGCTCTCCCTGGTGGCCGGCGCCCTCGTCGGCGCTGGCGGCGCGGCCGCGCTGTGCTTCGACGCCGGCGACATCGTCGAGGACGGCGAGGTGCTGCTGTCGGTCGCCGACGAGCACCTCGTCGGCCATCTCGGGGGCGCGATCGTGCACGGCCTGCCGCCGCTCCTCGCCTTGTCGGCCGTCGCCCTCGCCCTGTCGGTGCTGTGTCGGCACGCGGTGGTGGCGGTCGGGGCCGGCCTGGGACTGGTGTTGCTGCCGCTGTTCCTGCACGACACCCTCGGCGCCGCTGCGCCCTGGCTCTTTCCCGATACGCTTGCGGGCCTGGGCGCCGACTCCTACCTCGACCGCATCGCGCAATTCGCGCGCGGCTACGTCAGCGCGTTTCCCGAGACCTTCGACGCGACCATCCGCACCGGCTGGATCGCGCCTTGGCCCGCGCTGATCCTGGGTTGGGCCCTCGCTCTGCTGCTCTTCCGGCGCCGCGCGACATGAAGCCCTTCCTCCCGCTCGTGCTGTTCCCCTTCGCCTGCTCCGCGTGCACGATCACGCGCGTGCCCTTGCCACTGCCTTCGGACTTCGTGATCGAGTCCTCCGGCACGGAGGAGGCGGCCGACACGCGGCACGCCTGGCTCGGTCTGCAGGTCCAGCTCAACGAGGAGGACGATCTCAGCAGCCTCGACATCCGTCCCGGCGTGCGCGTCATCCAGGTGGACGCAGACGGTCCGGCGGACCGCGCCGGCATCCAGGTGGGGGACGTGCTCCTGGAGATGGACGGCGCCGCCCTCAACGACCCGGGCCGGATGGACGCCATGCTCGCCAACGTTCACGTGGCCCGGCCCGTAGAGTTGAAGGCGGAGCGTCGCACGCGCGTCTTCACGACGCAGGCCATGCCGGAGATCCACCTCATCGAAGCGGGCA
>CAZDMB010000003.1:0-10877 GCA_964506175.1 uncultured Planctomycetales bacterium | reverse complement strand
GCAAGACCGTGGCTTACGTCGAGCGCGCGCTCTTGCGGGTTGCGGTGCGCGACGCGCGCGCCGCCGCCGGCGACCCGCACGGCCAATGGCCTGAGATCGTCGGTTTCGGTCCGCAAAGCCCGCTCGCCGCCGCCGGCGCGCGCGCCGGCGATCGCATCGTTTCCTTCCAGGGCACCGACCCCGCCTCGGCGGCGGCGTTCGTGCGGCGCATCGGGCGCGAACTGCGGCCGGGCGCCGACGTGGAGCTCGAGCTGCTCGCGCCGGACGGCGCGCGGCGGACGCTCCGTTGCGCCGCCTGGAGTCCGGGTACCGCGCTCACGGAATTCAGCCTGTGGCCGCTGTTCTGTTGGCGCCGGGAGCCGGACGCCGCGCGCGGCGTCTTCTGGATCGGCGACCTCCTGCTGGTGCAACTTTTCCGCGTGGATCGGGTGGGAGGCGAGAAGCGCTATTCGGTGCTGGGACTCCTGAGTTGGGGCACGGGCGAAGCCGTGCTGCGCGAGGAGGCCACTGCCACCCTGCCGCTGCGCGGCGCGGCGAGCGCGCCGTGAGCCTGCTCCTCGCCCTGGCCGCCGCGGCGCCGCTGCAGTCCGCCTCCCATGCGCGTAGCGTCCTGCCGGTGACCGAAGAGCTGCTGGACCACCGCTTCGCCGACGACGACGCCGACGGCCTGGACGATCTGTGGCTGGCCGTGCGCGACGCCGCCGGAGGACGCGCGCTGTTGCTCTACCGGCAGCGCGCCGGCGGCGGCTTTCCGGCGCAGCCCGACGAGCGCATCGCGGTGCCGCGCGCGGTCGTGTGTTGGGCGGTCGGCCATTTCACCGCCGGCGCCGCGCGGGCCGAAGTGCTCTACCTGGCGCGCGACGCCGCCTTCGTGCGCGACGGCGAGGGCAAACTCAGGCGATTGGCCGCCGCCGCCATGCTCCTCGACATGCCGGCCGAGAGCGCGTTGCCGTATTGGCCCCACGTCGCCGATGCGGACGGCGACGGCCTGGACGAGGTGGTGTTCGTGACCGCGGAAGGCTTCGAGATCGTGGACGGCGCCGGCCGCCTACGGGGCGCCTGCGCCAGCGACACCCAAGCCGATCGCGCCCCGGCCGCCCAGCGCTCGCTGTTCGGCGGAGCGCTGCGCGCCAAGCTCTCCAGCCAGGAGTTGAGCGACGTGTTCGTGCCGAACGACGACGTCGGCGTGATCGCGCCGCCGGAGATGCTCGCCACCAGCGTCAGTCAGGCTTGCCCGGTCTGGTCCGACGTCGACGGCGACGGGCGCCAAGACCTCAGTTGGCTCGTGGCCGGGCAACTGTCCGTGCTGCTGCAGGCGACGGACGGCACCTTTCCGGCGGAGCTCAGCTTTCGCCTGGACCTGTCGGCCGCGGATGGCGAGTCGAACGCGCGCCTGGAGTGGGTGCAGCTCGGCGGCGGTCGCGCCGCGGATCTGCTCTTGCTGCGCGAAAGCGGCGGCGGCGCCACCTTCAGTTCGGACTGGCAGGTGCGCGCTTGGCTGGATCCCGCGCGCGCGGCGGCGCCGGCCGCGGACGTCGCGGCGCCGCGCGCACTGCCGCCGGCTTCCGTGTTCCTCAAATCGGCGTCTTCCGAACTCGAGGCCTTCCTTGCCGACCTCGACGGCGACGGCCGTACGGATCTCGCCCTCTCGGCCTGGGACGTGGACGTTTCCGTGCTCGGCGAGGCGGCCACCAAGCTGATTCACACCGTGAGCGCGCATCTCGCCCAGGAGGACGGCAGTTTCTCCGCGCGTCCCGCCTTCGCCGTCACGCGCGAGTACAGCCTGTCGGATCTGCAGGCCTTCCGCGACGTGCCGGCCTTCGCGCTCGACGTCACCGGCGACGGCCGCGCCGACATGATCGAGAGCAGCGAAGGCGGCAACGTCGAAGTGCGCTCGATCCGTCCGGCGGCCGGCGGCCTGGCGCCGGCGGAGCAGCCCAGTTTCCGCATTCCCGTGGATGCGCAGGCAGCCACGCTGGAGGTGCAAGACCTCAATCATGACGGCGTCGGCGACTTCATCGTCACCCGCCGCGGCTTCTACGAAATCTACCTCTCGCACCGCGGATGATCGCCGGTCTGCTCCTGGTCACGGCACAGGCGCCGCTGCCGCAGCTTCTCGACCTCGAGGTCGAGCCCGCGCCCCATGCGTTGGCGGTGGCCGCGCTCGGCGCCGATGGCGGCAACCGCCTCGTCAGCCTGACGGGCCGCATGCTTCGCCTCGTGGATGAGCCGGAGTTGAAGTTGCGCTTGCCGGACGCCTCGCTGCTCTGGACGATCGCCGACCTGGACGGCGACGGCCGGGACGAGATCCTCATGCTGATGGACGGGCGCGACCTCGTTCGCGTCGAACGCGGCGAAGGCGGCCTGACGCTGAGCGCCCCGCTGCTCGAGGGCTTGGGAGCGCTCACGCCGCGCGGCATTCACCCCGCCTCCTTCGTCCGCGATCTCGACGGTGACGGCCGCAACGACCTGCTGCTGCCGCTCGGCACCCGCGTGCGCGTCCTGTTGGGCACGCCGCTGGGCTTCCGCCCCGGCCCGGACTTGGGAGCCGTCGCCCGCCTGCAACTCCGTGCCGGCCAGGAGCGCGGCCTGCTCGACCGCGTCCAGCGCGACTACACCATTCCCGGCCTCGTGCCGGAAGACCGCACCGGCGACGGACTGCCGGACCTGGTGGTGAGCGAGGGGCTCGTCATCCGCCAATTCGTCGCCACCGGCAACGGCCTGCCGGAACAGCCGACGAGCACTCTCGACATGGACGACTTCCGCCTCGATCCCGCGGCGGTGGAGGTCGACGTGCACAACCTGTCGAAGTTGGTGCGATCCTTCGTCGTGGACGAGTGGGAGGATCTGAACGAGGACGGCATCGAGGACCTCGTGGTGCTCGGCGACGGCAAGGTGCGCACTTTCCTCGGCAGCAGCGCGGGGGTCAGCGCCGCGGGCGCCGCCAAAACCCTCAAGATCGACGGCAATCCCTTCTACATCGCCTGCGCCCGGCTCGACGAGGACCAACACTCGGACCTGGTGGTGGTGCGCGTGGAGGACATCGGCATCACCAAGCTGCTGCGGGCGGCGCTGTTCTCCTGGAGCATCGACTTCGATTTCATCGTCTTCCGCGGCACCGGCACCGGCAGCTTCTCTTCGCGGCCGATGTTCACCCGCAAGGTCACCGTCAAGGGCGATCGCCTGCTGTCCCTGGCGGGGGAGCAGCGCGATCGCCTCGGCGACCTGCGCAAGACCATCGTGCGCCGCGCCGACCTCGACGGCGACGGCAAAGCCACCGACGTGGTGCTGCTGGAGCCCGACGGCCGCTTGCGCGCCTGGCGCGGCGTCGCCGTCGGCGAGTATCCCGGCACCCTGGCGCGCGAACGCTTCCTGCAGGAGACGCTCGGCGCGCAGCAGAAGGAAATTTCCTTCGAGGTGGACGAACTCGCAGAGTGGGTCCTCGGCCGCACTTCGGCGCTGATCGCCTTGACGCGCGCGCGCGCCGCCGACTTCGAAGTGCAGCTGCCCGGCGGTTGGGAGCCGCCGCACGCGCTCGCCATGCGCGATCTCGACGGCGACGGCCGCGACGAGGCCATCGTGCTGCGCCGCGTCAAGCCGGAGGACGGCCCGGCGCGCTTGGTCGGCTTCCGCGTCGAGTTCTAGGGACCGCTCAGTCCGCGCGCGCCCACAGGGCCTTCAGGTACCGGCCTTCGGGGAAATCCGCGCGCACCGGATGATCCGGGCCGGCTCCGGTCTCGCGCAGGAAGCGCAGGGTCCGCCCCTTGGCCGCGCGGCGCACCAGTTCCTGGAATTCCACCGGCGCCAGCAGTCCGCTGCAGGAGCAGGTCAGGAGCAGCCCGCCCGGCTTGACCAGCGGAATGGCGAGTTTGTTGAGGTCGTGGTACTTGGCGCGGCCCTCGTCCTCCGCCATGCGCTTGGGAATGAACTTGGGCGGATCCACCACCACGATGTCGAAACTCCGGCCGCACAGGCCGGCCTGCCGCAGCCAGGAGAAGGCGTCCGCGTGGGTGAAGCGCGCGTTGCGCAGCTGATTGCGATTGGCGTGCCGCTGCGCCTGGGCGATGGCCTTCTCATCGAGATCCACCGCGGTGACGGCGGCCGCGCCGGCGCCGGCGGCGTTCAGCGCAAAGCCGCCGGTGTAGCAGCACACGTCGAGCACTTCGGGCGCGCTCCCGGCGGCCACCGCGAGCTCGACGTAGGCGCGCAGGCGCGCGCGATTCTCGCGCTGGTCGAGGAAAAAGCCGGTCTTGTGCCCCTCGCCGGGAAACATCTCCCATTTGATGCCGTGTTCCTCGAATTCGACGCGCGTCGGGCAGGACGCGGACTTGCGCGTGAACGGCTCGGCGCCCTCGGCGCGCGCCGCCGCCGCGTCGAGTTCGATCACGTGGTGCGCGGTGCCGAGTTCCTCGTGCAGGACGGGCGCGATCAGGTCGAAGACGTCGACCATCGGCGCGGTGTAGGCCTCGGCGAGCAGCACGGCGCCGATGCGGTCCACCACCAGGCCGGGGAAGTCGTCCCCTTCGGCGTGCAGCACGCGCACCGGGTCGAGCGGCAGGCCGGGTTCGAGGCGGCGCCGCGCGACCGCCGCGCGCGCGCGCGCCAGCCACCAAGCCGCGTCCGGCGGCTCCTCGCCGCGGGTCACCAGGCGCAGAGCGAGTTCGGCGCGGGTCTGCACCAGGCCCCAGCCGCAGAAGCGGTTTTCGCCGTCGTAGACCGCCACCATCTGCCCGGAGCGCACGTCGTCGCTGGCTTCGGCCACGTCCTTGTGCCAAGCGCGGACGCCGCGCATCCATGAATGGAGGCGGATCCAGGGGGTGCGGCGCGCGTCCGAGCTCATGCGCACCCGCCGAGCGCGAGGATGCGCGCGTGTTCGGCAGCGGCGAGGGGCGCCACCGACAGGCGGCCCTGGCGCACCAGCGCGCAGGCGCCCAGGGCCGGATCGGCCTTCACTTGCGCCAGGGTGACCGGACGCGGCAGCGGACGCACGGGACGCAGGTCGACCGCGGACCAATCGCCTTCCGTCGCCGTGGGGTCGGGGTAGGCGGCGCGGGCCACCGTAGCCAGGCCCACCACCGCCTTGACGGCGCCGGTCGCGTACCACAGCACCGGATCGCCGGCGGCCATCGCCCGCAGGTGGTTGCGCGCCTGGAGATTGCGCACCCCGTCCCAGCGCGCGGCGCCGCGCGCCGCGAAGTCGGCGAAGGACAGCTCGCCCGGCTCCTCTTTCACCAGCCAGAAGCGCATGGGGTGGGGGATTGTATCCTGCGCGCCGTGAAGGAGGCCCGCGCGGAGTACGGAAAGCTGCGTTTCGAGGAGCTGAACTACGGCTCTTATCTGAAGATTCCGCAATTGCTGGCGCTGCAGGAGCTGCGCAGTCGTCCGCAGCATCACGACGAGATGTTCTTCATCGTGATCCACCAGAGTTTCGAACTCTGGTTCAAGGAGATCCTGCACGAACTCGACCTGCTGGGGGAGCACCTGGCGCAGAATTCGGTGTCGCGCGCCCTCAAGACGGTCAAGCGCGTGAATCTGATCCTCGACTGCCTCGGACAGCAGATCCAGCTGCTGTCCACGCTCACGCCGGTGGAATTCGCCGGCTTCCGCGCCGCGCTCGGCGCCGGCAGCGGCTTTCAATCGCTCCAGTTCCGCGAGATCGAATACGCCTGCGGCTTGCGGGACGCCTTCTTCCAGGATTTCTTCTCCCGCTGGCCCGAGAGCGGCGCGCGGCTGCGCGCGCGCGCCGCGGCGCCTTCGGTGTACGACCATTTCCTGCGCGCGCTGGCGCGCGCCGGCCACGCGGTGCCGGCGGAAATCCTGCAGCGCGACGTGCGGCTCACGCATGAGCTCCATCCGCAGCTCGTTCTGCTGTTGCAGCGGCTTTATCAGCAGCCCAAGGAGGAATACCACTGGGTGCTGCTGGCGGAATCCCTGCTCGATCTCGACACCGCCTGGTCGCGCTGGCGCGCCGTGCACGTGTTGATGGTCTCGCGCACGATCGGCGGCCAAGCCGGCACCGGCGGCTCCTCGGGCGCCGCGTTCCTCGAGAGCCGTCTCAAACTGCGCTTCTTTCCGGAGTTGTGGGAGGTGCGCAACGCCTTGTGGGGAGAGCAGGCATGAAGCCCCTCGCCGATCGCAACGCGCTCGTCTGCGGCGCCTCCGCCGGCATCGGCCGCGCGATCGCGCAAGGCCTGCAGGCCGCCGGCGCGCGCGTCTGGGGCCTTGCCCGCCGCGGCGAGGAGTTGGCCAAGGCCGGCCTGGACGGGATGGTGGCCCACGATCTCGAGGACTTGGACGGGCTCGCGCGCGCGCTCGCCGGGCTGCCGCCCATCCACGTCCTCGTCAACAATGCCGGCGGACCGCCCGCCGGGCCGCTCCTCGAAGCCCGGGACGCCGACTTCGAACGCCCCTTCCGCCGCCACGTGCTCGCCAGTCACCGCTTGGTGCAGCTCCTGCTGCCGGGCATGATCCAGGCCGGCTACGGACGCATCATCAACGTCATCAGCACGAGCGTGCGCGAACCGCTCGTCGGTCTCGGCGTCTCGAACACCGTGCGCGGCGCGATGGCCGCCTGGTCCAAGACCATGAGCAAGGAGCTGCCGCCCGGCATCACCATCAACAACGTCCTGCCGGGGTACACGGACACGGATCGCCTGGCAGGTCTGAAGGCGGCGATGGCCGCGCGCCGCGGCGTGACGCCGGCGCAAGTCGAGCGCGAATGGCTGAACGCGGTGCCCGAAGGCCGCCTCGGCCGCCCGGAGGAGATCGCCGCCGTGGCGGTGTTCCTGGCCTCGCCGGCCGCGGCCTACGTGCGCGGCCAATCCATCGCCGCGGACGGCGGCCGCCTCGGAGGAATTTGATGCCGGAGAACCCGCCTGCGGCCGCGCCTGCGGCCCGCCACGCCGAATCCCATCGCGCAGCGCGCATCGGCTGGCTGCGCGCCGCGGTGCTGGGAGCGAACGATGGCATCGTCTCGACCGCCAGCCTCGTGCTGGGAGTGGCCGCGTCCGGCGCCGATCGCGGCGCCATCCTCGTGGCCGGCGTCGCCGGTTTGGTGGCGGGGGCGATGTCCATGGCCGCCGGCGAGTACGTCTCGGTCAGTTCGCAGGCCGACACCGAAGCAGCGGATCTCCGCCGCGAGCGCCGCGAACTCGCGGCCGATCCGGCGCGCGAGGAGGCGGAGCTGGCCGGCATCTACGTCGCGCGCGGTCTCGAGCCGCAACTCGCGGCGCAGGTCGCGCGCCAGTTGATGGCCCATGATTCGCTCGCCGTCCACGCTCGCGAGGAGCTCGGCATCACGGATCTCCAGCGCGCGCGTCCGGTGCAGGCGGCGCTGGCCTCGGCGGCGGCGTTTGCCGTCGGTGCGGCGATGCCCCTGCTCGGCGCGTCCCTCGCGCGCACCGGCGCGATCGTCGGGACGGTCACGAGCGCGTCGCTGGTCGTTCTTGCCGTTCTCGGATGGATCGCCGGCCGCGCCGGCGGCGCCCGACCGCTCACGGGCGCGCTGCGCGTGGGCTTCTGGGGCGCCCTCGCCATGGCCCTCACCTGGGGAGCAGGCGCCCTGTTCGGCGCCGCCTGAGGCCGCGCGCCCGCCTCAGGCCGGCTGCGCCTTGTCCGCCACGGCGCGCTCGACGCGCGCGACGATCACCGCCGCCGACAGGTCGCCGGTGACGTTCAGAGTCGTGCGGCACATGTCGAGGAAGCGATCGACGGCGAAGATCAGGCCCACGCCCTCGAGCGGCAGGCCGAGCATTCCCAGCATCATGGCGATGATCGGCATGGAGCCGGAAGGCACGCCGGCGGTGCCGATGCCGGCCAGGACGCAGACGCCGCCGACCGCGAGCATCTGCCCGAGCGAGACGTCGGCGCCGTAGAACTGCGCGAGGAACAGCACGGCGGCGCTGGCGAACAACGCGGTGCCGTTCTGGTTGGCGGTGGCGCCGATCGTCAGGACGAAGCGCGCCACCTGCTGCGGCAGGCCGAGCTTCTCCTCGGCGACGCGCAGCGCCGTCGGCAGAGTGGCGTTCGACGAGGAGGTGGAGAAGGCCGTGAGCATGGCCTCGGCCGAACCGCGGAAGAAGAAGCGCGGGCTCATGCCGCCGAGGTACTTGACGGCGAGTCCGTAGACGCCGAACTGGTGCAGCGCGAGCGCCCCGGTGACCACCAGCATGTACTTGCCGATCTGCACCAGCACGCCCCAGCCCATGGTGGCAGTGAGGCCGAAGAGCAGCGCGAACACGCCGAGCGGCGCCATCTGGATGACCATCTGGATCAGGCGCATGCACACGTCGAAAAGACCCTGCAGCATCTCCTCGAAGCGCCGCGTCGCCTCGGTGCGCACCAAGCACAGGCCGATCCCGATCATCAGCGAGAAGAACATCCACCCCAGGTAGTCGCCGTCGGCGGCGGACTTCACCGGATTGCGCGGCACGATGGCCGTGAGCATGTCCACGCCGCTCTTCGGGGCGGCCGCCGGCGCGTGCCAGGAAGCGCTCGAGAGGGACAGCAGCTGCGCGCGCTGCTCGGGCGAGACGCCGGCGCCCGGCTGGAAGATCTCGACGGCGAGGATGCCGATGCCCACCGCCACCAGCGAGGCCGCGGCCGTGTACAGCAGGGAGACGGCGCCCATGCGGCCCAGGGCCTTGAGATCCTGCATCTGGGCCACTCCCAGGGCCAGCGCGCTGAACAGCAGCGGCAGCACCAGCATGAACAGCAGGCCGATGAAAACGTCGCCGACTGGCCGCGCGCCGTACTTCAGGAAATTCTGCAGCACCGGCGCCTCGGCGCCGAGCCCGGCGTAGGCGGCGGCTCCCAGTCCGGCGCCGAGCAGCGCGCCGATGAGGATCTTCCAGTGGAGGGCGAGTTTGATGGAAGCAGTCTGGGAGCGCCGCCGGGGCGCCGCAAGCGGCGCCGGAGGGCGCCGGCGCGGCTCGCGTCCCGCGCCCCGCAATCCTACCTTGACGCCGTGGCGCTGCCGTTCCTCGCGGTCACCTTCCTCGCGCTGTTGGCATTGGGCTATCGCTGGTACGGCGGCTTCGTCGCGCGGCGTCTCGGTCTCGACGACGGGCGCGTCACGCCCGCGGTGAGCAAGGCCGACGGCGTCGACTACGTCCCGACCAAACCCTTCTATCTTTTCGGCCAGCACTTCAGCGCCATCGCCGCGGCCGGGCCGATCGCCGGCCCGATCCTGGCCTGCCAGTCCTTCGGCTGGGCGCCCTGCCTGCTGTGGATCGGCTTGGGCGTGGTGTTCATCGGCGCGGTGCACGACTTCGCCGCGCTGCACGCTTCGGTGCGCCACGACGCGCATTCGATCGCCGAGATGGCGCGCGAGCACCTCGGCGCCGGCGCCGGCCGCGCGCTGATGGCCTTCATCTGGCTGGCGCTGGTCTACGTGATCCTCGCCTTCACCGACATCACCGCCGGCTCCTTCGTCTCCGGCAGCGAGGAGTTGCAAGGCTCCGCCGCCAGTTTCAATCCCGGCGGCGCGGTCGCGGCGGCCAGCGTCGCCTATCTGGCGCTGTCGTTGCTGATGGGGCTGGTGCAGCGCTTCCTCAAGCCGCCGCTGTGGCTGGTGACCTTGATTTTCGTGCCCGCGACCTTCGCGCTGGCCTGGGGCGGCACCATGGCGTCCCATGCCTTGGTGCTGGACGCGCGCACCTGGGCGCTGCTGATTCTGGGCTACTGCGGACTCGGCTCAGTTGCGCCGATGTGGCTGCTGCTGCAGCCGCGCGGCTACCTCGGCGGTTTCGTCCTCTACACCGCGCTCGCCGCCGGCATGCTCGGCGTGTTCTTCGGCGGCTACGCGATCGAACAGCCCGCCTTCAAGACGTGGGACACGGGCGCCAGCACCGGCATGCTCTTTCCCTTCCTCTTCGTCACCATCGCCTGCGGCGCCTGCAGCGGTTTCCACGGATTGGTGTGCAGCGGCACCACTTCCAAGCAGATCGCGCGCGAGCGCGATTGCCGCTCGGTCGGCTACGGCGCCATGCTCGGGGAAGCCTTCGTCGCGCTGATCGCGCTGGTGACGGTCATGATCGTGGCGCAGCCGGAACTGGCCGGAAAGGCGCCCGGCCGCATCTACGGGGAAGGCATCGGCCGCTTCCTCACCATCCTGCTCGGTCCCGAGAAGCTCGTGTTCGCCGTCACCTTCGGCGCCATGGCCTTCTCCACCTTCGTGTTCGACACCCTCGACGTGACGACGCGCCTCGGCCGCTACCTGGTGCAGGAGTTGACCGGCTGGAAGGGACCGGCGGGCGCCGCCGCCGGCACGCTGCTGACGCTCGCGCCGCCGGCGCTCATCCTCGGCTTCGGGCCGAGCGGCTCCTACCAGTTGTTCTGGGCGTTGTTCGGCGCCTCCAATCAGCTGCTGGCCGCCCTCACCCTCACGGTGCTGACGGTGTGGCTGGCGCGCCGCCACGGCGTGCGCGGCGCCTGGTTCACGCTGGCGCCGGCGGTGTTCCTGTTCGCCATCACGCTGTGGGCCTTGGGAACGCTCCTGCTCAGCAACTTGCGCGCGGCCTCGGGCGTGGATCTCAAGACCTGGAACGCGGTCGCCGCCGGCCTGCTGATCGCCCTGGCCGGGGCGGTCGGAGTCAGCGGCCTGCGGAAGCTGCGCGCGGGCGCCGGGCGTTGATCCAGCGGTCGACGTTCTCTTCCAGCAGGGGCAGCGGCACCGGGCCGCTGCCGAGCACGAGGTCATGGAAGGCGCGCAGGTCGAAATCATTCTGCAAGGCGGTCTCGGCGCGGGCGCGCAATTCGCGCAACTTCAACTCGCCGATCTTGTAGGCCAGCGCCTGCCCCGGGTCGGTGAGGTAGCGATCCACCTCGGCTTCGATGTTGTGCAGCGCGAGCGCGGAGTTCTCCGCCATGTACGCGAT
>CAZDMB010000002.1:29816-34964 GCA_964506175.1 uncultured Planctomycetales bacterium | reverse complement strand
GACCGCTTCTGCATGGGCGCAGCGTGGCGCGGCCCGCGGGACGGCCGCGACTTCGCCCGCGTGCTGGAGATGGTGCGCAGCGTGAAGGCCCGGGGCCTCGAGACCTGCGCCACGCTCGGCATGCTGACGCCGGAGCAGGCGCGTCGCCTGGCCGACGCCGGCCTCGACTATTACAACCACAACCTGGACACCTCGCCCGAGTACTACGGCAAGATCATCACCACACGCACCTATCAGGACCGCTTGGACACCCTGGCCGAGGTCCGCGCCGCCGGCATGAAAGTGTGCTGCGGCGGCATTCTCGGCATGGGCGAGTCCGAGGCCGACCGCGTCGGCCTCTTGCACGAACTCGCGCGCCAGGAGCCGCCGCCGGAGTCGGTCCCCATCAACGCGCTGGTGCCGATCGCGGGCACGCCCTTGGGCGAGGTGACGCCGCTGCCGTGGGACCAACTGCTGCGCACGGTCGCCGCCGCCCGGATCCTGATGCCGCGCGCCTTCGTGCGCCTGTCGGCGGGACGCGAGTCCATGAGCGAGGAGCTGCAGGCCCTGTGTTTCCTGGCCGGCGCGAACTCCATCTTCCTCGGCGAGCGACTGCTGACCGCGCCGAATCGCGGCCGCGCCGACGACGCCGCGCTGCTCGCGAAACTCGGGTTGCGCGGCTTGCGCGCGCCCGAGGCCATGGCTGCCGGCGCGATCGAAGTGTGAAGGAAAGCATCGAGGCGGCGCTGCGCGCCGAATTGGCGGCTTGGGCCGAGGCGGGCCTGCGCCGCGACCTGGCGCCGGCCGCCGGCACGGACTTCACCAGCAGCGACTACCTCGGTCTGGCGGGCGACCCGCGCGTGGTGGCGGCGGCGCGCGCGGTGCTCGAGGAATACGGCGCCGGGGCGCGCGGGGCGCGCCTGCTGCGCGGCAACCTCCCGCCGCACGAGGCGGCCGAGCGCGCCTGCGCCGCGTGGACCGGCGAGGACGCGGCGCTGCTGCTGCCGAGCGGCTGGCAGGCGAACGCCGCGCTGCTGCCGACGCTGGCCGGGGCGGAAGACGCGCTCTTCTCCGACGAGTTGAATCATGCTTCGCTCATCGATGCCGCACGGCTGGCGCGGGCGCGGCGGATCGTCTTCCCGCACCTCGACCTCGCGGCCCTGGACGCCGGCCTGGCGCGCGCGGCCGCCGCCCGCCGCCGCATCATCGTGATCGAGGACGTCTACTCGATGGATGGCGATCTCGCGCCGTTGGGCGCCCTGCTGGACCTGTGCGCGCGCCGCGACGCGCACCTGGTGGTGGATCACGCGCACGCCGCCGGCCTGTATGAGGATCGGCTTCCGCCCGCGCATCCGCGCGTGCTGGCGCGCGTCGTGACCGGCGGCAAGGCGCTGGGAGCGGCCGGCGCCTTCGTCTGCGGGCGCCGCGAAGTCGTCGACTTGGTGCTGAACAAGGGCCGCGCCTTCGTGTACACCACCGCCCCGCCGCCGGCCGTGGCGGCCGCGCTCGAAGCCGCCATCCGCATCGTGCGCGCCGAGCCGGAGCGCGCCGCGCGCGCGCACGCCAACGCCGCGCGCCTGCGCGAGCGTTTGCGGGCCGGCGGCTTGGCGACGCGCGGCGAATCCCCCATCGTGCCGGTGGTGCTCGGCGCCGCCGAACGCGCGCTGGCGGCGGCCGCGGCGCTGCGCGCCGCCGGCTTCGACGTGCGCGCAGTGCGCCCGCCCACCGTGCCGGAGGGCACCAGCCGGCTGCGCCTCGTCTGCCACGCGGATCACACCGAAGAGCAGGTGGACGGGCTGGCGACGGCGATCTTGTCGGCCGCGCGCGAGCGCCCGGCGCCGGTCATCAGCGCCGCGCCGCGCGTCCGGCCGGCCCCGCGCGTCCTGGTGGTGGCCGGCACCGACACGGGCGTGGGAAAAACCGTCGTCAGCGCGCTGCTCGTGCGCGCCGTGCGCGCCGCCGGGAGGCCCGTCGGCTACTTCAAGCCGGTGCAGACCGGAGCGGACGACGACACCGGCGCCGTGCGGGCGCTCAGCGGCCTGGAAGCCGAGCGCGCGCCGCCGCCGGCGGTGGCGCTGCCGCTGCCCGCCTCGGTGGATCAGGCCGCCGCCGCCGCGGGCGTCGAAGTGCGCGTGGCGGAAGTGCTGCAGGCGCTGCGCAAGACCCTGCAGCCGCTCGGACGCGGTGCGCAGGCCGCCACCTGGGTGGTGGAGTGCGCCGGCGGCCTGCGGGTGCCTTTCAATGCGCACGAAGATCAGGCGGATCTTCTGCAGCGGCTCGGAGCGCCGGTGGTTCTGGTCGCGCGCAGCGGCCTGGGCACCCTCAATCACACCTTGTTGAGCCTGGAAGCCTTGGCGGCGCGCCGGCTGCGCGCGGCCGCGTTGGTGCTCGTCGGGCCGCCGCACCCGCAGAACGCCCGCACCCTGGCCGGCCGCTACCCGGAACTCCCGCTCTTGGAGTTGCCGCAGTTTCGCGCCGTCGAGCCCGCCGCCCTGGACCTGTGGCTGGCGGCCAACGACCTCCGCGCCGTGCTCGCCGAGTGAATTGCGGCAGAAAGAGCAAAACGCCGCAACCACCCCCAGCGTAGTCCGGTCACAGGCGCGGCTGCGAATTCCGCGGCACCCTCGTCCCATGCACCGCTCCTCATCTCCGACTTCCTTCCGCAACGCCTTGGTGGTCGTCATCGGCTCCTTGCCGCTGCTCCTCGGCGCCTGCACGACCGAATGGCGCATCGGCGGGCACGGCAGCGCCACCTCGCTCACGGTGTACGGCGACGGCGACACCACCTTGAGCATCCGGCGCCACGGCTACGCGCTGCGCATGGTCAGCGAGGGCGTGGTGAGTTTCACCGAGGACGAATCCGACGTGAGCGCGCTGGAACCGCGCGGCAAGTTCGCCCTGCGCGAAGAACTCGACGGCGTCGAACGCCAGTACGTGGTGAAGGCCGATCGCAGCGGCTCCTTGACCCGCGTCTATTCCCTCGAAGGCGAGGCCATGCCCATGGACGACGCCGGCCGCGCCTGGCTCGCCGCCGCGCTGCCGCGCATGTTCCGCGAATCCGGCTACGACGCCGAGGCGCGCGTGGCCCGGCTGCTCGCGCAGGGCGGCCCCGACAAAGTGCTCGCCGAGGTCGCTTTGATTTCGAGCGATTACGCGCGGGCGAGCTACCTCGGCAAACTGCTGAAGTCCACGGAGTTGAGCGCGGAACAGGCCGAGCACGCGCTCAACTGCGCCGCCGGCATCGGCTCCGACTACGAACTCGGGCGGGCGCTTGGCCTCGCGCTCAGCACGCAGTCGCTGCCGACGCCGCTCATCGTGCGCCTGCTGGAGACGGCGGAGCAGGTCGATTCGGACTACGAGCTGGCCAAATTGCTCCGGCAGGCCGTCGAGCGCCTGCCGGCGGACGCAGCGGCGCGCGACGCGTGGCTCGCGACGGCGCGCCACATCGGCTCGGACTACGAGTTGGCGCGCACCCTCGAGGCCGCGCTGCAGCAAAGCGGCACCGACGCCGACTTCGCCGCCGCGGTCGCCAGCCTGGCGCAAGCGAGCGTGGGCTCGGACTACGAGTTGGGGCAGGTGCTCAAGTCGCTGGCGGACCGGTCCGTGGACCCGGCGCTGGCCGCCGCCTATCTCGACGCCGTCGGCGCCATCGCCTCGGACTACGAGCGCCGTGTGGCGCTGGAGCGCGTGGCCGCGCAGGTCGCGCCGCACGAAGACTTGAACCGCCGCTACCGGCAGCTGGCGCGCGACATGAGCAGCTACGAACGCGGCCATGCGCTGCAGGCGCTGGACGACGCGACCGAAGACGCGCGCTAGGAGCGGCGGCGCGCCTCGATCCAGAACACGTCGGCCACCTGCTGCCGCACGAATTCGTAGCTCACCTCGTCGTAGCGGGCGAGCGCGGAATCGAGGGTGAGAAAGGCGCCGCCGCCCGGCAGCGCCGGGTCGTCGCGGTAGCCGACCAGCAACCGGCTGTGCGCGGCGCCGGCGGCGACCGGATCGCCGCGCGCGATCACGGTCTTGATGGCGGTGAACTGCGCGTCGGAGACGCCGAAGCGGTTGGGCTCCCACGGCACGATCCAATGCGTCTCGAGGCCGGCGAGCACCCCCGCCGCCTGCGCCAGGACTTCCGGCGCGGGGGCGAGCGCGGGATCGAATGATGCGCGGTAGGGCATCGAGTCCTCGGGGCACAGTCCGAAGCGGTCGAAGCCGGCCAAGGCATTGTGAAAGAAATTGCCGTCGCTGGCCCAGCCGCCGGCCTGGCTGGCGGCCCAATTGAGGAACTCCGGGCTCATGCGCTCGGCGCGGCCGCGGCGTTTGGCGAGCGCGAACTCCAGCGCGCTGCAAGTGGTGAAGATGGAGCAGGTGCCGCGGGCGCCCTGAGCGCGCGGAACGAGGCCGAGGCTCTCGAGTCGCGGCCGCAGATCGGCCGCGACCGGCAACGCCGCGGGCGGAAACTCCACGATGCGCGGCGCCGCCGATGGCGCGCCGCACGCGGCGGCCAGCAGAGCCGCGAGAACGGCCGGGGCGACAGCGCGGCGCACGCCGCCAAGATACTAGAATCGGCGCGTGGAACTGGCGGCCCGCGACGCGCGGGTGCTGTGGCACCCTTACACGCAGCACGGGCTCGATCCGGCGCCGCTGCCCGTCGTGCGCGCCGCAGGCGCTTGGCTGGAGTTCGCCGACGGCCGCAGGCGACTCGACGCCATCTCTTCCTGGTGGGCCACCCTGCACGGCCACGGTCATCCGCGCATCGCGCAAGCGATCGCCGCCCAGGCCGACGCGCTCGACCACGTCCTCTTTGCCGGCTGCACGCACGAGCCGGCGGTGGCGGTGGCCGAGCAACTGCTCGCGCTGGCGCCGCGCACGCCGGGGGCGGTCCCGCTCACCCGCGTGTTCTATTCGGACGACGGCTCCACCGCCGTGGAGGTCGCGCTGAAGGCCGCCATCGGCGCCTGGTCGCGGCGCGGCGAAACCGCGCGCACGACCTTCATCGCGCTCGAGGGCGCCTATCACGGCGACACCGTCGGGGCGATGGCGGCCGGCGATCCGCAGCCGTTCTTCCGCGAGTTCGGCCCGTTTCTGTTCCACGTCGTGCGCGTGCCGCCGCGCGGCGAGGCCCTGGAGGCGGCGTTGCGCGCGCTCGCCGGGCGGGTGGCCGGCGTCATC
>CAZDMB010000002.1:23133-29806 GCA_964506175.1 uncultured Planctomycetales bacterium | reverse complement strand
CGGGCATGCGCATGCATCCGGCGGCGTTCTGGCGCGACGCGCGGCGGCTGTGCGACGAGCACCGCGCCTTCCTCATCGCGGACGAGGTCATGACCTTCTGCCGCACCGGCCGCGTGTTCGCCTGCGAGCACGCCGGCGTGACCCCCGACCTCCTGTGCGTGGCAAAGGGCCTGACCGGCGGCACGCTGCCGCTCGCCGCCACGCTGGCGACCGAGGAAATTTTTCACTGCTTCGAGGGGGACGAGCGCAGCCGCGCCTTCTTCCACGGCCATACCTTCACCGCCAATCCGATCGCCTGCGCCGCGGCGCGCGCCTCGCTGCAGCTCGTGCGCGAGGACGACACGCCGGCGCGGCTCGACGCGCTCGGCGCGCGCATCGAGGCGGGCTTGGCCGGCTGGCGCGGCGATCCGCGCGTGCTGGATGTGCGGCGGCTCGGCGGAGTGGTGGCGCTGGAACTTGCCGCGCCCGACGCCGGGTACCTGGCGCACCTGGGAGAAGATTTGCGCGCCGCCTGCCGCGCCCTGCCCGAGGTGCTGCTGCGGCCGCTCGGCAACGTGCTCTACGCGCTGCCGCCGGCCTGCCTCACCCTCGGCGAGGCCGACGCCATCGCCGCGGCCATGCAGACCGCCGCCGGGCTCAGAAGCGGATGAAGTAGGGCAAGGCCACGAGCACCAAACCGACGAGCACCATCACGAGGACGTTGCTGACGAGGTAGGGAAACACCATCAGCAGGATGCCGCACACCAGCGGCACGAAGCGGCTCTGCTTCTTGCCGTAGACGAAATATCCCAGGCCCACCGAGCCGAACAACAGCCCCCACAGCAGAATGGACGGATCGCCCACGGAGCGCTCAAGCTAACAGAAAACCGCGCCCGATTTCAGTCCTTCGCGTCGGCGTGGAAGCGGTGCAGAATGCGGTGCAGCACCGGCGCCGCCACCAATCCCGCCGCAGCGATGAACACCAAGCCAGCGTAGAGCGCGTACACGCCGGCGAACATCTTGCCGGCGTCGGTGCGCGGCATGTCCACCGGCCCCATCCCGCCGAGCAGCATGGCGGCGTTGAGGAAGCCGTCGCGCCAGCCGAGGCCCTCGTAGTGCGCGTATCCCAGCATGCCGATGAGCAGCGACACCAGCAGCAGCGCCGCCGCGGCCAGCGCGTGCGCCAGGAGCCTGCGCGTGAAACGCGCTCGGGAGATCGGCGGGTGATGACGGCGCTCGTACACCGGAGTCTGCTCCGCGGACCGCTTCAGATTAACGCAGCGCCCGGCCGCGCGTCGCTCAACGCTTGACCACCAGCTGCACGCCGTCGCGCACCGTCAACAGGACGTTCTCAACGCGCTCGTCGCCCGCGATGCGGGCATTGAGGGCGGCAACGGCGCGCGGCCCGTCCTCCCGCGGCTCGAGCACGCGGCCGGACATCAGCATGTTGTCGAGCACGATCACGCCCCCCGGGCGGGTGCGCTCGACCAGCGCCTCGTAATAATCGGGATAGCCGGTCTTGTCGGCGTCGATGAAAGAAAAATCCACCGGCTCGCGCAGGGCGCGCAAGCTCGCGAGCGCCGGCCCCATCCGCAATTCGATCTTGCTCCCGTGCGGGCTGGCGGCGAAGGCGGCGCGCGCCAGGCGCTCGGCGGCCGGATTGATCTCGCAGGTGATCAGGCGCGCGCCGGGCTCGAGGGCCTCCGCCATGGACAGGGCGGAATAGCCGGTGAACGTGCCGACCTCGACCACCAGGCGCGGCCGAAGCATGCGCACCAGCAGCTTGAGCAGCCGCCCCGCGACGCGCCCGGTCAGCATCTGCGGATCCGGCATCTCGGCGGCGGTGCGCGCCGCGAGCGCGGCGAGGTCGGCCGGGTCGGGGCGCGTGTGGCGCCAGGCGTACTGATCGATGTCGGCGCGGACGAGCGGATCCATGCCCCATTCTGCCCTAGAATCGCGCGCGATGCCCGCTGCCGACCCCTGCCTCGACCGCGTGCGCGCCTGGCTGGCGCGCGTGGTGGCGGATCCGGCGCTGCACGCCCGCTTCGTCAATTCGCTGGCGCGCATGGAATACGTCGGCGTGCGCAAGATGCTGAAGGTGCGGCGCGCCGAGTCCATGGACGCCGACGGCCTGCAGCACGTGATCGAGGAGGCCGGCCACGCGCTCCGGCTGAAGCGCGCGGCGGTGGCGCTCAACGGCGGCCGGCACGATGGCGTCGCCACGTTCGCCGCCGCGGACACGCTGGCCGGCGACGCCGCCGAGGCCTACCTGCAGGAGGTCGACCGCGCGTGCGAAGCGCTGCTCGCCGACGTGGCGGCGGAGGAGCGGGCGGAGGCGAACTATCTGCTGTCCTCGACCGCCATCGAGGTGCGCGCGCACGCCTTCTACCCGCTCTACGAGGCGGCACTGCAGCAGGCGGGCGCGCCCTTTTCGGTGCGTTCGATCCTGCGCGACGAGGATCGGCATCTCGCGGACATGAAGGCGCGCCTGCACGCGACCTTCGGCGCCGGCGCCGCGGACCTGCTGGACGCCGCGCTGCGCCGCGAGGCCGCCGCCTTCGCCCGCTGGGAAGCGGCGATGGCCGCCGCGCTCACGCCGGCGACGGCGGGAACTCCACGCTGACCGTCGTCCCGGCAGCGGAAGTTTCGAGATGCGGCGTGGCGCCGTGGAGGCGCGCCACCTCCGCGACGATCGCAAGGCCGAGGCCGGCGCCCGAGCCGCGGGCTGACGCCCCGTCGGCGCGATAGAAACGGTCGAACACGCGGCTGCGATGCTCCGGCGCGATGCCGGCGCCGCGGTCGCGCACCAGCAGACGCGCGCAACCGTTGCGCTCGACGATCACCTCGACCGGCGCGCCTTCGGGCGAGTGCCGCGCGGCGTTGCTGAGGAGATTGTCCACGAGCACCCGCAGCAGGCCGCCGTCACCGCGCACCATGACCGGCGATTCGTCCGGCGGCAACCGCAACTGCGGCCGGGCGCCGGGCAGGGCGCGGGCGGAATCGCGAGCGATTTCGGCGAGATCCACGGCGCTGAAAGCGCGGCGGACGCCCTCCGCGTCGAGCCGGGCGAGCAACAGCAGCGCCTCGATCGCGCCGCCCATGCGGCTGGAGGTTTCGAGCACGTCGCGAAGGAAATCTTGGTATTCCGCGGGCGTCCGCTCGCGGCGCAGCGCGACCTCGGCGGCATTGCGGATCACGGAGACCGGATTGCGCAACTCGTGAGCCGCGTCAGCGGTGAAGCGCGCCTGCCGCTGGAGCGCCTCTTCCAGGCGGCCGAAAGCGTGGTCGAGGTGGTCGGCCAGCGCGTCGACCTCGTCCCCCGCGCGGCGGCGTGGCATCGGCGCCAGCCGGCCGGCGCGGACGGCGCTGGCGGCGTCGCCGAGTTCGCGCAACGGCCGCACGACGCGTTTGGACAGATAGATGGAAAAAAGGGCCGCCAAGGCGGCGGCAACGACCGCACTGCCTCCGATCAACCAGCCGAGCCGCCCGAGTTGCGCGGCAACCGGTCGGTAGTCCTCCGCCACCCGCACCAAAACCGTGAACGATTTCTTGGCGCGCTCCCCGGGCTGCTGACGCGGCGCAGGTACGTGGATGAGCGCAGTGCAGACGCGCAGGGGTCCGTCCGCGCCGGCCAGCGTGAGGAACTCTTCGCGCGGCCCTTGCGCCGGGTCGAATCCGGCTCCCCAGGCAGCCTCCGGCAGCGGCCGGTCCGGCGTTTCGCCAGCGAGGTACAGCAGGCGCATCTCCGGCCAGGTCCAGACCTCCTGGCTACCGACCGCGTGGCTGGCGGCGAAGCGCTCCGCGAACTCCTCCGCGAGTTCGAACTCGGCGAAACCGGCGTCCTCGTCCCAATCGCTCAACTGGGCCAATCCGGCGGCGGTGGTGGCGAGTCGGCCGTCCAGGCCGGCGCGCAGGGCGCGGCCGCTGCTCCAGAAGAGCGTGACGGCGAACGCGACCAGCAGCAGCAGCGCCAGCCCGGCGAAGCGCAGCGACAGGCCGGCGCGGATGCTGAGCGGCTTCACGCGCCGTCCTCGGCGAGGAAATAGCCCGCGCCGCGCCGCGTGTGCAGCAGGTGCGGCGTGAAGTCACGATCGAGCTTGCGGCGCAAGTTCGAAACGAGTACTTCGAGCACGTTCGAGTCCGGGCCCGTCTCGTCCTGCCAGATGGCGGCGGCCAGTCGCGACTTGCTCTGCACCGAGCCCGCATGGCGCATCAGGTGCTCGAGCAGCCGGTACTCGAGATTGCTCAACACGATCTCGCGGCCGGACCGCCATACGCGGCGCGCCGCGAGGTCCAGGGCCAGGTCCGCCACCTGCAGTTGGCCGCCCTCGGCGGCGCGGCCGCGGCGCAGCAGGGCTCGCACGCGCGCGAGCAATTCCGCGAAGACGAAGGGTTTGGTGAGGTAGTCGTCGGCGCCGAGGTCGAGGCCCTTGACGATGTCCTGCGTGGTGTCGGAGGCGGTCAGCATCAGGACCGCGGGCTGGGCGGAGCGCGCGCGCATGCGCCGGCACACTTCGAGGCCGTCCACCTTGGGCAGCCGCAGGTCCAGCAGCACCAGGTCGTGGTGGCCGGCATTGAGGTGCCACAGCGCCTCCTCGCCGTCGCGGGCGTGATCCACCACGAACTGCTCCTCCCGCAGGCCGACCAGCAGCGAGCGCGCGAGGCGCTCCTCGTCCTCCACCAGCAGGATGCGTGTCATGCCGCGCGCGGAAAGCTACTTGACGCTGATCAGTTCGAGCCGGCCGCCGGTGGCCTGATCCACCTCGAGGACGAGGCCGAACATCCACGCATAGTACTTGGTGGCGATGTCGTCGGGCTCGAGCGGGCTCGACTCCTCCACCACCACGCAATTGGTGAAGGTGCCCGCCGGCACGACCACGGTCGCGCCGGTTCCGACGATGCGGCAGACGTCCTCGGCCGTGCCGAGCAGATACTCGGCGCGGTAGAGGCCGCCCGGGAGCGGCGCGGCCGGCATGGCGCGGCCGGGCAGAGCGCCGTCGCGGCCGGCGCGCCAGGAACCGTCCAGGCTGCTCAGGAGTCCGCCCGCATAATGTTGAGAGGATTCCCCGAAGTACCAGACGGAGCCGTCGTTGCGCTGTGCGAACCAGTCGGTGGTGCGCTCCACGAGCATCGCGTCCATCGTCTCCGCGGTCTCCACGACGCGGCAGGGGAAGCCGCCGATCACTGCGACGTCCGGTTTGACGGTGACGGTGATCCGCTCCAAGCCTTCGGCCGCGGCGCGCTCGTAGACCAGCGTGCGGTCCGGGGGCAGAGGAAAGTAGGTGGCGCGCACGTCGGCGGAGAATTCGGCGGGCTGCAGATCGGGTTGATAGGGCCCGTGACCGAGCGCCGCGCACGCGGCCAGGCGCGCGGCGTTCTGCCGCGAGGCGCGGAGCAATCCGTCGTGGCGCTCGTTCCAGGCGGCGCGCATGGCGGCGGGCAGCGCGGTCGCCGGGCCGTTGAGGGCCGCGCCGGCGCTCAGCCAGAAGGCGCTCTCCACGCGACTGCACTCCGCTCGATGGGCGGCCTGGGCGACGCGGTCGCAGAGCGGAGCGGCGCCAGACGGCGCTTGCGCCAGAAAGAGGGTGAGGTAGAGCAGGGTTTGCATGGCGATCTCCTGAATGAAACGGAGATCGCCAACCTGAATGGAGGCTGAAGAATGCCGCCGGCGGCGCCGTTGAGCGCCGGCGGCGGCTTGGGGCTCACAGGATCTGGATCAGTTCGGAGAACTCGCCGGTGTCCGGATCTTCCTCCAGAATCAGGCCGACGCCCGGAGCGTAGTACTTGTACTCCAGCACGCCCGGATCCATCGGGCTGACGTCGGCCGTCTTGATGCAGTTGTTGAAGGTGCCGTAGGCGACCGTCACCGTCAGGCCGGTGCCGACCACGCGGGCGACGTCCTCAGCGACGTTCGGCAGGTACTCCTGGCGGTAGGCCTGACCCACCGACGGCGCCGCCAGCATGATGATGCCGGGCTTGGCCTCGTCCTTGCCGAAGCGCCAGGAGCCTTCGATGCCGTCGACGAACCCGTCCGCGTAATTGAGAACGAATTCTCCGAAGTACCAAACCTCGCCGTTCAGGTTTTGCGCGTACCAGTCCTCGGTGTCTTCCTTGAGGGCGCCGTTGAAGGTGACCACGTCGCGCACCCGCCGGCACGACACCCCGTTGACGTCCCGCGTCTGGGAGAGCGTCGTGACCTCGATGTGCTCGAGTCCCGCGGAGGTGGTGGACTCGTACACCATCGTGCGGCCGGGGGTGAGGGGCAGGTAAGAGTTGGTGACGACGGCGGAGAAATCCGCCGGGTTGACCTGCGGGTCGTAGACGCCATGGCCGAGCTGGTCGCACACGTCGAGCCGGGCGGCGTATTGCGCCTCGGCTTCGTCTTCGGCCTCGTCGCGCGCCGTCACCGCGTCCTGCCAGCAACTGCGCAGATTCGCGCCCGGATCGTTGAGGCAGATCGCCAAGCCGAGCCAGAAGTCGGCTTCGGCCTCGCTCTCGTTGGCGCGCAGAATGGCGCGCGCGGCGTCGTCGCAGCGGTGGCCGGAACTCTGCCAGTGCATCACGCCGGAAGCGCCGGCCGCGCCGCCGGCGGTGAGGCCGGCGAGAATCAGGAGTCGTGCGATGTTCATGCTTGTTGAGTGGGCTGGGCGACTGGGGAGGAGCCGCGTTCTTCATGCACTCTCGCGCGCGAGCA
>CAZDMB010000002.1:0-23123 GCA_964506175.1 uncultured Planctomycetales bacterium | reverse complement strand
AATCGGCCTGAACTGGCGCGTTCATCTTGCGTTCAGGCGCGGCTATCGTGCGGCACCAGATTGGCTGCGCCTCAACACTCGGACGTCGCGGTCGTGGGCGCGGGCGCCGCCGGCCTGATGGCGGCAGTGCACGCCGCGCGCGCCGGCGCGCGCGTCGCGCTGCTCGAGGGCGCGCGCGAGCCCGGGCGCAAGATCCTGATCAGCGGCGGCGGCCGCTGCAACGTGCTGCCCGCGGAGAGCACGCCTGAAGACTTCTTCACGCAGGGGTCGCGCCACGTGTTGCGGCGCTTGCTGGCCAGCTGGCCGCTCGCGGAGCAGCGCGCCTTCTTCGAGCGGGATCTCGGGCTCCCGCTCGTGTGGGAGGAGGAGAGCGGCAAACTGTTTCCCGCGGCGCAGAAAGCGCGCGTCGTGCGCGACGCCCTGCTGCGTGCCGCCCGCGACGCCGGCGTCGTGCTGCATTGCCCGTGGCGCGAGCGGCTGGCGGCGGGCTTCCAGCTGGAGGCCGCCGGCGGCGCGCGCCTCACGGCGGAGCGCCTGATCCTGGCGACCGGCGGCAGTTCCGTGCCCCAGACCGGCAGCGACGGCGCCGGCTACGCCTTCGCTCGCGCGCTGGGCCACGACCTGCTGCCGACCTATCCCGCGCTCGTGCCCCTCAGCACGAACGACGCGCGGTTGCGCGCGTTGGCGGGGATCGCGCTGCCGGTGCGCTGGCGCGCGCTGGCGGGCGGCAAGGTCCTGGAGGAGCGCACGCGCGAGCTGCTGTTCACCCATCAGGGCTTCAGCGGCCCCGCCATCCTCGACGCGAGCCACTGGTGGACGCGCGCCGGCGCCGAGATTCAGGTGGACTGGGGCGCGCGCGGCCGCGCGCACTGGACGGAGGCGCTGGCCGCCGCCGCCGGGCGGCGCACCGTCGCGGCCTCCCTGGAGGAGGCGCTGCCGGCGCGACTCGCCGAAGTCCTCTGCACTCTGGCCGAGCTCGCGCCCGGCACGCAGCTGGCCCAGCTCGAGCGCGCGCGACGCGAGCGTCTGCTGGCGCTGCTGGCCGGCTTCCCCCTGCCGATTGCAGGGAGTCGCGGCTTCGCCGTGGCCGAGGTGACGGGCGGCGGCGTGCCCCTCGGCGAAGTGGACCCCCGCACGCTCGCAAGCCGCGCCTGCGCCGGGCTCTACCTGTGCGGAGAAATTCTCGATGCCATCGGGCGCATCGGCGGTTTCAATTTCCAGTGGGCCTGGGCCACCGGCCGCTTGGCGGGCGTCGCGGCCGCTAGGCCAGCGCCCCCAACAGGAACGGCAGGCTGACCTCGTAGCGCGCGTCGGTGTCGAAGTGGCCGCCGGCGAAAAACTCCGCGCGGTGGGGAATGGAGCGCGCTGCGAGCCGCTGCACGAAGCGGCGCAAGCCCCACTGCAGCGCGAACTCGTCCTGCTCGCCGGCGTCGAGATAGAGCGCGCGCAAGCCGCGCAAGGCGGCGGCCGCGGCGTCGTCGTTCTCCACGCGGCGCAGCGGATCGAAGGCGAGCCAGCGGGCGAAGGCCTCCGGACGGGGCTCGCCGCTCTGCGGGTCCACCGGCAGTTGGCAGCCCCACGGCGAAGCCGCGTCCGGGGCGTAACAGTGGCCGAGCGCGAGCATCTCGGCGGCGGCATGTTCGGCGAAACCGAACTTCTCGAGATGCGGAAGGGCGGCGAGGAACTGCGCCGGGCCGCCGGCCTTGCGCCAAGCGTTCAGCGCGTCGGCGAAGCCGCGCGCGTGGCTGACGTCGAAGCCGAGGTCGCCGCAATGCGAGCCGGCGGCGGCAAAGAGTCCGGGGCGGCGCATGGCCAGGTGAAGCGCGCCGAAACCGCCGCTCGACTTGCCCACCACGATCCGCCGGCCCGCTCCGCCGCAGCCGTATGCGCCCTCCGCCGCCGCAACCGCCTCGTCGCAAACGAAGTCTTCGTAGCGGCCGGTGCCGGCGGAGTTCACGAACTGCGAACCGCCGAGCCGGGTCTCGCACGCCGGCCAAAGCAGCACCGCCGGCGGGATGCGACCTTCCGCCATGCCGCGCGCGATGCGCTCGGGCAGGTTCTCCTGCCACAGGCTCGGCTTGTTCAGCACCTTGTGCGCGAAGCCGGTGTAGCCGAACAACACCACCGCCAAGGGCCGGCCGCGCGCCGCTGCGGCGCCACCGGGCGGCAGCAGCAGCGGACAGGCGCGCACCGCGGGGTCGCCGAGCGGGTTGCCGCGCAGGACCGCGCTGTCCACCTCCAGCACGGTGAGCACAGCGCCCGCCGCGAGTTCTCGCCGGTATTCCATCCGCATGCGGGCAGGATAAGGGCGGCGCGCTGGAATCGCGCCCCCGTTGCCGGATACCTTGCCGGCATGTCGTTCCGGATCCCGGCCGCCGCAGCAGCGGCCCTCGTGCTCGCCCTGCTGCCCGCCTGCGTCGTTCCCCCGCCGGAGCCCGAGGCTCCTATCAACCCCTACGACTACGAGTTGGCGCCGGGCCAGGTCGGCATCGTGCCGCTGCCGCCGGGCGACCCCCGGCCCGACTTCTCCATCGGCTGGCAGATGCGCGCCGAACTGCTGGAAGCCGCGGAGCGGAGCCTCGCCTATCTCGCCAAGCCCTCTTCCAAGGGATTCTTTCCCTATGGCGAGCACGGCGAGATCACGCACGAGCGCATGGTGGCCTCGGTGGAGCGCTTTCATGAGGCCTTGGCGCAGTCCGGCTCGGCCGAGGAATTCCTCCGACGCCTGAACCAGGATTTCGAGGTGTGGGTGGCGCGCGGCCGCACCGACACCGGCGACGTCTTCTTCACCGGCTATGGCACGCCGATCCTCGACGGCGCCAAGGAGCGCGGCGGCCCCTACCAATATCCGCTCTACAAGAAGCCGGACGACCTCGAGAAGGATGCCAAGACGGGCGAAATCTTGGGGCGCCGCCTGCCCAACGGCGAGCACGCTCCCTACCCGGATGCCGCCGAGATTCAGTCCTCCGGCATCTTGCGCGGACTGGAACTCGCCTGGCTGACCAATCCCTTCGACGCCTACATCGCGCAGGTGCAGGGCAGCGCGGTGATCCGCCTGCCCGACGGCTCGCTTTACGAGGTTGGCTACGCCGCCAAGAACGGCCACGAGTACAAGAGCGTCGGCCTGATCCTGGTCGAGGAGGGCAAGATCGCGCGCAGCGAACTCTCGTTGCAGAAACTCCGCGACTACTTCGGCGCGAACCCGGCCGAGGCCGAGCGGGTGCTGCCGATGAACCCGTCGTTCGTCTTCTTCCAGGAAAGCAGCGGCGGCCCCTACGGCTGCCTGGGCCAGCCCGTGACGGCGATGCACTCGATCGCCACGGACAAGGACGTGTTCCCGCGCGCCGCCCTCGCCTACGTCGAGACGCGGCTGCCGGAATTCGCGCGGGACGGCGCCCTCGTGCAGCGTCCGCACCGCTTCTTCGCCCTCGATCAGGACCGAGGCGGCGCGATTCGCTCGGCCGGACGCTGCGACGTCTACATGGGCTTGGGCGACGACGCCATGGCGCGCGCCGGCCACGTCGCGAGCCGCGGGCGCATGTACTACTTGTTCGTCAAGGAAGGCAGTTCCGGCACCGCGAAAGCCAGCACCACCTGGGCGCCGTAAGGCGGATATTCGATGCGGCAGCGGAAGGTTCGCAGCTGCGCGGGATCCCAGGAGAGCAGGCGGCAGATGCGCCCGACGAGTTCGCCGTAGCGCGGCATTTCCGCGAGGCTGAGCGCGTCGAGGCCCGCGCCCAAGGCGCCGACCTTTTCCGGCAGATCAAGCCGGTCGAGGTCGCGCGTGGAGTCGTTCACGTCGGCGACGCCCTCGAAGGTGGTGTCGTAGAGAAAGAGTTGCGGCTGCTGGCCCGGAAACAGGCTGGCGTGCACCATCAGGTCGAAGACCAGAGTGTGGGCCGGCGTGCTGGATTCGGCGAAGAAGTGGCTGAGCCGGGGCGGGCTGCCGGGTGCGCGGCCGTAGGCCAATTCCGCGCGGTTGATCTCCGCCACCAGCATGTCCGCCGCCGAGCGCAGTCCGAAAGCGCGCCCGCCCAGCACGTAGTGCACGGTGTCGCCGGAGCGGCGCGGTTCCAGCGGCGCCGGCGGCGCGAGGCAGAACTCGCGCAGGCCGAAGGGATCGGTGCTGTCCGCGAAGCCGGAGTGCGCCTCCGGGCGCCGGCTGGACTCTTCGCGCGCGAGACGGCGAGTGGCGAGCTTGACGGTGGCGCCGGGGCGCAGGCGCCGCAGCCCGAGCAGACCCATGAAGCACATGAGGTCGATGCGCCCCGGGGTGGCGCTGGGATGAAGCAGGACCGTGACGACGCTCGTGTCGGCCGCCGCGCCCTTGATCTGGCTCCAGGCCCGATAGGCGTCCTGCTTGCGGCTCAAGGCGTACCCCTTCTGCTCGGCCGGCAGCCAGGAAGCGATGACCGCATTCAGGGCGCTGCGCCCGCCCGCGTCCTCGCGGATGCAGCGATCCAGTTGATCCACCGCCTCTGCGGCGGCGGCACAGACGGCGGCCGCGACGCCGACGGCGCGCGCCCCCGCGATGAAGCGCCGTAGAGGCTCGGGGCCGGGCAGGTGATACACCACGGCCACCGGATCTTCCTGGCGCATGGCCTTGGCGATGCGCGTGGCGAACACCTTGTTCATGCCGGCTGCGCGCACGGCCTGCATGGTGCTGGAGGCGGCCGGGAGACGCTCCAACAGCGCGCCGAGGTTGGCGCGCAGAGCGCTCCCGAGCGCATGGATGCGCTCGCGCGCCAAGGCGGGGATGGTGCGGGAGCCCACGTCCCGAACTTAGCGCGGCGGCGCCTCGGCCCTTTCGGGCGCGTCGAAGGCGAGCACCACCTGCGCCGCGTAGGGCGGGTACTCGATGCGGCAGCGCCAGGGACGAAGCCGCGCGGCATCGGCGCCCACGCCGGCAGCGACGTGGGCGATCAATTCCGCGTAGCGCGGCATTTCCGGAATGCGCCACGCCGCGGGGCGCGAGTCGAGGGCTGCCACGGATTCCGGCAAGTCGAGCAGATCCACGTCACGCGCGGGGTCGTTGACGTCGGCGACGCCGTCGAAGGCGGTGTCGTAGATGCGCAGCGCAGGTTGCTGCCCGGGGAAGAGCTCCGGGTGCACGAACAAGTCGAAGACCAGCGCGCGGCAAGGCGTGGCGATCTCGGCGAACACGTGGCTGCGACGCGGCGGCGATCCCGGCGGCCGCCCGTAGCGCACCTCGCCCCGGTTGACCTCGGCAAACAGCAGATCGGCGGCCGTGCCGAGGCCGACGCCGCGTCCGCCGAGCAGATAGTGCATCGTGTCGCCGACGCGCCGCGCTTCGACCGACGCCGGTGTGCCACTGCAGAAATCGCGCAACGCTTGCGGATCGGGGGCGCGCGCGGAGTCGCCGGCGCCGGCCAGGCGCCGGGTCGCGAGTTTCACCGTGGCGCCCGGCCGGGTACGCCGCAGACCGAGCAGTCCCATGATCCACACCACGTCGTAGCGGCCGGGCTGCGCGCTCGGCAGCAGCATGGCGGTGGCGAGGTTGAGGCGCACGGCCGCCCCCTTGAGTTGGCTCCAGGCGCGGAACATCTCCTGCTTGCGCGCCAGGGCGAAGCCGGCTTCATGCTCGGGCAGCCACGAGGCGACCACGGCATGGAGCGAGCTGCGGCCTCCGGCCTCGACACGGATGCAATGCTGAAGGTCGGCGATGGCGCGCTCCGCGAGGGCGCAGATGTGCCGCGGCACACCGGCGGCGGCGGCGGCGTCGACAAAGCGCCGCAGCGGTTCCGGCCCGGGGAGGTGGTAGACCACGGCCGCCGGATCCTCCTGCCTCAGCGCCTTCATGAGCCGGCTGGCGAAGGCCGGGTTCATTCCTGTGGACGCCGCCAGCGCAACCGGGCCGGAGTCCGGCCCGCGGATGCCATCGAGCACGGCTCCCAGGGCTTGCTGCAAGTCCTTGCCGAGGCTGCGGATGCGCTCTTTCGCCAGAGAGGTCAAGGGGGCCGGTTGCATCGGGATTCCAGAGCCTAAACCAGACGCGAGAAATTTCCTGGCAATTTTCCTGGAAAATACTAGGCTTGCAGGGATGCCTCTCCTCCTCCTCCCCTTCCTCCTGCTCCAGGGCGGCAGTGCCGTGGACACCTTCGACAACGGCGCCAACCCGAACGGCTGGACTTTTGCCTCCTTCGACCAGATCGAAGCGAGCGGCGGCAATCCGGGCGGGTGGCTGCACGTTGCGGGCTTGGACACCTTCTATCCCATCCTGGAAAGCGGCCCCGCCGCGGCGGCGCCATGGGTCGGCGACCTGCGCGCCGCCGGCGTGACGCGCATTTCCTTCGACGCGATCACCCTGTCCACGGACTTCAACACCTACGGCAACCCGATGACGCTGCTGCTGCGGGACACCAAGGGCACCTTCGACGTCAACGACGACGACTACGCCTACTTCCTCGGAGCCGAGATGCCGCTCGTCGGCAGCGGCTGGAAGCATTTCGATTTCGTCGTGCCGAGCCGCAGCGTCGCGCAGACGCCGCCCGGCTGGAAGGGCGGCTGGGCCGGCGACGGCGACCATTTTCGCCCGGGCGTGGACTGGAACGACGTCATCGCCAGCGTGGATCGCGTCGAGATCTGGTGGAACGACCCGACTTTCTTCTCGATCTTCCAGATGTGGGAAGTGGGCGTGGACAACCTCGAGATCGCCTGGCGCCCGGCGCTCGAGTTGGACGCCCCGTCCCCGGGCGCAGCCGGCGTCGTGAATACCTTCGTCGCGCGCAACGCCGACCCCGGCGACTTCGTCGGCATCGGCGCCTCGCTCGCCGCAGGCTCGCGCCTCATTTCCTGCGGCGGCGGACAGCAAGTGCCTTCGGGTCTCGCCGCACCGCACGCTCTTGGCGCCGCCCCGGCGGACGCCGCCGGCCAAGTGTCGCTGCAGGCGACGGTGCCGCCCTCCCTCTCCGGGGTGACCGTGCTGCTGCAGGCCTTCGACCGCTCGCGCTGCGAGCTCTCCGCAGTTCGCTCCACGACCTTCCTGTAGACCCGTCGCACGGGAGTCGGCGCGGCGCCGGTCCGCGCTACGCTGAGGGGCCGGGGCGGATGCGCCCCGGCCCGCTGCGTCTCCCATGTCCACGGCCCTCCTCCTGCTCCCCCTCCTGGCGCCCGCCTTGGCCCAGGACCCTGCCGCGCCCGCCGCGCCGCCCGTGACCTGGCGCGGCAACTTCATCCCGGCCCCCGCGGACGCGCTTCCGCTCGAACTCTGGCCCCAGACGTGGGCCGGCGGCTGGATCTTCACCGAGGTGGTGCCGCACGGCACCTACGTGCACGAGGGCCAAGTGATCGCGCGCTTCGAGCCGCGCGCCCTCAGTGAAGCGGTGGAGCGGGCGGAGCGCGACCTCGAGGCGGCGCAGACCGACCAGCGCGCGGCCGTGGCGCGCGCCGAACTCGAAGCCGCGGCGGATGCGGAGCGCCTGGCGACGTCGGTGTCCGCGCTCGCTCGGGCCCGCCGAACCTTCCAAGGTTGGCGCGAAGTGGAGTTGCCGCTGCGCCGCGAAACCGCCGGCATGCAAGACCTCGCCGCCAAGCACGGCATCGAGGACGCCGAGGCGGAACTCGCGCAGTTGGAGGCGATGTACAACGCCGACGAACTCGCCGACGCCACCGAGGAGCTGGTGCTGATGCGCAACCGGCGCAATCTGGCCCGCAGCCGCTCGCAGCTGGATCTCGCGCGCCGGCAGCGCAGTTTCACCGAAGAGTACACCTGGGCCATGGAGGACCAGGACAAGCAGGAGTCCTTGCAGCGCCAGGAGGCCGGCCTGGAGCGTCTGCGCGCCACGCTGGAGCTCGATGCCGCCGCGCGGCGCGAGCGGCTGGCGCGCGCGGAGCTGCAGCTCGCGCGTCAGGTGCGGGAACTCGAGCGGCTGCACGAGGACGCCAAACTGCTGGAGATGCGCGCCCCGCGCGAGGGCATGCTGCTGCATGGAGCGCCGGAGGATTACGGGCCCGGGCGCACTCCCCCGCGCCATCTGCGCGGCGCCGCGGCGTCGGCGCGCAGCACCGTCTTCACCCTGACCAGTGGCGGACGCTACTTGGTGCTGCTCGAGCTCGGCGACAAGGATCGCGCGCTGCTCGCGCCGGGCGCGGCCGTCGAGGTGCGCGCCCCCGCCCTGCCCGACTTGTCGCGCCCCGGCCGGCTGGAGGTGCAGTCGCTGCCGCTGGCGCGCAGCGTCGCGGGCGCCGAGTCGCTGTACGCCGCCACCGTCACGATCGACGGCGAGCTCCGCGGCATCGCGCCCGGCATGAAGGCCGAGATCATCTTCGCGCCGCGGTGATCCTCGCCGCCCTGCTCGCCGCCGCGCTGCAGGAGGCGGCTGCGCCGCGCCGCGAGGCCGCGGACAACCCGTGCACCCAGGTCGGGCGCGAGGAAGCCTTGCGCACCGGCACCGAGTGGCTGGTCGCGCACCAGAATCCGGACGGTTCCTGGGGTTCCCACCAGTCGCCGCGTCCGATCGAAGTGCTGGCGGACGTGCCCGGCAGCCACCAGGCCTTCCGCGTCGCCACCACCGGGCTGTGCGTCATGGCGCTCGCGCGCACGCCCTTTTCCTCCGAGGCGACGGCGGCGGCGGGCGCGCGCGGCGTGGACGCGTTGTTGCGCGACTGGGAGGTGAAACGCGCCAACGGCCTCGAACACTACAACGTGTGGGCCTTCGGCTACGCCCTGCAAGCGCTCGCCGAGCATCTGGGCGCGTTTCCCGAAGATCCGCGCGCGCCGGCGATTCGCGACGCCTGCGCGGGCATCCTCGGCAAGCTGGCGCTGTATCAGTCGCTGGACGGCGGCTGGGGCTATCTGTCGCTCGGCGAAGTGCCCACCTTCCGCCCGAGCGACACGTCCATGTCCTTCACCACCGCGACCATCCTGATCGGGATGGATCGCGCGCGCGCCGCCGGCATCGCGCTGCCGGAGAAGATGACGGCGGAGGCTGTGGATTCGATCGCGCGCTGCGAGACGCCGGAGCACGGCTTCGTCTACGGCGAACTGTGGCGCCGGAGCCCGGGCATGGGCGTCAACCGCCTCAAGGGCGCCGCCTGCCGCGGCCCCGCCTGCTACGAGACCCTGGAACTCTTCGGCCGCGCGCCCCGCGGCGGCGAGCGCGAAGGACCGTGGCGCAACGCGCTGGCGGCGTTGGTCGAGGACCACGCGCGCTTCCAGGTGGCGGGCCTGCGCCGGCCGTGGCCGCACGAGTCGCACTATCAGATCAGCGGCTACTTTTATCTCTACGGCCATTACTACGCGGCGCTGCTGCTGCGCCGGCTCCCGGTTGCGGACCAGGCGCGCTTCGCCCCGGAGATCGAGCACGCCGTGATGGTTTGCCGCGAACCGGACGGTTCTTTCTGGGACTATCCGCTCTACTCCTATCACTACGCCTACGGCACGGCGTACGCGGTGCTGACGCTGGCCGGCCTGTGATTCAGTCGGCGCGGGGCGCCGGCGCGGCCGAAGCCGCGATCGTGGCGGGCGCGGCGCGCGGGCGGAAGGCCACGAGACTGACGAAAACCAGCGCGGCGCCGCCCACTTGCACCCAACCGGGCAGTGCGTCGCCCATCGCCGCGCCGAGCGCCATGGCGAAGATCACGCCGACGTAACCGATCTGCGTGGCGCGCGCCGCGGTGAGATGGCGCAGAGCGTGCGTCAGGCAGACCTGGCCGCCCTGCGTGCCGAGGCCCAGCACCAGCAGCCACAGCCAATCCCAGCCGTGCGGCAGCACGAAACCGCCGGCGCCCGGCAGGAAGGCGAGGGCCGCGGCGAGCGGCAGGCTGACCAGCGGAAAACAGAGCACGATCATCATCGGATGCTCGCCGTCGCGGATCATGAGGCGCACCGTGGTGTAGGCGCTGGCGCTCATCACCGAGCAAGCGAGTCCGAAAGCGACTCCGTCCCAGGAAGCCGTCGGGCTGAAGCCGCCGATCAGCGCGACGCCCGCGAGGCCGACCAGCACCGAGAGCAGGTGACGGCCGCCGAAGGGCTCGCCGAGGAAGATCAGACCGACCAAGCCCGCCCACAGCGGCGCGGTGTTGTAGACCGTGACGGCCGTGCCCAGCGGGATGCGCGCGATGGATTCGAAGTAGCAGAACAGCGCCACGAATCCGAGCAGGCCGCGCAAGGCCATGCGCCAGGGACGCTTCGGCCGCGCGGACGCGCCGGCGGCCCGCAGCGCCCATGCCGAAAGCAGCACGCTGATCAGGCTGCGCGCGGCGATCTTCTCCATCGTCGGGATGCCGGGCATCATCTTGGCCGCGCCCGCCATCACCGTGAACGAGGCCGCCGCCGCGATCATCCAGCCGGTGCCGGTGGACGGCCGCACCGCTTCAGATGCCGCAGCCGTCGCCTTGCGGCGTCCACCAGCCGTGGGACATGCCGTGCGAGGTCCAGAAACTGTGCGGGCCGGAGGTCTTGGTCAGCAGCACCGCGCCGCCGATGCCGCCGAAGCGGTCGCGCACGCGCTCCAGCATTTTTTGCAGCGATTCCTGGGGTTCGCCGCCGTAGCGGACCTTGTCGGCGAGCCGCGCGGCGAACACGGCGCGCAGGAAGGCCTCGCCGTCGCCAGTGGCGCTGACGGCGGCGACGTCGTCAGCGTAGGTGCCGGCGCCGATGATCGGCGAGTCGCCGACGCGGCCCGGCAGTTTGCCCATCGTGCCGCCGGTGCTGGTGCCGGCCGCGAGCTGCCCGCGCGCATCGCGCGCGCCGCCGCCGACCGTGCCGCCGGCGAAGTTGGAAGTCCCGGTGCCCGCCATGACGGCCTTCCAGGTGGCGCGCACGTAATCCGTGATCATGGACGCCTCGGGAACCTGGCGGAAGCCGTGCGCTTCGGCCCAGCGGGTGGCCTCGGGGCCGGCCAGCAGCACTTCGGGGGCCGTCAGCATGGCGCGCGCGATCCGGATCGGGTTCTTGAACGGCGCCAGCGACGCCAAGCCCGCGGCTTCGCGCGTCTCGCCGTCCATCAAGGAAACGTCCAGCGCGACGTGACCCTCGCGCGTCAACGCGCAGCCCGTCCCGGCGTTGTAGACCGGATCGTCCTCCAGAACTTCGATGGCGGCGACCACCGCGTCCACCGCGGCGCCGCCCGCGGCCAGGACGCGGCCGCCGGCGCGCGCGGCCTTGCGGCAGCCTTCGGCGTGACGTTCGCGGCGCTCCGCCGGGACGTCGCCGGCGCCGCCGTGCACGAGAATCAGGGGATGGGACATTCGGGGCGGGATTCTATAACCTTTGACGGTCCCGACCCCAGCCTCCTTGGCCAACAGCCCCACCGATTTCCTCGTCGCGCCGACCATCCGGATCAACAAAGGTGAAGGCTTGGCTGAGGCCCTGCGCTGCCTGCGCGAGTTCGACCCGCGCGTCTTCCTCATCTTCGGCGGCGACGCCGAAGACGTGGCGTGGCTGCACGAGACTCTGGAGGAGCAGGCCGGCCACCCCATCCTCTTCTGCGCCGACCTCGAACGCGGCGCCGGCCAGCAATTCGACGGCCTCACGCCCCTGCCGGACGCGTGGGCGCTGGGCTTGCTCGGCCCCGACGCGGCCTACGCCGCCGGACACCGCACTGCCGCCGAGGCCGCCGAGGCCCACGTGCGTTGGATCTTCGCGCCCGTTCTCGACCTGCACGCGCTCGGCCACGAAGCCTGCAACTCGCCGATCATCGCCAACCGCGCCTTCGGCCAGGAGCCGGAGCACGTCATCGAGTGCGCGGCCGCCTTCGCGCGCGGCCTCACCGACGCTGGCGGCATCGCCTGCGGCAAGCACTTTCCGGGCCACGGCGCCTGCCCGCAAGACTCGCACACCGAGGCGGCGGTGTCCCTGGCCGAGGACGCAGCGCCGCACCTCGAGCCCTTCAAGCGCCTGCTGCCGATGCTGCCGAGCATCATGGCCGGCCACATCGAGTGGCCGCTGCTCGACGAGGACAGCAAGCCGGCAACGCGATCCAAGCCGATCCTCGACATCCTGCGCCGGGACTGGAAGTACGACGGCGTGATCGTGACGGACTCCCTGCGCATGGCCGGCTACGGTGACGGCCCGCAGGACGAGTTCGCGGTGGAGTCGCTGCATGCGGGTTGCGACCTGCTGCTCGACCCCAAGGATCCGGTCGCGCTGGCGCTGGCCCTGCGCCGAGCCTTCGAGCGGGGCGAGCTCGATCACCAGCGCGTGTTCGCCGCCGTCGGCCGCATGGACAAGCTGATCCGCCTGGCTCTCGACACCGACGTCGCGCCGCCCAAGCCGCTCGTTCTCGGCGGCGGCGCGCGCGCCTTGCTGCGCCCGCTGCCGGGCGGTTCGGCCGGCAAGGAGCATCCGCGTCCGGAGCTGGCGCTGGAACTCGCCAGCGTGCCGGACGCGAACAAATACCTGGAGGAATGGGGCGTCGAGGTCCTTCCGGCCACCGCCGCGCCGCCTGATCCGATGCCGGACGCGCTGCTCGTGCTGGTGGGCGCGCGCGAGGGTCGCGGCCTGCCGACGCTCCCGGGCGCGTGGATCGAAGCCATCCAGAAGCACCAGCCCGTGCTCTACATCGCCGGCGCGCCGGAGGCGCCGAGCCTCGCGCCGGCGAGCGCGCGCGGCTGGTCCATTCCGGGCTTGTCGCCGGCCCTGCTCGGCATGCTCGTGGCGGGCGGCCAAGAGTAGCGGACGGGCGGCGCGTGGATTCGCTGCATCTCTGGGACTGGATCGCGATCGGGACCTATCTGGCGCTGGCGCTCGGCATCGGCGCGCTGATGGCGAAGCGGGCCTCGGCTTCGACCGAGGACTTCTACCTCGCCGGCCGCCGGCTGACGTGGTGGCTGGCCGGGACCTCGCTCGTGGCCACTTCCTTCGCCTCCGACACGCCGCTCGTCGTCACGGGCTGGGTGCGCTCGGCGGGCATCAGCCAGAACTGGTTGTGGTGGGGCATGGCGCTCGGGCACGCGCTCGTCACGATCGTCATCGCCGCATGGTGGCGCCGCGCCGGCGTGATGACCGACGCCCAGCTCACCGAACTGCGCTATTCCGGCCGCCAAGCGCGCGCGCTGCGCGGCTTCTACGGCGGGTATCACGCGCTCGTCACCAACACCATCGTCCTCGCCTGGGTGCTCACCGCGATGGTCAAGATCGTGCGCGTCGTGCTCGGCATCACCGACCCGGATTGGAACGCGGTCATCGTCGCCGGCTCTCTGTCCATCGCCCTCGCCTATTCGGTGCTGTCCGGCCTGTGGGGCGTGGTGCTCACGGACTTCTTTCAGTTCATCCTCGCGATCGGCGGGGCGCTGCTGCTGGCATGGCGCGCCTTGAGCAAGCTCGGCGGCTTGGACGGCCTACGCGCGGCGGTGGGCGGCATGGAGGCCAAGACCACCGCCCTTCTGCCGGCCGCCGCCACCGGCGTCGGCTGGGACGCGCTCGGCTGGTGGACCAGCGGCTTCGGCGCCTTCCTGATCTTCGTCGGCGTGCAAGGCTGGCTCAACAAGAACGCGGATGGCGGCGCCCAGGCCATGCAGCGCTTCGCCGCCTGTCGCACGGAGAATCACGCGCGCGGCACGATGCTGTGGTTCTCGATCGCGCACTACTGCCTGCGCCCCTGGCCCTGGATTCTCGTGGCGCTCTGCTCGCTCGTGCTGCTGGACGCTTCGCAGTTGCCGGTGCTGGCGAGCGGTCTGCCCGACCACGAGGCCGCCTACCCGGTCATGATGAAACAATTCCTGGGGTCGGGCCTGTTCGGGATGATGTGCGCCTCCTTCCTGGCGGCCTTCATGAGCACGGTGGACACCCACTTCAATTTGGCCTCCGCCTACATCGTGAACGACGTCTACCGCCGTTTCCTCAAGCGCGACGCGAGCGAGCGGCATTACGTCTGGATCGGCCGGGGCGCGGAAGTGGTGGTCGGCGCCCTCGGCGGCCTGCTGGCGCTGCAGGCCGAGAGCATCTCCAGCCTCTTCACCTTCTCCCTGAACCTGCTCGGCGGCCTCGGTCCTGCCATCCTGCTGCGCTGGTTCTGGTGGCGGGCGAACGCCTGGACGGAAATCAGCGCGCTGGCGACCTCGACCACCCTCGCCGTTCTGATGCAGAGCAATTTCTGGGGCGGGCATCCGCCGTTGAACGTTCCCTACCCCCTTTCCAACGCCTTGGTGGTCGGCGCATCGGCCCTCGTCTGCCTGACGGTCACCCTGCTGACGCGTCCGTGCGAGGCCCCGACCTTGCAAGCCTTCCACGACCTCATCCGCCCGGCCGGCGCCTGGGGGCCGTTTCGCCGCGGCGACGAGCGCAACCGCGCGCTGCCGCTCCTCCTCGGCTGGGCGGGCGGCGCCGCGCTGATCTTCGGCCTGCTCTTCGGCATCGGCTCCTGGCTACTGGGCCGCGCCGCGTGGGAGCACTGGCTGATCGCGGGCGCGGGCGGCCTGGCGTTGCTCTGGGCCTGGCCGCGCGCTCTGCACCCTCTAACGCCCGTTCGAGCCGATTGAACGCCAGCCCTTCCTGGCGCATACAATCCCACCTTCCATGAGTGAATCCACCACGACCCATCCCGCAGGCTACGCCGAGGCCGTCGCGGTCGCCTACACGGACACGGCAACTCGGCTGGCCTTTCTCCGCAGGGTGTACACCCTGTTCGCCGGCTCGGTCGTCGTTTGGGCAGGCACCTCGCTCTACGCCGTGTCCAACGAGGCCTTGCTGCTGAAGCTGCTCACGCTGCTCGACGGCAATCCCCTGATCACCCTGGTCGTGCTGCTCGGGGTCATGTTCCTGCTCCCGCGCGTGGTGGCCAAAGGACCGCCGGTCAACTACCTGGCGCTCGGCGTCTTCGGCGTCATCCAGGGCTTGCTCACGGCGCCGCTGATCTTCTTCGCCCTCTACCAGGCGGCCGATCCGGCCGTGCGCGAGGCCACGGATCTGGCCATCAGCAACGGCACCCTCGGCACGACCCAGTTGCTGCAGAACGGCGTCGGCCTGCTGAGCGCCGCCTTCGGCCTGACGGCCATCGTCTTCGGCGGCCTCTCCGCCTACGCCATCACGACGAAGCGCGACTTCTCCTTCATGCGCGGCGCCTTGTGGATGATTTTCTGGGTCATGTTCGGCATCGGCGCGCTCGCGATGTTCGGCATCGGCCAGTCCTTTGTCCTGGGCTGGGGCTGGTCCGCCGCCTGGGTGCTGCTGATGGGCGGTTTCGTCCTGTACGACACGCAGAACATCATGAAGCGCTACCCCGCGAATCAGGCCGCCCTGGCCGCGGCCGTGTTGCTGGCGAACTTCGTGATCATGTTCAAGAACATCCTGTTCCTCCTGTCGCGCCGGCGCTAGTTCCACGACGCCAGACGCGCCCACTCGCAGCCCCCGCCCCGGCTCCGTCGCGGCGGGGGCTGCTTTTTTCGCCGGAGCAGGACGCCTGCGCGGATGAAAACAACCCGCTATCCTTGAACCTGATCCGCACATGGCGATCGCCGTCCTCGCCTTCGCCGCTTGCGCGGCCATCCAGCAGCCTGCGGAGCTGCGTCTCGGGCCGTGGTACGTGCTGGCGCCCGTTCCCAGTCCGGCCGCTCCCGGCACGGGCGACGATGAGTTCGGCGTGGAGCGCAGCCTGCGCCGCATGGCCGCAGGGTCCCCGTGGGACGAGTTGCGCGAAACCTACGCCAGCGGCCGCGGCAAGGAGAAGCGCGAACTGCGCTGGATCCAGTGTCCGGAGGAGTTCAACGCGGCGCCGGCCGGCGCGCCCGGATTGCTGGACACTCCGATCTTCAACTTCAACGACATCTACCGCCTGTCCGCGCCGCAGAACGAGCGCGTCGCCGCCTATCTCTATCGCAGCATCGAAGCCCCGGACGAACGCACCCTGGCGGCGGCCTGCGGCAGCGACGACGGCCTGCGGGTATGGCTGAACGGCGAACTGCTCGTGGATCGCGGCGTGGCGCGCGGCCTCAATCCCGCGGAAGAGCGGCTCTCCTTCGCGCTCAAGCCGGGATTGAATCATTTGCTCGTCAAAGTGGTGAACGTGGGCGGCGGATGGAGTTTTCAGATGGTGACGCCGACGCACGTCGCGCAGGCGCGCATCAATGCGGCGATCGACCGCGGCGTCCGCTGGCTGCTCGATCAGCAGTTGATCGACGGATCATGGGCCGAGGTCCAGGGCGACTACCGCAATGGCACCACCGCATTGGCGCTCTACACCCTGCTCAAGAGCGGCGTGAGTTCCAATCATCCGGCCGTGCACCAGGCGCTGGCTTACCTCCAGTCCTACCCGGCGGAAAAGACCTATGCCGCCGGCTGCCAGTTGATGGCGGCCGCGGCGATGCGCGACCCGGAGCAGTTGTGGTGGGCCGAGGAAACCGCCGGCGACCTGCTCTCCTGGCAGGAGCGCGACGGCGGCTGGGGCTATCCCGGCGGCCACACCGACATGTCCCTGACGCAGTACGCGGCGCTCGGGCTGCGCGCGGCGCGCGCGCTGGGGATCGAGGTGGCGCCCGACGTGTGGAACCGCATGGCCGAGTTCACGCTCGCCCATCAGCAGTCGTGGAAGACGACCGAGCGCTCGCCCGCGGCCGGCTTCCGCTACCGCCCGGAGAGCGGCTTCACCGGCTCGATGACCGCATCGGGCATCGCGGTGCTCAACATCTGCCGCGAGCAGCTTGGCGACCGCATCAAACCGACCATCCGGCGCCAGGTGGACGACGCCATCCAGGCGGGCGCGCGCTGGATCGAAGCCAACTTCACGGTGCGGGAGAATCCGGGGCAGCTCGAGTGGCATTACTACTACCTCTATGGGCTCGAGCGCGTCGGCGCGCTCCTTCACACCGAGCGCTTCGGCGCGCGCGAGTGGTACTGGGAAGGCGCCGAGCTGCTCGTGAACGGCCAGGGCGGCGCCGGCGAGTGGGGCGACCCGTGGGGCAATTGGCAGCGCAACACCTGCTTCGCGCTGCTCTTTCTCAATCGCGCCACGGCGCACGCCGTGACCCAGCCGGTGAACGAGGATCCGGGCAAGGGTCGCCTGGTGTCGAGCGCCGCGCAGGATCGCGTGCGGCTCAAGATCGTGCGTCAGACGCCTGCGGTGTTCTGGGTCGAGGAGCCGAAGCCCAAGGAAGGAGAACCGACAGGGCCGCAGATCGTCAAGGTCGAGTACTGGCTGCGGCCGGCGGGCGGCGAGTGGCAGATGGCGCTGGAAAGCGCGGAACGACGCTTCGCCGGCCGCTGGAACTTGTCGCGGCCGGGCGAGTGGGAGGCCTACGCCGAGGCGGTGATGAGCGACGGCCAGCGCGTGCGCTCGAGCGTGGTCCGCTTCCTGCACGAAGAGGGCGTGGACGAGGAGCGCATCGCGTACGCCAGCGACGCGCGGCGCAATCGCCTCGCTCTGCAACAGCCCGTCGTCACTTGCTCCAGCGAGGAAGGCGGCTTCCCGGCGGCGTGGGTGGCCGACAACCGTTTCGACACGCGCTGGGTGTGCAAGCGCGACGACGCCGATCCGTGGATCGAGGTGAAGCTGCGGCGCCCGGTCAAGACCAAGGAATTGCGCTTGACGCACGCGCGCACGACGCGCAAGGAAGCGGAGCAGCAGAACTACAATCCGCGGCCGGTCAAGGTGGAGGTGATCTTCAACAAGGACGAGCCGCCGATCGTGCTCGACATGGACCCGGACCCCTATCGCAAGACCGTGCTGGTCCTGCCGGACGTAAAGAAGATCAACCAAGTGCGCGTGCGCGTGCTGGCGGTGGTGGACGGCACCCTCGGCGCCGACTGCGCGGTCGGCTTCACCGAGATCGAACTGCACGAGGGCAGTTAGCTCCGGGCGCGCTCCCAGCTGCTCAACTGGCGGCAGAGCATGTCCAGATCCGTGTTGCGGATCTCTTCCGCCGTGATCGGCGTACCGGCATTGCGCAAGGCGAAGCGCGCGCGGCGGCAGACCTGCAGGGTGGCTTCCACCTGTTCACGCACGCGCCGCAGGCGCTCCTGATCCGCGCCACGCTGCGCGAGCGAAGTCAGCACCTTGCCGCGCGCCAGTTCGAGCACCGTCAGCAGCGATTCCACCTTCGCCAGCATCGCCACCCGCTGCTCCTCGCGAGAGGGGCTGGGAAAGCGGGGCGCGGAACCGTGCATCGGGGTGAAAACCTCGATCAAGGCTATCCCGCCGCAAGCCCTGCCGTCGGGGGAATTCCGGCCCCGGCGAGCGATTCCGCGGGGCTCGCACCCCCCGCCGCGGCGACGGGGAGTTCTCGCCGCGCTCGGTCCTAGTAACCGCGCAGGGTGTCCACCAGGCGCGACTCCTGGAAGAAGTCCATGCCCGCGACCAAGCCGTCCAGGGTTGCGCCCTGGTGGGCGTCGCCGAGGAAGCCCAGGCCCAGTGCCAGGTGGGCCGCACGCGCCGGCACCTCGCGCGACTCCAGGCAGCTGCGCAGGTCCTCGACCAGCACCCGCAGCGCGTCGTTGGAGCGCGCGTAGGCCAGCGCCCGCGCGCCCGCCCAACGCACTTCCGCGTCCGGGTCGGCGACGATCAGTCGCGCCAAGGCGACCGAAGTGCGCTCCGAGCCGCTGATGCCAAGCCCGATGGCGAGGCCGCGGCGCACCTGCCGGTCGAGGCTCGGCGCCTCGTTGGCGAGTTCGAGCAGGCGCGCCTCCGCGGCGGGAGCGCGCAGCATGCCGAGCGCCAGCGCGAGGTAGCCCTGGAACTCCGGGTCGCCTTCGCGCACCGCGGTCAACGCGGATTGGATCGCCTCGAGCGCCTGCGGATTGCCGAACAAGCCCAGCCCGATCGCGGCGGCGCTGCGCACGCTCTCGTCGCCGCGCGGCGCGGCAGAGGCCTCTTCCGCCCGCACGGTGGCGGCGCCGCGCACGCCGGCCAGCAGCGTGCCGCGCATGCGCTCGTAGGAGTCCTTGACGCGCGCCAGGCCGTTGGCAAGCAGCCATGCCGCCTGCACCTCCTGGTCGGCGCCGCCGTTCGGCTTGAGGCGCCCGAGTTCCTCGGTCGCGCGATTGCCGCCGATGCGGCCGATGGCGAGAAGGCAGAGAGCGCGCACGTCTTCGTCATGCGCCTCGCGAGCGCGGTCCGCCAGCGGTACGACCGCGGCGGAGACGCCCAGACGGCCGAGGGCTTGCGCCGCCGCGCGGGCGACCGCGCTGTCGGCGGAGGACAGGGCGCCGAGCAAGGTCGGAGCAGCCCGCTCGTCGCCGATCGCGCCGAGCGCTTGGCAGATTCCCGTCCGCACCTTCACCGCCGCCGCGCCTTCGGTCTTCTGCGTGCGGGCGTCGAGTTCGAGCAGGAGCGGCACGAAGTCGTGGGAGCGATGCACCGCCGCCGCCAGCACGACCGCCTGGGTCAGCACGGCGTCGGCGGGCGCGCCTCCGGCATTGAGCGAGGCAAGGTGCAGTTTGAGCGCCGAGCCGGCGCCGGTGCGGCCGCTGAGACCGAGACTGATCGCGGCGATGGCCCGCTGCGGCGTGGTGAGCGCGGGGTTCTCGAAACGGTCGCGCAGCAATTCCTCGGCGCCCGGGGTGCCGAGAAGCCCCAGCCCGAGGCACGCGGCTTGGCTGACCGCGGGCTCCGGATCCTCGACGGCGGCGGCCAGCAGGCTCTCGCTCGAGGGATAACCGATCCGGCCCAGCGCAAGCGCCGAAGCCTCGCGCAGCGCGGGATCTTCGGCGTTCAAGCCCTCCACCAGCAACGGCAGCGAGGACAGCAGCAGTTCGTTGCGCTGCACCGACCAGGCTTCGCCGCCGTAGCGCCCGTCTTCGCCGATGGCGCGCGCCGGATAGTCCGGCTCGCCGCGCAGCAGCAACTCCCGCTCATGCTCGAACCAGAACTCCCAGCCAGAGCGGCGCTGCGCGAGGCCGAGCACGCCCGAAGCGCGAAACTCCAGATCGGCGCCGAGGGTGCGCTCCTCGACCGGGCCGCGATAGGCGCCCGGAACCTGCGGCGCCTCCTGCGGGAGGAGAAGAGACGAAGCGGCGAGGGAGAGGAAGGCGAGGACGATCATGATGGGTCCCGCCCCGCGCGATGGCGGGCCAGGCGCCCCATCTGCGGCCGCCGCCAGGCCGTCTTGAATGAAAATCGGGCTAGGGCAGGAGGCCCGCGACCGCCAAATCCAGGCTGTCCGTCGGCAGGTGACCGAGGGCGAAGGCGTGAATGCCCTCCAGGTCGGCTTCCGCCACGTGAATCCCGCCCTCCTGACTGCGCAGCACGGTGTGCAGTCCCGTCGGAGTGTTCGGCGGCGGCAACTGCGCCTTGTACTGCGCCAGGAAGAGGCTGCGCACTCCGTCGGTCCACTCCTCCACGTAGAGGTTCGGCACCGTTGCCAGCAGGCGGCCGGTGTCCACGAAGGTGCGGCTGGCGACGTAGAAGCCCGCGGGCGGCGCGCTGGTCGCGCGCGGCGTCATGCCGAGGCGAGCGTCGTGGCGCGCGGCTTCGTAGGGCTCTTCCGGCACGACGTCGCGCGCCCACTGGACGCCGGTGAGGTCGGGCCGCTCCACCATGGACGTGGTGGTCAGGCGCGCCGTGACGTGCGCGCCGGTCTCGTCCCACATGGTCCAGGCGAGCAGCAGGCCGGTGGCGGTCTCGGAGACGAATTCGACGTCGCCGGCGCCGCGCAGGGAGCGGGCGCGCATGCGCAGGCAGTCGCGGCCGGCGACCTGGACCGTGCCCGGCTGGGGAATCCATTCATAATTCGAATAGAGCCCGTGCGGATGGCCGAGGTGGAGATCGCGGTGGCGCAGCAGGAAGAAAGTGCGCGGCGCGTACAGCGTCTCCAGCAGCGGGTCGGGCAGGCTCCAGGACTGCGCGGCCGGGTCCCAGGCGCCCGTCAGGTCGAGGCGGACCTGGCCTTGGCCGTCGGCGGTCAGCACCTCGCGGTACTTGAAGAGTTGTCCGGCGCCGGCGGCGAGCTCGAGCTCGCGGGTCGCCTGGAGATGCTGGTCCTCGACTTAGATCAGGAGCGGAGGCCGGTCGGTGCGTCCGCTGGGGGCATTGCCGCCCGGTCCGCTGAAACTCAACTGCGCCTGTCCCCCGCCCGCGCCCGCGCCGTTGCTCGCGAATTCGCCTTTGCAGGCCGGCAGGAACAGGGCGGCGCCGGCCAGGGCGCCGAGCGTCAGGGCGGAGAGGGAGCGGCGCATCAGCCTTGCTCCCGCATCGGCAGACCGAGCAGAGTGGTGAATTCTTGCGCCGCGGGCGAGAGACGCGCCGGAGTCACGTCCACGAAGACGACGCGGGCGCGCAGCGCGCGCTCCGTCTCCGGCGAGGTCGCGGCGGCCAGCAGCGGGGCGCCGTCCTGCCAACCCGGAAGCGCCGGTGCGGCGCTGCGGCTGGGCCAGACCACCCAACCGAGGCCGGCCAGCAGCAACAGCGCGGCCGCAGCGGCGAGGCTGCGCGGCCAGGCGATCAGGCGGCGGCGCGGCGACCGGCGCTGGAACTCCGGCGCCAATTCCGCCGCCACGCGCTCCCACAACTCCGCGGGCGCGGCGACCGCGCCGTTGCGGGCCAGTTCCACCCGTTGGGACAACTCCGCGGGCGCGCGGACACCGCGCAACGACTCCAACGCCGCGGCGAGCGCGGGCGGGAGATCATCGGGGTGAGGGTTGGAGTTCATGAGGCGAGAGGGTCGTCCGTTGCGGACCAGCCGCGCGGCTCGAGGTACTCGCGCAAGGCGGCATGGGCCCGATTGAGTCGGGATTTCACCGTGCCGAGGTTGGTCTCCTGGACCTCGGCGATTTCTTCATAACTCAATCCCTCGATGTAGCGCAGCGTGAGCAGCGCGGAGAACCGCGGATTGATGTGGGCCAGCGCCTCCTGCACGACGGCGCGCAACTCCGTGCGCCGGACGGCGCGCACGGGGTCCGCGTGCTCGGGGTTGGAGGCGTGCTGCAGCAGCGGCCCGTCGCCGTCGCCGGCGACGAGCTGCACCGAGACGTCCCCGCGCGGCCCGTCCATGCGCTTGCGGCGGGCGTCGATCGCCGCGTTGACGGCGATGCGGTAGACCCATGAAGAAAACTTGGACCGCGCCTCGAACAACTGAATCCGGCGCGCCAAGGTCACCATGGTTTCCTGGGCAGCATCCAACGCGTCCTCGGCGTGGCCGGTGACGCGCAGACAAACGGTGTAAACCCGATCTTGGTAAAGAGCGAAGATCCGCCGATACGCCTCCTCGAATTCCCGGCCGCTGGCCCTCTGGCAGGCCTCCACGAGCTCACGGTCAGGATCGATCAAGTCGGACGCTCAGCGCGGGTGGGACGACCCCCGGAGGCCGCAGGTTCCCTTGAAAAGGGCTCTCCTAGCCCCGGGGAAGGTCCAGAAGGGAGCCCGGGAAGGCCCCTGATCCCCGGTTCTATCCCCCGTCCCTGGGGCCGAAAAGAGAAAACCCGCCGCAGGCGCGAGTCGCCAGACGGCGGGTTTCACCCTTGAGGCCGGACGCGGGAATCAGTTGATCAGAGAGGCGATGTCGATACCGACCACCGTCCCCCCCGTCGAATCTGCGCAGTGGACGGAGCAGGTGGCCTCCAGGAGAGAATCGCAGTAGGCGTTCGCCACGCTGTAGAGCACGCCGCCGGCGCCGAGCAGCCCGCTGACGTGCAGTTCTTGCACGCAGACCTGGTTGGCGATGACCTCGTCCGGAGGCGGCGGAAGGTTCGGGTCCGCCGGGAACAGGCCGCCCGTGCCGCCGCTGCTGCTGCCGGAGCCCTGAACGGAGACTTCACGCACTTCGGTCAGGCCGGCGGACGGGAAGTTGTGGAAGCGCAGCTGATCGGCAACTTTCTCATTGCCGTCCAGCACCATCTGGATGGCCATGGCGAAGGAGGATCCCAGCGTGCCGAGAGAGGCGAGCGGCATCGCGAAACGCGCGCTCGTGACGTGGTACGCGGGATCGTTCGACGGCAGGATCTGCACCCGATTGAGGTACTGCGCGAATTGCGCCTGGTCCACTTGGAAGTACTGCCGGCTGGGCACGTTGGTTTCCGAGGCAAAGTGGAAACGGGCGAAATCCACGGAATCGGTGTTGTGGGCGAGCACCTGGACCACGAACTGCGTGGCGGTGGCGTAGGCCTCGATGGTGACCGAGCGCTTGGCCGCGGGGTATTGGCCCGGTTGATCCGGGGTGCGCGGATCCGTGCCGTAGATCAGTTCCGTGCGGTCGTTGAAGCCGAACGCCCAAAGGCTCGACTGCGAGCGATCAAT
>CAZDMB010000001.1:36971-46900 GCA_964506175.1 uncultured Planctomycetales bacterium | reverse complement strand
TAGCATCGGGCCGGTGCACCCGGCCTACCTTGCGACGGTGGCCGGCGAGGGCGTCGCGCGCCTGCTCGAGCTCGCCCTCGCCGCGCGCAATGGCCGCCGCCTGCGCGCCCGCGGCGGCCTGGAGTTCGGGCGCGCCCACTATCCATGGATGGTGGCGCTGCACGCCGCCTTCTTCGCCGCCTGCCTTGCGGAACCCGCGGTGCTCCGCCGCCCCTTCGACTGGCGCCTTGCCGGGCCGCTTCTCGCCGTGCTCGTCCTGGCCATGGCCCTGCGCGTCTGGTCCGTCCGCTCCCTGCGCGGGCGCTGGACGACGCGCGTCATCGTCGTACCCGGCCTGCCGGCCGAGACCGGCGGCCCGTACCGCCTGCTGCGCCACCCCAACTACTGCGCCGTGATCGTCGAGTTGGCGGCGTTGCCGCTGATGCACGGCGCCTACCTCACCGCGGGCATCTTCAGCGCGCTCAATCTCCTGCTCCTGCGCGCGCGCGTGCGGGTGGAGGAGGCGGCCCTGCGCGAGCACGCCGGCCGGGACGCCGCGCTCACGCCCCGTCCTTGACGAGGCGGCGCGCGCGCCAATGCCCGGAGCGCCAGCGCCAGACGAAGATGGCGTCGCCGATGAAGATCTCGGCGGTCCACACCAGCCAGACGGCGCGCACGTCGCCGTGCAGCACGAAGACCACCCAGGCGACGAGGGGCAGCGACAGCACCCACGAACAGAGGATGCCGGTCCACATGACCCAGCGGTGATCGCCGGTGGCGCGCAGCGCGAATCGGAACACCACTTGCAGCGCGTCGCCGAGCTGCCACAACGCGGCCGCGGTCATCACGCCGGCGCCCAGCGCCAGCGCGTGCTCGCGCAGCGCCGGATCCGGGTCGGTCACGATCAGGCCCACCAGCTGCCGGCCGAAGAAGAAGACCAAGGCGCCCAGGAAGGCCATGAACGGCGGGACGAGCTGCAGCGCGCTGCGCAGAGCCCGCTGCGCCTCCTCCCAGCGCAAGGCGCCCACGGCGCGGCCGATCAGCACCGAGGCCGCGTCCGCCACCGCGAGCGTGGGCATCAGCGCCATGTGAATCAGCTGGATGCCGGCCTGGTGCACGGACAAGGCCGCCGGCTCGGTCTTGCCGACCATCCAGGTGATCGCCAGGAAACAGTAGGTCTCGAAGGAGAACTGCAAGCCGCCGGACAGGCCCACCTTGCCGACCTCCTTGAACTTGGCCGGATCGAAGCGCGCGGCGGCGCGCAGCGGCGGCTTGCCGCGCCGCTCGCGCCACAGGATCAACAGGAGCAGGACGAGGCCGCAGCAATCGGCGAGGCCGGTGCCGAGCGCCGCGCCGCGGCCGCCCATTTCCGGCAGGCCGAAGCGTCCGTAGATGAGCGCGTAATTGAAGAGCGCGTTCAGCGGGTGCGTGCACAGGTCTACCGCCATCGGCAGGCGCGTGCGGCCGGTCGAGCGCAGGTACTCCGAGATGGCGAAGAAGCACAGCAGCGGCGGCGCCCATCGCAGGCGCAGCGCGAAGTAGTCCTGCGCGATCGCGACGCCCTCGTGATCGAGCGCGGTGCTGCCGACGAACAGGCGCACGAGTTGCGACAGCGGGCCCGCCAGCAGGAAGAGCATCACGCCGAAGCCCAGCGCCAGATACACGCCGTGCGCGCCGAAGGCGAAGGCGCGTTCCGGCTGGCTGGCGCCGAGGTGCTGGCTGACGAGCGGCCGCTGCCCGCGCAGCACGCCCCAGGGAAAAGTGATCGCCGCCCACGTGGCGATGGACGCGATGCCGACCGCGCCGAGCGAGACCGTTCCCAGGCGCCCGACCATCACCGTGTCCACGAAGCCCTTCAAGGAGAAGGACAACATGGAGACGAGAATCGGCCAAGCGAGGCGCAAGACCTCGCGCCGCGAGCCGGGGACGGGGGCGGCCATCGGGGGCGCTCATTACACTTGCGCGCATCCGATGGCAGGAAGCGGCACGCTCATCGTGGACACCTCCTTCCTCGGCGACGTCCTGTGCGCCGAGCCGCTGGTGCGCGCCGCCGCCCGCGTGCTGCCCGGAGAGCCGGTGGATTTCCTCGCCGCGCCCGGCGCCGCCGCCTTGCTGCAGGGGCACCCGCAGTTGCGCGCGGTCCTCACCTTCGACAAACGGGGCGCGGACCGCGGCCTCGGCGGCCTGCTGCGCGCCGCCCGCCGGCTGCGCGCCGCCGGCTACGCGCGCGCGTGGTGCACGCACCGCTCCTGGCGCACCGCCCTTCTCCTGCGCCTGGCCGGAATCCCGGAGCGCGCCGGCTACGCCAACGCCAGCGGCTCTTGGCTGTACACGCGCCGCGTTCCCTACCGCGCCGAGGCGCACGAGATCGAGCGCAACCTGGACTTCGCCGGCGGCGGCGCCTGGGAGCGGCCGCGCATCTTTCCGAACGCGGCCGACCGCGCCGCGGCGGCGGAGCTCGCGCCGGCGGCGCCCTTCGTGGCGGTCGCGCCGGGCTCGCTGTGGGCGACGAAGCGCTGGCCGGAGGAGCGCTTCACCGAGTTGGCGCGCGCGCTCGCGGCGGACGGCGTGCGGCTGGCGCTGCTCGGCGGCCCGGAGGATCGCGCGCTGTGCGCGCGCATCGCCGCGGCGGCGGGCGGCGCGCGGGTGGCGGACCTTGCCGGCCGCACCAACCTGCGCGCCAGCTTCGCCGTGCTCGAGCGCGCCGCCTGCCTGGTGACGAACGATTCCGCGCCGATGCACCTGGGCGTCGCCGCCGGCGTGCCGGTGGTCGCGCTCTACTGCAGCACCGTGCCCCGCTTCGGCTTCGGCCCGCGCGGCGCGCGCGACGTGGCGCTCGGCGTGGACGGGCTAGACTGCCGCCCGTGCGGGATCCACGGCCATCGGGCCTGCCCGCTCGGCCATTTCCGCTGCGGCCAAGACCTGCCGGCCGCGCGCGTGTTGGCCGAAGTCCGCAGCCGCATCCCCTTGAGCATCGCATGAGCCCGCGCCCGACCTGGGACGAGTACTTCCTCGGCCTCATGCATGAGGTGTCGAAACGCGCCACCTGCGATCGCGGCCGCAGCGGCTGCATCGTGGTGCTGGATCGCCGCATCATCGCAACCGGCTACGTCGGTTCGCCGCCGGGGCAGCCGCACTGCGACGACGTCGGCCACCTGATGAAGAAGGTGGTGGACGAGGACGGCACCATCCGCGAGCACTGCATGCGCACGATCCACGCCGAGCAGAATGCGATCGCCCAGTCCGCGAAGCACGGCACGCCGCTGGCGGGGGCCACGCTCTACTGCCGCATGGAGCCGTGCCGCACCTGCGCGATGCTGATCGTCTCCGTCGGCATCGTGCGCGTGGTCTGCGAGCGCCGCTACCACGCCGCCCAGGAGACCCGCGCGATGTTCGAGCGCGCCGGCGTCGCGCTCGACGTGCTGAGCGACGAAGTGCAGGAGTACGCGCGGCCATGAGCCGGCGTCTGCGCGTCGCCGCGCTGCTGGCCGGCGCCGCGCTCGGCGGCGCCTGCGTGGTGCCGAACGTCGTGCTGCCGGTGAACGCGGCGGCCGACGGCGTGGGCCAGTTGGACCTGCCGCAGCGCGCCGAGTGGGTCGAGTTGGCTCTGCCCACCGGCGAATCCTTGCGCGGCTTTTGGGCGCCCGCCGACGCGGGCGCGCCGGTGGTGCTGCAGCTGATGGAGGCCACCGTGGGCGCAAGCCAGCCCGGAGTGCTGCACCGGATCGCCTGGCAGCTGCCCGACGCGGGCTACTCCGTGCTGGCGCTCGACTATCGCGGCGTGGCCGCCAGCGACGGCGCGCGCTCGACGGAGCAGGTGCGCGCCGACGCGCGCGCGATGTGGCGGGAAGCGGTGCGCCGCGCCGGCGGCGACGAGCGGCGCGTGGTGTTGCGCGGCGGCTCGCTCGGCGCGCTGGCGGCCGCGACGCTGCTGCAAGACGGCGCGCGCCCGGGCGCGGTGGTGCTGTACGGCCCGGTGCGCAGCCAGAGCGTCGCGCGCCATTTCCTGACCACCGGCTGGGCCGGCGTGCCGCAGCTCCCGGACTGGGCGGCGGCGTGGGTGGCGATGCTGATCCGGCAGCCGCTGGCGGTGGACGTCGGCCGCGAAATCGCGCGCTCGCCGGCACCCGTCATGCTGATCTGCGGCGGCCGCGACGAGTTGCTGCCGCCGCGGGAAGTCGAATTGCTGCGCCGTGCCTGGTCCGGCTCGCCCCACGGCGGCCTGTTCGTGCTGGAGGACGAGGACCACGTCGGCGTCTGCACCAAGCGGCACGCGCTCGACGCCGCCGAGGCGGGCTTCCTGCGCAGGGCGCTGCCGCCGCGGCCCGATCCGGCGGCGCGCGCGGCCGCCTGGAGCGCGGCCCTGGACGGCGAGGCGCGCGCCCGCCTCGACGCCGCGCCGGACCTGCGCGCGCAGTTCGACGCGCTGGCGGCGGAGCGCTTCAGCGATCCGCCGCGCGTCGCCGCCGCCCTCCTGCTCGCCGGGCACGAGCCCGGCGCGGTGCGGCAAATCCTGGAGGCCGAACGCCTGCGCCGCGGCCGCTGGCTGACGCCGCTTGCGCCGGCGCGCATCGCCGCGGTCACCGACCTGCGCGACGCCGCCGATCCGCTGCCGCTGGCGGGCCTGCTCAGCGCCTCCTTGCTGCTCGCCGAGATCTGGCCGCGCCCGATCGGCGCCGTGCAGCTCGAACTGGACTCCGCCACCGGGCCGCCCCTCATCCGCCTGCTGATCGGCCCGAACGCCACCTTCAGCGCGGTCAGCCCCCGCGCCGCCGAGCTGCTAGCCGTCGCCGGCGGCGCGACACCGGCCGAGACGCACCGGCGCGCGCAGCGTCTGCTGATGATGGCGGCGGGCCTGCCGGCGTCGGCTGCGCCGGATCTGCAACCGCTGCGCGGCGACGCGGCGGACGCCGCGGCGCTGCGCCGCGCCCTGTGGGAGGCCGCGGCGCCGTAGCATCGGCGCATGGCCTCGCCGGCACCCGCCGCCGCGTTGCGCGCGCTCGAGCGCATCCAATCCGAGTACGGCCCCGGCCTCGCGGCGCGCAAGCGCGCGCTCGTGAGCGTCTGCGCCGCGTCCTCCTTCGTCAGCGCACGCGAACTCCTGCGCTACCACGAGTGCCTGCAGTGGCTGCGCGCCTATCCCGACGACGCCGCCGTCGCGGCGTCCGCCGAGCGCGCCGCCCGCGGCTTCGCCCGCCGCGCCGATCTGCGGCGTTTCCGCGGCGCCCTCGAATCGAGCGGCGTCGCTGGCGCCGACATTCGCTATCCCTTCTTCGCCGACACCGCGCGCTGGCTGGCGCGCAAGTGGCCTTCCCGGCTCGACCTGGATTGGGAAGCATTTCCCCAGGAGAAGCAGGATCTGCTGGAGGGGCGCCTCGCCCTGATCCTGCACGACGCGGAATCGCCCGCCCTGGATGAGGGCGGCTGGAGCCTGCGACAGTGGGTGGAGGCCATGAGCGGCCCGCGCGAGACCGGCGCCGCCGCGTTGGCCCGGGCGCTGGAGAACCTCGGCGGCACGCCGCCGGCGCGCGACCTGCTGCAGGACGAGCTGGACTTGCCGCTGCGGCTGCGCTGGGGCGCGGGCGGACCGGAGCGCACGCTGGCGCGCTTCGCCGGCGCGCCCGCCGCCTTCCAGAAGGGCCCGCTGCGGCGCCAGCGCCCCGACCTGCGCGCCGAACTCCGGCGCCCGCCGCTCGCGATCCGGCTGCTGTCCCGCGCGCGCGGCCTCGCGGCCATCGAGTTGGCGCGGCAGGCGATGATCACGCGCGAGCGCGATCTCGACGCCTTCATGTACGCGGATCCGCGCGACGTGCGCCTGGTGGACTGCGGCGACGGCTTGTCCTTCCTCGCGATCGGAATGCAGCCGGAGCGCCGTCTGCTGCTCGAGTCGGTCTACGGCTTTCTGACGCTCAAGAACGGCGTGCCCATCGGCTACGTCCTGACCAGCGCGCTGTTCGGCTCCTCCGAGATCGCCTACAACGTGTTCGAGAGTTACCGCGGCGGCGAGGCCGCCTGGGTGTACGCGCGCGTCCTCGCCATGACGCGAGCGATTTTCGGCAGTGAAGTCTTCACCATCTACCCCTATCAACTCGGCGGCGAGGGCAATGAAGAAGGGCTGCAGTCCGGCTCGTGGTGGTTCTATCAGAAGCTCGGCTTCCGCGCGCGCGATCCCGGCGTGCTGCGCCTGATGCGCCGCGAATTGGCGCGCATGCGGCGGCGGCCGGGCGCGCGCAGCAGCATTCCGACGCTGGCGAAGCTCGCCGCGCACAACGTCTATCTCGAAGACGGCCCGCGGCGCGCGGACGTGATGGGCGCGCTGCGCGCCGACCGCATCGGCCTGGCGGCGACCCGCTGGTTGTCGCGCCACTGCGGCGGCGATCGGCGCGCCGCGGCCGAGAGCGTCGCCCGCGAAGCCGCGGCGCTGCTCGGCGCGCGCGACTGGCGGCGTTGGACAGCGGGGGAGCGGCACGCCCTGCGCGCCTGGGCGCCGCTCCTGCTGGCCCTCCCCGGGGTCGCGGGCTGGAGCGCGGCCGAGCGGCGGGCAGCCGCGGCGGTGGTGCGGGCCAAGGGCGGCCGGCGCGAGAGCGACTACGTGCGCCTGCTGGATCGCCATCGCCGCCTGCGCGGGGCCCTGGCGGCGCTGGCAGCGCGGCCGGCCGAATAGACGATAAAATAGTCCGATTCTCCCTTGAGGCCTTCGGCCGAAGAATGGAGAGTCTGGCCGTCATGCCGCCCGCCCCGCACCCGTCGTCCGCCGCCGCCGCGCCGCCGCCGCGGCTGCCGCCGCCCGCCGACCTGCCCGAGCCGCGCCTGGGAGAGAACGCCCGCAAGGTTCTGGCCAACCGCTATCTCGCCAAGGACGCCGCCGGCCGCGTCGCCGAGACGCCGCGCGAGCTGTTCTGGCGGGTGGCCGCCGCCGTCGCCGCGCCCGAGACCGACGCGCGCTGGGCGCGCCGCTTCTACGCCATGATGGCGCGCGGAGAATTTCTTCCCAATTCTCCGACCCTGATGAACGCCGGCCGCGAGATGGGCATGTTGTCCGCCTGCTTCGTGTTGCCGGTCGACGATTCGATCGACGGAATCTTCTCCACCCTGCGTGAGGTCGCGCTGATCCAGAAGGCCGGCGGCGGCACCGGCTTCTCCTTCTCGCGCCTCCGCCCCGACGGCGACGTGGTGGCGTCGAGCGGCGGCCGCACCTCCGGTCCGCTGTCCTTCATCGACGCCTTCAGCGCCGCCACCGAGGCCATTCAGCAGGGCGCGTTCCGCCGCGGCGCCAACATGGGCGTCCTGCGCTGCGATCATCCGGACGTGGTCGAGTTCGTGCGCGCCAAGGAGGATCTTTCGCGCTGGACCAACTACAACGTGTCGGTCGCCGTCACCGAAGAATGGATGCAGCGCGTCGCCGCCGAGCCGGCCGCCTGGCTGACCGTGACGAATCCGCGCGACGGGCGCAAGGCGTGGCTGCGCAAGTGCGCGGGGCGCCGCGTTTCCATGGCCGACTACGACGCCTACGCCGCCGGCGCCGGCAAGCCCGGCGAGGATTACTGGACGCACGGCGAGTTGTTCGACCTCATCGTGCGCCTGGCGTGGCAGAACGGCGAGCCCGGCCTGCTGTTCCTGGATCGCGCCAACGCCGACAACCAGGTGCCGAACCTCGGCGACTACGAGGCCACCAACCCCTGCGGCGAGCAGTACCTGCTGCCCTACGGATCCTGCAACCTCGGATCGATCAATCTCTCCCTGTTCTTCCGCGAAGGCGCGCCGGCCGGCGCGCCATGGGAAGAGCGCTTCGACGGCGCCGCGTTCGACGGCGCGGTCGCGGACGCCGTGCGTTTCCTCGACGACGTCGTCGCCATCAACCGCTTCCCGGTGCCGGCGATTCGCGAACGCGCGGAGCAGGAACGGCGCATCGGCCTCGGCGTGATGGGCTTCGCCGATCTGCTCTTCCGCCTGGGCGTGCGCTACGGCTCGCCGGAATCTTGCGCGATCGCGCGCGGCCTGGCGCGGCGGCTGTCCGCCGCCGCGGAGCGAGCCAGCGAAGAGCTGGTCGCCGCCGCCGGCCGGGCGCCCTTCGGCGCCTGGGAGGGTTCGCGGCCGCAGCGCGCGGGCCGCGCCCCGCGCCGCAATTCCCATCTCACCACGGTGGCTCCGACCGGCACGATCTCGATCATCGCCGGCTGCTCCGGCGGCATCGAACCGCTCTTCTCGCTGGCCGTCCGCCGTCAAGTGATGAAGGACGCCGAAGGCGTGCCGGTGCAGATGACCGAGGTCAACGCCGACGTCCGCGCGGCGCTCGAGCGCGCCGGGTTGCCGCCCGAGCGCGTCGCCGCCGCGGTGGAGCACGCGCTCGAGCGCGGCACCATCCACGGCGCCGGACTGCCCGCCGCGATCGAGGAGGTCTTCGTCACCGCGCACGACGTGACGCCCGAACAGCACGTGCGCATGCAGGCGGCGTGGCAGACGGCGATCGACAATGCGGTGTCGAAGACCATCAACCTGCCGCACGCGGCGCGCGAAGAGGACGTCCGCGCCGCCTACCTGCTGGCCTGGAAGGAGGGCTGCAAGGGTGTGACGGTGTACCGCGACGGCTGCCGCGCGCTGCAGCCGATGGCCCTGGGCAAGTCCGCCGCGGCCGCGCCGCTCGCGCCGCGCGCGCCCGCGCCGCTGCCGGAGATCATGCCGTGCGTGCGCGTGCGCCAAGCCACGCCGTTCGGCAACATGCACGTCAAGATCAGCGTCGCGCCCAAGAGCGGCGCGGAGATGGAGGTCTTCGCCCAGCTCGGCAAGGGCGGCGACCTGGCCAACTCGGACCTCGAAGCCATCTGTCGCATGGTTTCGCTCTATCTGCGCGTCGGCGGCTCCCTCGAGGACGTCGTCAAGCAGCTCGACGGCATCGGCTCCTCGCTGACGGTGCCGACGCGCGACGGCCGCATCCTGTCGCTGGCCGACGGCCTGGCGCGCGCGCTCCATCGTTGGCGCGCCGCGAAGGAGCGCTGGGGCGTGCGCGCCATCCTGCTCGGCGAGGCCGATCTGTCCGAGGTCAGCGCCGGCGCCGAGCCCCGCGCCGCGCCGGACTACAAGATCCGCTGCCCGGCCTGCCCGGAGGGCGCCCTCGTCTTCGAAGAGGGCTGCTGCAACTGTCCGGCCTGCGGCTATTCGCAGTGCTGATGCTTGACGGCGCGCGCCGCGGGTCCGCTACCCTGGGCGGATCCGCATGAGCGCGACTCCCACGCCCGCCGGCGAGCACCGCCCCTTCGTTCCCGCAGCCGCGACCCTCAGCGAATTGACGCTGCGCGGCGTCGTGATCGGCTCGATTCTCGGGGTGATCTTCGCCGCATCCTCCGTCTACCTCGGCCTCAAGGTCGGTCTGACGGTTTCGGCCTCGATCCCGGTGGCGGTGCTGTCCATCACCCTGTTCAAGTGGATGACGAAGGCTTTCGGGCTGCGCGCCGGCACGATCCTCGAGAACAACATCGTGCAGACGACGGGTTCGGCCGGCGAATCCATCGCCGCCGGGGTGGCCTTCACCCTGCCGTCCTTGCTGCTCATGGGCTTCGACCTGGAGCTCGGCCGCATCCTGCTGGTGGCCGTGCTCGGCGGCCTGATCGGCGTGCTCATGATGATTCCGCTGCGCCACGGACTCGTGGTCAAGGAGCACGGCCGGCTCACCTTTCCCGAGGGCACGGCCTGCGCCGACGTGCTGATCGTCGGCGAGCGCGGCGGCACCAGCGCCGCGACGGTGTTCCTCGGCTTCTTCGTCGGCTTCGGCTACGCCGTCCTCAACCTGGTGCTCAAGTGGTGGTCGGACGGCGCCAACTTCGCGCTCACCTTCTGGGGCAGGCTGAAGGGCGCCACCCTCGGCTTCGAAGTGTCGCCGCCGATGCTCGGCGTGGGCTACATCATCGGCCTGCGCACGGCCTCCAACATGATGGCCGGAGGCTGCCTCGCCT
>CAZDMB010000001.1:23936-36961 GCA_964506175.1 uncultured Planctomycetales bacterium | reverse complement strand
GTGCTGGTCCCATTGATTCACCACTTTGGCGACGCGATGACCGAGCCGATGTACCCGGCGGCGAAGACGATCGCCACCATGAGCCCGGGCGAGATCCGCAACAACTTCATCCTGTACATCGGCGCCGGCGCGGTCGCCGCCGGCGGCTTCATCGCCTTGGCGCGCGCGCTGCCCTCGATCGGCGGCGCCTTCAAGCGCGGCCTCGGCAGCCTCGGCAAGGGCGCCGCCGGCAGCGCCGCCGTGCCGCGCACCGAACGCGATCTGCCGCTGTCGGTGGTGCTCGGCGGCTCGTTCGCGATCGCCGTGGCGATCGCGCTCGCGCCCATTCTCGGCATCAACGCGCTCTCCGCGGTGCTGATCGTGCTCTTCGGCTTCTTCTTCGTCACCGTGAGCAGCCGCATCACCGGCGAGATCGGCTCGTCCTCCAATCCGATTTCCGGCATGACGGTGGCCACCCTGCTGATCACTTGCGGCCTGTTCGTCGCGATCGGCTGGACTGGCACGGACTACAAGGCGCTGGCGCTGACGACCGCCGCGCTGGTGTGCGTCGCCGCCAGCAACGGCGGCACGATCGCGCAGGACCTGAAGACCGGCTTCCTCGTCGGCGGCACGCCGCGCGCGCAACAGATCGCCATCCTGTGCGGCGTCTTGAGCAGCGCGCTGGTGATCGGCTGGACGCTGCAACTTCTCAACGAAACGGCGTCCACCTATCGCCCGGTGAGCGGCGCGCCGGTCACGGCCGCGGCCACCGGCCAGCGCATGGACGGCCCCGACGGCCGCGCCTACGACGTCGTCTACCTGCGCGAGAACCAGGGCGACCTGCAGCGCGGCAAGTACCTGGTGGACGAGAGCCGCCACCCGATGGTCCTCGTGGATCCGGGCGTGTGCGGCACGTATCCCTACGTGGCGGTGGCCGCGGCGGCGAACGGCGAAAGGCTGCAGGTGCCGCCGGATGCCGCCGTGGAGCTGGGGCCGGACCGCAAGGAATATCGCCTGGTCGAATCGCCTGAGGGCCGCTTCCTCGTCGGCGCCGACGGCGCGCCCGTCTGGCGCATGGAGAGTCGCGCCAAGTTCGACGCCCCGAAGGCGCAACTCTTCCGTCTGATCATCGACGGCACCCTCGGCGGCGTGCTGCCGGTGGCGCTCGTCCTGATCGGCGCGCTCCTCGCTTGCCTCATCGAGCTGCTCGGGATTTCCAGCCTGCCGTTCGCGGTCGGCCTCTACCTGCCCATCAACACCTCCGCGGCGATCTTCGTCGGCGGCGTGGTGCGCGCTCTGGTGGATCGCAAGCGCGGTCCGGGCGCGGCCGCCGAAGCGGAATTCGCCCCGGGCACTCTCATGGCCTCCGGCCTGATCGCCGGCGGCGCCATCGGCGGCATCCTCGCCGCCGTGATCGCCGTCACCTATCCCGATCTCGGCGGCCCGCTGCTGCACAACGAGTCTTGGTGGCCGATGACGCCCTTCTTGCTGATGGCCGCCGGCCTCTGGTTCGTGGGCGTGCGCCGCAAGGCCGCGCATTAGGACACGCGGCTCGCGGGCGAGGCGGCCAGCGCGGCGCGCGCCGCCGCGAGGGCGTCGGCGGCGCGCGCCAATTGCGCGGGGCTCTCGGCGCCGCCCAAGGAGAAGCGCAGCACGGATCCGCGCAGAGCGGGCGCGAGTCCGATCGCCTCCAGCGCCAGCGAGACGGCGACGCCGCCGCCGTGGCAGGCCGAACCGCTGCCGACCTGGACGCCGCGCGCATCCAGGGCGGAGAGCAGCGTGCGCGCGCGCGCGCCGGGCAGCGCGACCGCGACGATGGCGCCGAGGCACTCCTCCTCGCGCTCCGGGCCGAGCAGCAGCAGGTCCGGCGCGGCGCGACGCAGGTGCTGCAGCAACTCGCGGCGCAAGTCGAGCAGCCGACGCGGCGCCAGCCGCAGCGCGGCGGTCCGCGCGGTCGCGGCCGCGGCAAAGGCGACGGCGCCGGGCACGTCTTCGGTGCCTCCGCGCAGGCCGGACTCCTGCGCGCCGCCGAAGATGGGCTGGGGCAGGCGCGCGCCCTCGCGCAGGAGGAGCGCCGCGCAGCCGTGCAGACCGCCGAGCTTGTGCGCCGCGACCGCGATGGCGTCGGCGCCGAGGCTGAGGATGGCCTCCGGGCGCTTGCCCGCCCACTGCACCGCGTCGCAGTGGAAGGCGGCGTGCGGCGCCGCCTGGCGCGTCAGCGCGGCGAGCGCCGCCACCGGATTGAGCCCGCCCAGTTCGTTGTTGGCCGCCTGCACCGCGACCAGCGCGACGTCGGGCCCCAACATGGACGCGAGCGCCGGCGCGCGCACGATTCCGGCCCCGTCCACGGGCACCGTCTCCACCTGGAAGCCTTCGCGGGCGAGCGCCTCGGCCGCCGCGCGCACGCAGGCATGCTCCGCCGCGCCCACCAGCACGCGGGCCCGGCCGCCCGCCCGCCCGGCGCGGCGGCGCGCGGCGCGCGCGAGGCCCAGAACGCCGAGATGGTTCGACTCGGTGCCGGTGGCGGTGAAGACGAGCCGCGCCCCTTCGGCGCCCCATGCGGCGAGGATTTCCCGCCGCGCCCGCTCCAGGGCCTGCGCCGCCGCAGCGCCGGCGGCGTGCAGGGAGGCGGGATTGGCCCATAGTTTTGCCGCCGCCGCATGCCCCGCGGCCAGCGCCTCCGGCAGCGGCGGGCTGGTCGCCGCATGGTCGAGGTAGAGCGGCTCCAAGGCGTCCATTTTGCCCGACCGCCGCGCTTCCGGCCCGTAGAATCTTCGCTCATGCTCGTCTCCCTGCTCACGACTTCCCTGCTGTCGCTGTTCGCGGCGCAACAGTTCCCCGAGGACGGCCGCGGCCAGGGCCTGTTCGACATGCAGTGGCACGCCGGGCGCCGCGCCGCGCTGCGCGACGCCTTCCTCGACAAGGCCGAGGACAAGGACGGGGTCATCGTGCTGCGCGGCCAGGGCCCGCTGAACGACTACCGCGAATTCCGCCAGGACAACAACTTCTGGTACTTCACCGGCGTCAGCACGCCGAACGCCGTGCTCGTCATGGTGCCCCAGACCGGCGAGGAGTATTTCCTCGTGCCGCGCGTGGACCCGATGTCCGAGCGCTGGCAGGGCGACCTGATCGATCCGATGGAAGCGGAGAAGATCACGGGCATCAAGGTCTGCGCCAAACTCGACAAGGACGGCGCGCCGATGGGCAACTTCGAGGCTCTGCTGACCATGTTGGCGGCGGATCACAAGGTCTTCTACGTCGAGAAGCAGCCGGCGGAGAACTGGCAGATGAGCCGCGACAACCTGCAGGGGTGGGCGGCGGCGCTGGCCAATGACCCGTTCGACGGCCGGCGCGACCGCGGCGAGCAGTTCGCCGCCAAGTTGGAGGAGCACTACCCCGGGGTGAAGGCCAAGGACATCACGCAGTTGATCGACACGCTGCGTCTTGTCAAGTCCAAGCAAGAGATCGAGGCCATGCGCAACGCCTGCCGCGTCAGCGGCATCGCCCACGCCAACGCCATGCGCGAAACCTTGCCCGGCGACTACGAGTGGCAGATCGCGGCGCGCATGACCGGCGACATCCTCGAGGCCGGCGGCATGGGCGCGGCCTACATGGCGATCGTCGGCAGCGCCGGCAACGCCTGCACGCTGCACTACCCGATCAACAATCGCCGCACCGAGGCCGCGGACCTCGTGCTGCTCGATTACGCGGCGGAGTACCGCTACTACGTGGCCGACATCACGCGCTCGTGGCCGCTCGGCATGAAATTCAGCGATCGCCACCGCGAGGTCTACCAGGCCGTGTACGACGCGCAAGAAGCCGCCTTCAAGGTGTGCAAGCCCGGCGCCACGCTCGGACAAGTCAGTGCCGCCGCGGCGCAGGTCATCCGCGAGCGCGGCTTCGGCGAGATGTGGCACGGCGTCAGCCACTGGCTCGGCATGGCGACGCACGACGTCGGCGTGTACCAGGTGAAACTCGCGCCCGGCATGGTGTTCACCGTCGAGCCCGGCATCTACCTGCCCGACGAGGGCTTCGGCGTGCGCATCGAGGACGTGGTGGCGATCACCGACAGCGGCTACGACCTGCTCTCCTCGATGATTCCGCGCAGCGTCGCGGACATCGAGAAGTTGCGCGCCGAGGCGTACAAGAACCGCAAGCCGTAGCCGGGAACCGCGGGCTGCGCCCGCCTAACATCAGGGCATGCGATTCCTGCGCGCCGCCGCGGCCGGCGTCACCGCCGGCGCTTTGCTGGGGGTGTTGCTGGTGGTCTCCGGCGTCGGCTGGGACATCCCGGAGCCGATGCGCCGCGAGCGCTTCTTCGTCGCGGCGCTCAACGCGCTGCTGTGCGGCTGGGCCGGCGCCGCGCTGACGGCCCTCTGGCCGCGCGTGCTGCGCCGGCCGCTGGCGGATCCGGTGAGCGCCGCCTTCTGGGCCGCGGCGGCGCTGGCCCTCGCGCCGTGGTCCTGGTTCGCCGTGCTGCCCGCGGTGTTGCTGCTCCGCCTGGCGCTGCGCGACGGCCTGCCCCGCGTTCTGCCCGGCACGAGCGCCGCGGGCGCGCTGCTGCATCTCGCGCCGGCGGCGCTCTTCCTGCTCTATCCGGCTGAGACGCGGCCGCTCGGCTTCACCGATCAGCCGGAGCCGCTCGGCCCGGGCGCAGCGGGCGCGCCGCAAGTCTCGGCGGAGCGGCCCGACGTGCTCTACCTGGTGTGCGACACCTTGCGCGCCGACGCGCTGGAGGACGCGGCCACGCCGACGCCCAACCTCAGCGCGCTGCTCGCGCGCGGCACCTCTGCGCCATTCGCGCTCGCGCCCTGCAATCAGACCTTGCCCAGCCACATGGTGATGTTCACCGGTCTGGACATCGAGAAGCTCGGCATGCGCAGCAACGAGTCGCGCTGGCCGACGGCGCAGGGCCTCCGCAGCGAGTGGCGCGTGCAGACGGTGGCGGAGCGCCTGCACGCCGCGGGCTGGCGCACGGCCGGCGTGGCGGCCAACATCCTGCTGACCTCGGCGCCCTCGGTGGACGACAGGCCGGAGGAAGCGAAGGAACAGAGCTTTCGCGCCGGCTTCGAGTGGTGGCACGGCATGCAGCGCGTCGAGTACTTCAAGGCCTTCGTCAAGTGGTCGGGGCGGCGCACTCTGCTGGGATGGTTGCTGCCGGAGCGGGGCGTGTCCTGGCCGCTGCTGCATCTGCTCAACCCCAACGTTCACGACCTGATGCGCACGCATTGGAAGGAGGGCGAGCGCACCGCCGACCTCGCGTTGCAGGCACTGGCGCAGTTGCACGCCCAGCCGCAACCCGGCTTCCTGTTCGTCAACTTCTTCGACCCCCACGCGCCCTACAACGCGCCGCCGCCCTTCGGCGGCAGCATCGCCGGCGCCGCGCCGCCGGGCTATCCGGACGGCCTCGCCGGCGAGTTCGACATGCGCGTGGCGATGTACGACGCTTTCCAGGCGGAGCGCGCACCCGGCTTTCGCGGCGTCCCGCGCGAGGTCGGCGCCGAGGCGGCAAACCTGCACGATCGCTACCGCGAGGAGGTGGCCTATGCCGACGCCATGATCGGCCGCCTGCTGCAGGCGGTGGAAGCGAGCGGCCGGCCCACGCTCATTCTGTTCGTCGGCGACCACGGCGAGGCCTTCGGCGAGCATCGCAACGCCGAACATCGCTGGACCTTGCACGAGGAGGAACTGCGTGTGCCGTTCATCCTGGCCGGTCCCGGCGTGCCCGCGGGCCGCCGTCTGCGCCAGACTCCGGAGCTGGTGGACGGCACGCGCACGCTGCTGGAGTTGCTCGGCATGGCCGACGCCTCCGTCTGCGGTCGCAACGTGCTCACCACCGACGATGAACCGCCGCGCCCGCCGCTCTCCATGATGGTGTACCGCGCCACCATGCGCGACGAGCGCTACAAGCTGATCGCGTGGATTTCCTACGGCGAGGACAAGAATCCGCAGGACGCCTTCCAGCCCGGCGCCTACGAGTTGCGGCCGCTGCAACTCTTCGACCTTCAGGCGGACCCGGGCGAGCGCGACAACTTGCTGCGCGACGGCGCCATTCTGCCCGACGCGGCCAAGCGCGCCCTCGAGACGCTGCTGGAGAGCCTGCGCGCGCGCATGCGGGACGACCGCTTTCCGCTCCTGCCGGTGCGCCAGTTGAACTCCAAGCAGGAGGATCAACTTCATCAACTGGGCTACGCCTAGGCACCGCATGCAACCCTCGCTTCTCGCCCTCGATCCGGACGGCCTGGCGCCGCTCCTCGATTTCTGCGCCGGTCTCGATCTGCGGCAGCCAGCCGCCGCGCGCGCCGCGTTGGAGCGCGCCTTTCCGCTGGACGGCCCGCTGCTCGGCGCGGTGCGCGCCGCAATGACCGCCGGCGTGGCCGCCGGCACCCTGTGCCAGCGCGGTGCGGCGCCCGTGCAGTGGTCACGCGTCTTCAAGGCGAGCCCCGCGGCCCGCGGTTTCTCCGCCGACGCCGTGCTGATGAGCGCGCCCGGTCCGCGGCACCGTCACCCGCAGGGCGAAGTGGACCTCTGCTTCGCCATCGATGGCGCTCCCACCTTCGACGGCAATCCGCCGGGATGGACGGTGTATCCGCCGGGGAGCGCCCATGTGCCCACCGTTGCCGGCGGGACGATGCTCATCCTGTACCTGCTGCCGGCCGGCGCGATCGAGTTCGAAGCCGCCTAGCCCTTGCGCCGCTTGCGCAGCAGCCAGCCGACCAGCAGGCCGACGAAGAACACGCTGACGATCAGCAGGAATTTCGCCACGCGCACGTCGAAGAACAGCACCTTGACGCTGATCTGTTCCCAGTTCTGAAAGGCGACGATCGCCACCAGGGTGACCAGCAAGCCCACGACGATCCACTTGACCTGCTTCTGAGAGAGTCCGCCGCCGTTGCTCATGGTGCTTGAAATTCCTCCGCGCCATCGTGCCACAGCCGTAGCCGCGCGCGCAAGAGACCGTGGCGCCTGTTTTCCTCGTCGTTGGCGACGGCACGCCGCAGGGCCCCGCGGCTGCAAACCAGCACCACGAGCTCGCGTCCGCGCGTGACCGCGGTATAGAGCAGATTGCGGCGCAGCATCAGCCAGTGGGAGCCGCCGAGGACGACCACCACCGCGCGCGCCTCGGAGCCCTGCGCACGGTGCACCGTGACGCACCAGGACGGCACGAGGTCGGCCATGTCCTCGGGCCCGTATTCGAGCAGGCGGCCCTGGATTTCCACGGTCAGGCCGTCATCGCGCGCCTCGACGACGCGTCCGGCGTCGCCGTTGAAGATTTCACGGTCATAGTCGTTGCGCACCGCCATCACGCGGTCGCCGGCGCGCAGCCCGCCGGCCCAGGCCGGACCGGCAGGAGCGTCGGGGTTGAGCGCGGCGGCCAGGCGACGGTTCAATTCATTCACGCCGAGCGGTCCGCGGTACATCGGCGCGAGCACGAGAACGTCGCGCGACGCGTCCATGCCGTAGCGCTGCGGGATGCGCTCGGCGAGCAGGCGTTCGACGAGCGCGGCGGCTTCCTCCGCCTCTTCCTTGAGCACGACGAAGAAGTCTCCTGAACTCTCGCCGCTTTGCGGCATTTCGCCGGCGAGGATGGCGTGCGCGGCCTCGACGATGCCCGAGTCCTCGCCCTGCCGGTGCACGCGCGCCAGCCGCGCCGCCGGCAGCGCGCCGCTGCCGATCAGGTCGGCCAGCACGCTGCCGGCGCCGACGGAGGGCAGTTGATCGGCGTCGCCCACGAGCAGCAGGCGCGCGCCGTCGCTGAGCGCGCGCAGCACCGCGAGCGCGAGCGGCAGATCCAGCATGCTGACCTCGTCCACCACGAGGACGCGCGCCTCGAGCGGGGCGTCTTCGTCGTGGCGAAAACCTTGGCCGGCGGGATCCCAACCGAGCAGGCGATGGAGCGTGCTGGCCTCGCGGCCGGTGGCCTCCTGCAGGCGCTTGGCCGCGCGCCCGGTGGGCGATGCAAGACGCACCGGGCCGATCCCGGCCGCTTCCAGAATCTCGAGGTAGAGGCGCAGGGTGGTGGTTTTCCCCGTGCCGGGGCCGCCGGTCATCACCGCGACCGGCTGCGTGAGCGCCATCTCGAGGGCGCTGCGTTGGCTCGGGTCCGGCGGGAAGCGCGTGCGCCCGAGCGCCCCGAGCACGATCTCCGGCGTGGCGAGCGGCGCGGGCGGAGCGCTCATCAGGCGTTGCAAGTGCGCCGCGACGCCGGCCTCGGCCGCGTGCAGATCGGGCAGGTAGAGCGCCGGCTCCACTTTGCCGCCGAGCGCGTCGCGCACGAGACGAGCCTCGGCGGCGAGGCCGGCGAGCGCTTCGACCACGACCGGGTCATCCACGCCCAGGGCGACGAGACGCTCGACCACGAGGCTCTCGGGCAGGCAGGCGTGGCCCTCCCGCGCCGCCTCGCGCAGCAGGTGCAGCGCGACGCCGCGCGCGCGCACGACCGAGCCCTCCGGCACGCCCACGGCGCGGGCGATTTTCTCCGCCGTCTCGAAGCCGATGCCGCGCACTTCCCCGATCAGCGAGTACGGATCCCGCCGCACGCGCTCGATGGCGCCGGGGCCCCAGTGCTCGTACACGTTGCGCGCCTGCGGCCCGCCCAGGCCGAAGCCGCGCAGTTCGGCCATGACGCGGTGGCGGGCCGCGCCCTCCTGGAAGACCTCCGCCAGCACGGCCGCGCGCTTCGGCCCGATGCCCTCCACCTGGCGCAGCATTTCTGCCCCGGCTTCGAGGGCCGGCAGGGTGTTCTCCCCGAAGTGGGCCACCAGGCGCCCCGCCACGTCCGGGCCGATTCCCGGAAAGGCGCCGCTTCCGAGGTATTTTTCCAGGCCTGAGAGGGTGGAAGGCGCGGCGTGCTCCGACCACGCGGCACGGAACTGCGGCCCGAACCGCGGATGCTTCTCCCACCATCCATGCAACCTCAAATGCTCCCCCTCATGGATGGGTGAGAGTTCGCCGGCGGCAGTCGCCGCGCCCTCCGTGGTGAGCAGACGAACCACGGCAAAGCCGGTTTCAGGGTTTTCGAAGACCACCCCGGAAACCTGTCCCTCGAGGAATTCGTGACCCTCCGGCGCGGCCGGGCCGGGGGGCGGGGTGCCTTGCCGGGTCATCGGGATGCCGGTAGACTAGACGCCCCTTTCGCGGGACTCATCCGCCAGAAGGGACATTCCACGCCTGCATGATCAAGGTCCAGATCCGCCAGAATGAATCCGTCGAGGCCGCGCTGCGCCGCTTCAAGCGCCAGTGCAACCAATCCGGCCTCTTCGCGATGATGAAGGAGAACGCGCACTACGAGAAGCCCGCCGAGGAGAAGCGCCGGCTGGGCAAGGAGCGCGCGCGCGTCATCAAGCGCGCCGAGCGGATGCGGCGCATCCAGCGTTTCTAGGCGCGTCGCGGCCCGCGGCCGTTCCGCCTCGTCCGCAGGACGCCTCGGCCCGTGGCCGGGGCGTTTCGCATTCACCCCGCCCGCGCCCATGCCCCGCCGTCCTGCGAAAAAGCGCCGCCGCGGCCAGCGCGACCTCTCCCTGCCGTACCAGGAGTGGCGCTGGGAGGTGGGCGAGCCGGAAGCCGGCCAGCGCCTGGACGCCTTCTTGGCTGCGCGCATGGATTGGCGCTCGCGCACCTTGCTGCAGCGGGCGATCCTGGAAGGCGCGGTGCAGGTGCTTCCCTTCAAGGATCCGCAGCAGGCAGAGGTTGGCGCCCTGCGCCCGGGGGTGAAGTTGCGCCGCGGCCAGGAAGTGGTGGTGCGCCTCGACGCCCCCGGCGGCGTGGAGGCGACGCGCCCGCCCGCAGCGAGCGGGCTCGCCGGCGCGCATGAACTGGAACTGGTCTTCGAGGACGCGCACGTCGTGGCGTTCAACAAACCGCCGGGCATCGCAGTGCATCCGTCGAAGGGGCACCTCACGGGCAGCCTGATCCACCTCATCCACGAGCGGCACCGGGCGCTCCATGGCACCACCCGCGATGTTCCGACCCTCTGCCATCGTCTCGACCGGGAGACCTCGGGGCTGATCCTGGCGGCGAAGGACCAGCTGAGCCGCACGCGGCTGGGGCGCGCCTTCGAGGACCGCGCGGTGAAGAAGGCGTATCTGGCGCTGGTGGAGGGCGTCATGGCGGAGGACGAGGGCGTGGTGCGCGCGCCCATCGGCCCGGCCGCGGTCAGCACGGTGCGCCTGAAGATGGGCATTCGGGAAGACGGCGAAGGCCAGCCGGCGGTGACGCGTTGGCGCGTGCGCCGGCGCTTGGCGGCCCGGACGCTGGTGGAGTTGTATCCGGAGACGGGCCGGCAGCATCAGCTGCGCGTGCACCTGGCGCATCTCGGCCATCCGATCGTCGGCGACAAGCTTTACCTCGGCGGCGACGAGGTCTTCGCGCGCAGCGTCGAAGGACGCCTCGAGCCGGCGGATCTGGCGCGCCTGGGCCTGGAGCACCACGCGCTCCACTCGTGGCGGCTCAGTTTCGAGCATCCGTTCACCGGATTCGAGGTCACACTCGAAGCGCCGTTGTGGCCGACGATCGCGGCGTTGGCGGGGGAGTGACTGCGGTTTGCCGCAACGCCTAGGATCGCCTGCGTGAGTTCCGGTCGCCCCCGCCGCCTTCTTTGGCATGGAATGCTCTTGTTGTTGCTCGGAATGCTGACCGGGCTGGTGGAAGCGCGGTTCGCCAACGTGCGCATGGGGCTGGCGGCGCACCTCGAGGGCGTGATGAACGGCATTCTGTTGCTCGTGTTGGGCGCGGTGTGGCCGCAAGTGCGCCTCGGTGCGCGCGCGGAAGCGGCGGCGTTCAGGCTGCTGCTCTACGGGACCTACGCCAACTGGGCCTTCACGACCCTCTCCGCGGCATGGGGCACGGTCGGCCTCTCCCCCGTAACGGCCGAGAAGTTGCTCGCGGCCGGCGAGCGCGCGGCCTCCTGGCAGGAAGCCCTCGTGCTCGCCGGCTTCGTCAGCGTCGGCTTGGCCATGCTGTGCGCGGCGGCTCTGATCCTGCGCGGTTTGGGCGGACGCGGCGCCCCCTAGCGCGCCTATGCCGGTTGCGGCGCCCTTGCGGGATCTGGCGAGGCGGCGCAGACTGGATCACCCCTGTCATGCTGTCGCTCGCTCTCTGCCTCACCCGCACCTTGTGCGCCGGCGCCCTCGCGCTGGCCGCGCAGGAGCCTGATTCCTTCGGCCACTCGCGGCACGGCGAGGCCTTCGACGACGGACCGCGACAGGCGGCCTACCTGATGGAGGGAATGTCGCGGGAGGTGCACATGCCGATCGCAGGCCTGTCCGCCGCGGCGCAGGCCTTTTTCGACCAGGGTCTCACGCAGCTCCACGGTTTCTGGTACTTCGAGTCCGAGCGCAGCTTCCGCCAAGTGGCCAAGTTGCAACCCGACTGCGCGATGGCCTATTGGGGCATGGCTCTGGCCAATGCCGAAAACGCGCGCCGCGGCGCCGGCTTCATCGCCCAGGCCGTCGCGCACGCGCACGACCTGCCGCGTTACGAGCAGCTGTGGATCGACGCCTGGGCGGACTACTACCAGGTGGACGGCGCCGCGCGCGCCGAGCTCCAGTCGGGCGACGCGCCGCGCGTCAAGGCCGCGACCGAGGCGCTGGTGCGCGCCGCCGCCTCGCCGCCGGACAAGGCGGAGAAGGAGCGGCGCGACCGCCTGCTGGTGAAGGAGGTCGGCACCGTGGTGCACGAGTTTCCGGCCGACGTCGAAGCCAAGGCGCTGCTGGCGGTGCACATCTGGCACGCCTCCGATTGGGGCGCCGGCGTGCCCATCGTTTCACACGTGGCGGTGGACGCTTTGCTGGACCAGGTGTTCGCACTGGCGCCGCATCATCCCGCGCATCACTACCGCGTCCACCTGTGGGACGGCGAAGCGCCCGAGCGCGCGCTGGCTTCCGCCGCCGCGCTGGGCGCGAGCGCGCCGGGCATCGCGCACCAGTGGCACATGGCGGGGCACATCTACGCGCACCTCGACCGTCACGACCAGGCCGCCTGGCAGCAGGAGGCCAGCAGCCGCGTGGATCACGCCCACATGCAGCGCGACCGCGTGATGCCGTTTTTGATTCACAATTACGGCCACAACCAGGACTGGATGAGCGAGAGCCTTTCGCACCAGGGGCGCGTCGCGGAGGCGCTGGAGATCGCGAAGAACCTGGTGGAGCTGCCGCGGCACCCGAAGTACAACCGCTTCGGCGCGCCCGGTGACATCGCGACCGAGGCGCGGGCGCGGCTGGCGGCGCTGGTGGAGAGCCACGAGTTGTGGGAGACCGCGCTGGAACTGCGGCGCGACGGCTACCTGGAAGCCGGCGAAGACGTGCGCGGCGAGGTGACGCGTTTGGCGACCCTCGGGCGCGCGCTGTTCCGGCTGGGGCGGACCGCCGAGGCGGAGCAAATCGTCGCGGAGGCTGCGGCCCTGCTGCCGCGCGCGCGGGCTGAGCGGGCGCGGGCCGTGGATCAGGCCGAGGACGCGGCGCTCGCCCAGGGCGCGGAGCGGGCGCAGCAGGACGCGGCGCTGGCGAGCGCGCAGCGCCAGGCGACGGACGGCGTGCGCGCCGTGATCGACCTCCAACGCGAACTGGATGCCGAGCGCCTGCTCGCCGCCGGCGACACCGCCGCGGCAGTGGCGATCTTCGAGAAGCTCGAGCATTTCCCGCCGGTCTTGCTGGCCGACGCGAAACTACGCGCGGGACAACCGCAGGCGGCGGTGGAATTGCTCGAGCCGATGGTGCGCGCAGGGCCGAACCAGTTCGAAACCCTGGCGCGCCTGGTGCTCGCTTACCGCGCCGCCGCCGATCCGGCGCAGGCCGAGGCGTTGGCGCAGCGCGAAGCCGAACTCGCCAAGATGCACGCCGCCAGCGGCCCGCTGGCGCAGCGGCTGGGCCTGCCGGCGCCGCGCGCCGTGACGCTCGCGGACTTTCCCGCCGACTTCGGCACCCGGCCCGATCTCGCGACGCTGGGGCCGAAGACTTGGCAGCCGTGGCAGGCGCCCGCCTCCGACCTGCCCATCAAACCCGGCAAGCCGACCCAGAGCGAGGAAGGCTTCACCCGCTTCGATATTT
>CAZDMB010000001.1:8021-23926 GCA_964506175.1 uncultured Planctomycetales bacterium | reverse complement strand
GACCCTGGTGGTGTTCTACCTGGGCTTCGGCTGCCTGCATTGCATCGAGCAGTTGAAGGCGCTCGCGCCGCAGGCGGGTGCCTTCGCGGCAGCGGGCGTCGACGTCGTGGCGATCGGCACCGATACCGCCGAGAGCGCCGCCGCCTCCCTCGCGGCAATGGACCCTGCCGAGCGCTTTCCCTTCCCGCTGACCGCCGATCCCGAACTGCGCGCCTTCAAGCAGTGGCGCTGCTACGACGATTTCGAGAACATGCCGCTGCACGGCACCTTCCTGGTGGACGCCCAGGGCAAGGTGCGCTGGCAGGACATTTCCTACGATCCGTTCACGGAGATCGAGTGGCTGGTGCGAGAGAGCAAGCGCCTGCTGAAGCTGCCCGCCGCGACGCTGGCCGAGGGACAGTGAAACGGCGGCCTGCCGGCGTGCGCGCGAAGCCGCGTCTCCTCGCCGGCGGCAATCCGCAGATCGCGAAGGGCGACGGCGATGCGCCCGTGCGGGCTTACATCGCCGCAATGCCGGGCTGGAAGCGCGAACTCGGCCGCCGTCTCGACGCGCTCATCGTGCGCACCCTGCCGCAGGTGCGCAAAGCCGTGCGCTGGAACTCGCCCTTTTACGGAATCGACGGCCGCGGCTGGTTCCTCGGCGTTCATTGCCTCACCAAGTACGTGAAGGTGGCCTTCTACAACGGCGTCGCGCTTCGTCCGGCCCCGCCAGTCGCGTCCAAACTGAAGAAGGTGCGCTACCTGCACCTTTACGAGGGGGAGGAGCTCGACGAGAAGCTTCTGACGAACTGGATCCGGCAGGCAGCAAAATTGCCAGGCGAACACTGCTTCCAGAGCAGGCCGGCCAATCAGCCAAAGAGAGCCCTGCGGCGCGCAAGACTGGCCGCCGGCCAGAGCTTGGCCGCGTCGTAATACTCCGCAAAGGCGGGTACCGAAGGCGGCAGGCTGACCCAGGGCAACTTGGAACGGGTGTAAATGTGGACGTCCGGCGCCGCGCGCGCGGGATCGTCGAGGGTGCCGGCGCGCACGAAGAGCACTTCCGTGCGGCCGCTGTATTCGCTCCATACCGCGGTCTGGCACTGCGGGCAGCGAAAGATGCGGTGCAGCTGATTGTTGTCGCGGGGCACCGGCACGCCGACCGGAGCTCCATGCAGCAGCTGGACGTGCGCCGCCTCGATCAGAAGGTTGATCACGAAGGCGCTGCCCGTCTGCCGCTGGCAATTCAGGCAGTGGCAACAGTGCACGAACATCGGCGCGGCCGTCAGCCGGTAGCGCACCTCGCCGCAGGCGCATCCGCCCTCGGGCGCGGAGGTCGGGATCATCTCTGGATTGTAGACTGGGAGAGCTTCGGCCGCGCCGAGAGGAGGCTGACGATGAACGTGCTGTTGTGGGTGTTGCAGGCCCTTGCCGCGCTCCTGTACGGAGCTTCGGGCGTCATGAAGCTTTTCATGTTCGAGAAGATCAGCGCGGACGTGCCGTCTTTCGGCGCGCTGCCGCGGGGCGCCTGGACGGCGCTCGGTGTCCTCGAGCTCCTCTGCGTGGTCGGACTCATCCTCCCGGCCGTCATGCACTGGAAGCCGGGCCTGATAGGGGTGGCCGCCGCGGTGCTGGCGGCCGAGAGCCTCCTCTTCATCTGGGTGCACGTGCAGTACCGCGAGATCGGCACCATCGTCATGAGCGCGGTGCTGGGCCTTCTCATGGCCTTTCTCGCGTACGGCCGGCTGGCGCTCCAGCCGCTCTCCTGAACGGCGAGTTTCCTGCGCGCAGGACGAGGCGCGCAGCCGAACGCCGCAGGCCGGCAGTTTCGTGAGCCGGAGGCGATCAGCGGCCTACGCTCGGCGCGCATCCACGAAGCAGAGCTCGCTGCGGACGAGTGGCTCCTTGATCTTGGTCAGATGAACGAGGGCGTCACGATAGATGTCCATCTGCCCAGCGTAGTGATCGCGCTTGGCGCGCTCCGCGGCGGCATCGGCGATCGCGCCGGTCTTGTAGTCCAGGATCGTGGCGGAGGCGGGAGCGCCGGGCGGGCCGACCAGGACCACGCGGTCGAAGGAGCCGCGCAGGATCGCGGGTTCGCTGCGGCCGGGCTCGGGATGCGCGATCGCGAAGCGCCGCTCGCGCCAGACGGCGAGGTGCTCGCGCGGGACGCCGGCGGGGCGGGTAAGGGCCGCGCGCACGTTAGGCTTCTGCAGCATCGCACGGAAGTCCATGAGCCACCCGCGCGCCTCGGCTTCGGCGGGGGGGGTGTCGAGCTCGCGCAGAACGGCGAGGAGATCGGCGTCGGGGACGCTGAAGTCCTCGAGCCACTCCACCTGCTCGAAGAGCTTGTGGATGGCGATTCCGCGCGGACGCGCGTCCTCGCGCGGCTCGGCGGCGAGCACGCGCAGGCGCATCGCAGGATCCTTGCCGGCGTGGCTGGCGGTCCAACGCGGCAGCACGGGCGGCGGCGCCGTCGCGCGCACGCGCGTGGAGGTGGGCCACTCTTGTCCGGCCGCGAACGGCGAGGGCGGATCCTCGGCGTCGCGCGGCGGCGGACCCCAGTCGCCGCGCTCGGCGCCGCTCACGAACACGGGTGCAACCGTATTGGCCGCCGTCACTTCGTAAGCGACGCGAAGCAGACCCGCGAGAGAGAAGGCGTAGCCGCGCTCGAGCGCCTTGCGCTCCTCCTCCGGCGCCTCAAGCACCTTGTCGCTGGCGGGGGACACCACCACTTCCAGCCGCTGCTTCGCGCGCGTCATGCCGACATAGAGCACGCACAGCTCGTCATACCATTTCGCCGCGTCGGTCGCGCGCTCCAGCGCGTCGAGCCGCGGGTCCGCGCCGCGTGTCGCGTCGTTGCCGGCGAAGGCCACGCCGCTCATGGGCTCGGCGGGATCGGCGCGCTCCGTCCAGAAGGGGCCGCCGCGGCCTCTCCGCCCGCCGCCTAGGGCCAGCACCACCGCGTCGAACTCCAGGCCCTTCGACTTGTGCACTGTCATCACGCGCACCTGCGCCGCCGCCGGATCTTCCAATCGCAACGCGCGCGCGTGCGCGGCAAAGGCTGCCGGACGCAGCGCCGCTCCGGCGCGTCCGCGCGTGCGCGCGTCCCAGGCATGACCGGCCTCGACGAGTCGCGCGAAACGCCGCGCGTCGCGGCCCGCGCAGTCGCCGTCCGCGGCGAAGGCCAGCGTGGCCAGAAGTTGCGCCAGCCATGGGCCGACTCCCTGCGCCAACAACTCGCGCCGCACGCGCGCGGCGAAACGCGACCGCTCCGGCGCGCCCGTGCGCTCGTGCAGGTCGGCCGCCGCCTCCAGCGCCGGCGCCAGCGGCGACGTCGCCACCAGCCGGGCCGACGCCGTGTCCTCCGGGTGATCCGCCAGGTCCAGCGCGGCCAGCGCGGCGTTCACCGCCGCGGCATCCGTCAGCGGCACGCTACCCTCCGCGCTGGCCGCGATCCCGCGCGCGCGCAGCGCCTCGATCATCGCCGCCACGTCCGTGTTCTTGCGCGTCAGGATCGCGATCTGCGCCTGCGGCCGCCCGGCCGCGCGCAGTTCCTCCAGCAGCGCCCTGGCCTGCGCGACGGCGCGCTCGTTCGGATCTTCCGCCACCCACAACTCGAAGCGCCCCGGCATCTCAGGAATCGCGGCGCGGTGCGGCTCCCAGTGCTTGGCGAAATCATTCGCCGCAGTCTTCAGCGCCGCATCGCCGTACCATCCATCCACGCGCGTGGGCAGCGTGCGAAACAAATCGTTCACCACGTCCAAGACCGCCTGCGCGCTGCGAAACGATGTCGTGAGCGGCTTGCTGCTCGCGCCGTAGGACTCGGCCACCGCCCCAAGCAGGCGCGGCTCGCCGGCGCGCCAGCCGTAGATGCTCTGCTTGCCGTCGCCGACGCAGAAGAGGGAGGCATCCGGCTGCTGCAGCGCCGCGTCCACCAGTGGCCGCAGCGCGCGCCACTGCGGCGTCGCCGTGTCCTGAAACTCGTCGAGCAGCACGTGGCGGAGGCGCCCGTCGAGGCGGAAGGCCGCGGCTTCCTCGCTCAGCGCCGCCGCCTGGAGCCAGCGCGGAAAGTCGTCGAAGGCGAAGGCGCCCGCACGCCGCCGCGCCTCCTCGACGCGGACGTCGGCTTCGATCAGCAGAGCGCGCGCCGCCGCGAGACGCAGTGCGCGCTGCTGCAGCAGGGCCGGCTTGGCGATGCGCGTGCCTTCCTCGAGGACGGGCAGCATGTCCTCGGGAATCGGCCGTCGATCGAACTCGAGTTTCCCAGCCCAGAGATTCTTGATTGGCCCGGATAGCAGCCAAGTTTCCCAATCTTGGCGCTCGACGGCGCGGCGCAGCTGGCTCAGATTTGCGGGCCAGTTCCGCGTCGCCGGCGCCTCCAACTTCGCCAGGGACCGCTCCAGCGCCTGCACTTCCGACGCCACCGGCGGCTGCCCCGCAGCCGTCACAGTCCACGCCTCCGCGCGGCTGTCGCGCAGAATGCCGAGCCCGTCCTCAGAAAGTTTGGTCAAGGCTTGGTGCACGCCGCGTCCGAACTCCTGCTGCTGCAGATCGCGCATCAGGTCGCGGACGCGCGCTTCATCCAGATCCTCGATCAAAGCAGCCGTCGTCTCCTGATCCTGCGCCTCGGCCTCGGCCGGCTCCAGCACCGACCACGCTGGCGGCAAGCCCAGCTCCGCGCCTTGCAGCCGCGCCAGATGCACGAACCACGAATCCAGGGTGCGCACCTGGAAGGAGTGCAGGCGCGCGAGGAGCGTTTGCAGCAGCGCGGCGCAGTCGGCGGCGCTGGGCTCCTGCTTCGGCGCGGGCGACAGATGGGTGAACATCTCACGGCGCGCGCGCTCATCCTGGGCGCCGTCGGCCAGGCGCGTGAGAATCTTCCCGAGAATCTCGCCCGCCGCCTTGCGCGTGAAGGTGGTGGCGAGGATCTCCTCCGGCCGCGCGCCCGCGAAAAGCAGGCCGAGGTAGCGATGCGCCAGCATGAAGGTTTTGCCGCTGCCGGCGTTGGCGCGGACGACGATGCGGGGATCCTTCATTCGTCCGCTTCCTCGAGTTCTGCGGCCAGCTCCGGATCCGGCGGCGCCATGCCCAGCAGCGCCAGCATCGCGGGCGAGAGATTCCGCTTGTCCACCTCGCCGGGATCATCGAACTTCCCCGCGCGGATGCCCAGCACCGCCCGGGCGGCCGCCTGGTCGGCCAGCGCCAACTCCGGCTCGTTCCACGGAGCGGGAACGATTCCCGTGTGCTTCACCGCGCGCGGAAGATTGAACCAACCCAGGTGGATCGCGGCGCCCGGCTCGATGGATGCCGCCAGCCGCCGGTAGAGCGGCAATTGCAGATCGACCCAACGCGGCGGCTTCTGCTTGGACATGAATGCCCGCTTCGCTTCGGTCGGCTTCTCGCCCGACTTGTAGTCGAGCACGCGCAACTCCACTTTGCCCTCCGGCGTTTCGCGGCGATCCACCCGATCCAGTCGCCCGGCCAACGCGAAGCGAACTTCCACGCCATCCACGTCCACCCCCAGCGACATCCCGCCATCCGGCGCCGGCCACTCGACGTGGATCGTGCGCCAACCATCGTGGCGCGAAGCCGCTTCCGCCACGGCCCACGCGCGCATGCGCGCCTCGAGCTGCGCGAGCTGCAGGCGCACCGTCGCCAGCGGACGACGGCCGAACTGCCGATCAGCGGCGTTGCGCATGCGCTTGATCACCGCGCTGGCGATGGCCTCGGCGTCGCGCAGCTTCGCGCAGTCGGAATCCCTGTGAAACTCAGCCAGCACCGCGTGCGTGAAGTTGCCGAAGACCCGCGCGTCCATCTCGTGCGGCTCCGGCTCCACGGTCTCGAGGCGCAGAACCCTCTCCAGCCAGTAGAGGCGCGGCGACTGGAGGTATCTGTTGAGGCCGGAGGCGGAGAAGGGGCGTTCGCCAGGCGGCGGCGCGGCGATGAATTTTCCGGAGGCGCCGGCGCCGCCCGCAGCCGGCGGGGACGGCGGAGCCCAAGGAGGGGCCGTGTCCGGGCTCGCGGTCGCGCGCGCGGCAGGTGTGCGGAAGAAGGCCTTGACGCGCGCGGCCGCGTCGGCGCCTTGAAAGACGAGCGGGCTCGGCAGCCAAGGATCGCCGGCGGCGCTGCGCTGGCCGCTGACGAAGAGGAGAGCCTCGCGGGCATGCGCCAACACGTGCAGCGCGCAGACGTCGCGCGCGCGGCGGTCGTCGTTGTTGGGGAGGCCGAGGGCGACGCGCAAGGACTCGGGCAGGAAGGGATGGCCGTGCACTGCTTCCGGCACCGCGCCGAGTTGGAAGCCGGTCACGCACAGCGCGGGCGCCTCGTCGAGCGGAAGTTCGAGCCAGCCAATCTGCTCGAGGCCGTGAAGGGTTGGATCGGGAGTCAACTCTTCGCCGCCGCAGGAGTGCATCACCAGACGCAGGAAGTCGGAGCCGCTGAGGCGCTCCGCGGCCAGCGGCGGCGGCAGCGCGGCCACTTCATCCAGCGCCGCGGCAAGACCTTCGAGCGCTGCGGCATTCTCGCGATCAAGGCGGTGCGAGAACACGGCCTTCAGCAGGGCGCTCGCCTCCTGCGGCCAGACGGCGATAGGCAAGAGCGCATCCTTTGCCAGCGCGCCGCAGAGACCTTCGAGGGCGTGGAGCGCGGCGCGCAGCCGTGCCGCGTGCCAGGGTTCGTCGTTCTTCTCGCCGAACTTCGGCCAATGCGCGCCCAAGCGCGCGGGCAGATGCTCGGCAAGAAACGCGTCACAGGCGGAGCTGAGTTCGCCCTCGACCCCGAGCGCGGCTGCCAGGTCTGGATGCCGCACCAAGGCGGCGAACGCGCGCGGACTGCGGCTTTCGAGGAATGCGCGCAGCGCCTCGAGCAGCCGGCCGGGCGCGGTTTCGGCGATGGTGCGCCCGACGGCCGGCCGCAGTCCCGAGCCGAGTTCCGCCAGCCGTCGCGCCAGAAAGGGGGTGATCTCGGTCTGCAGCGCCGCGACGCTCGCGCGGCCGTCGGGCTGGCCGCCGCAAACCGCCGCCACGAAGGCTGCCGCCTCCGCCGCTTGGTCCGACGGCCGATCGGACACGCGCCAGCGGGAGTCGTCCAGCGGCACCGCGCGATCTTTCCACTTGTCGGAGTCCAAGAGGCCGAAGTCGTCGAAGTTCTCGGCCTCGCTCTCCGGCGCCACGATCAGCGCCAACACCGAAACGCCCTGCGCAGCCGCGCGCCGCAGCAACTCGCGCTGCAATCCATTCACAGTCGTGATGCCGATCAGGACGAGCGCCCTCGGAGCGCGCAGCGGCGCGTTGGTCTCCAGCGCACGCAGGCGTTCGAGGTGCGGGTCGCCGAGGCCGCAGCGCTCGATCAGCGCGGCGTACTCCTTCTGCACCGCGGACAGGGCGCGCCAGCGCTCCTTTTCGCTCGCCGGCAGGATCGGACAAGACGCCACATCTTCAAAGCGCTTACGCTCGGCCGCCAACTCCTGGTGCAGCGCCCGCACCTGCCCAGCCAGCGCTTCCAATACGGTGTGCGACACCACTTTGTCAATTTTTGACAATACAGTGTGCGACTCCGTATTCCTCAACGCTTCCATCCATGCAAGTTCGCGCGCCAGGCCGCCTGCGCGCGGTTTTGTGAAGCGCACCAGGGCGTCGGTGACGGGGCCGATGGTGTCGATTCGCGGCGGGATCCATGCCGGGGGACATAGCTCGATCAACAGTTGCTCCAAGCGCCGCCCGGCACGGCCGCCGGGCAGGGCGAGGAGCACGCGATCGAAGTCTTGGCCGAAGCGCTCGTGCAATTTCTCGGCGGCTCGCGGCAGCGCCGGCGCGTCCCATCCCAAGAAAACGCGTTCGACCGTCATGGCGTCAGCAAGGAAAGCGTTCCGGCCGAGATCAGGGACACCTTCTTCTTGCGCGAGCCGAGGCCGGCGTGCAGCACGCCTTCCGCCGTGCCAGCGCGCTCGACGATCTCCTCCGGTTGCAGGTATTCGGTCAGCACCCAACCCTTCAGCTCGTCCGCGTAGAGACGCAGCAGCGCCCAAGCGTCGGCTTTGGTGGACGGGTGGGGGTTGCACAGGAACTCGAGCGCATGCGCGGGCACGAAGCCGGTCTTGCGCAGCTCCGTGAGTGCCGCCGGATGCGCGGTGCTGCCGCGCCGCACCCGCACGAGCACGTCCCGCACGTCGAAATCCTCGCGCGCATCGCCGTAGGAGTGCCGCGCCTCCATGCCCTTGGGGGAAGTGGCGCCAGCCAGCCGCGAGCGCGCCACGTCCAGCAGCACGCCACGAAAGCGCCGTTCGTCCAGCGGCAGGTCGGTGAGGAGCGTGGCGAAGAGTTCCACGGCGTCGCAGGAATGCTAGCGGCCCGCTGTGACGGCGGCTGTCAGCGGTGCTCCGCGCCGCGACAATGCAGCCACCATGCCCCGCGACCTCCCGACGCCGCCGCCGGAGCGCTTGCGCCTCGCAGGGCCGGCGGGCGCGCTCGCCGCCACGTGGGAGCGGCCGGCCGGGGAACCGCGCGGCCTGGTCCTGCACTTGCACCCGCACACCGTGCACGGCGGCACGCGCCAGAACAACGTCGTGCGCCACGGCGCGCTCGGCGCGCTCGCCGCCGGCTGCGCCGCGCTGCGCGTGGATTTTCGCGGCGCCGGAGAATCCGCCGGCGCCTATGACGAAGGCCGCGGCGAAGTGGACGACGCCGCCGCGGCGTTCCGCTGGCTGGAGGCGCAGCATCCTGGTCTGCCGGCTTTCATCTGGGGCTTCTCCTTCGGCGCGCGCGTCGGCCTCGATCTCTCGCTGCGCCTCGGCGCCGCGGCAGCGGGGTATCTGGCGGTCGCCTGGCCGACCAGTTTCTACTCGTGGCCGGACTCGGCGGAGTGGCCGCGGCGCAGCGCCTTCCTCTATGGCACGCGCGACGAGTACGTGGACCCGGCGAAGATGGCGCACGCGCGCCTGCGCACGCCGCAGGTCACCGTGGCGGAAGGCGCCGACCATTTCTTCGCCGCCCGCCTGCACGAAGTGCGCGCCTGGACGACGGCATGCTTGAACGGCTGGCTGGATGGACGATAGGCAGGAGCGCGGACCTAGGATGGCCCTCGCGCCGCCCGTGAGCACCCCGCAAACCACCCCGCCCCGCGAACTCGGTCTTCGCGTCACGCTGCTGCCCCGGGACACGAATCCGACCGGCAGCATTTTCGGCGGCATCATTCTCTCCTACATCGACTTGGCGGGCGCGATTCCAGCCAAGCGGCTCAATCCGGCCCGGCGCTACGTGACCGTGGCGATGGATTCCATCAAGTTTCACGCGCCCGTCTTCGTCGGCGACCTCGTCTCTTTCTACACCAGCGTCCGCCGCGTCGGCCGGACCTCGGTCACGGTGCAGGTGGACGTCGTGGTGGAACGCCGCGACAACCCTGGCGAAGAAGTGCCCGTCACCGAAGCGGTGGTGACCTACGTCGCGATCGGCGACGACGGCCGTCCGATCCCGGTGCTCGACGCGAAGGCGCGCTAGGCATGGCCGCCGCCGACCGCGCGCCGATCGTGGTCGCCGGCGCCTCCGGCCTGATCGGCACGCGACTGTGCGCCGCCCTGGAACGCCGCGGCCGTCCGCTGGTGCGGATTTCGCGCATCCCGCGCGGCCCGGGCTGGGCGCGCTGGGAAGACCTGCCGCGCGTCGTCGCCGGCGCCGCCGCCGTCGTCAACCTGGCCGGCGAAGCCCTGGCCGGCCGGCGCTGGACGGCGCGCCTGCGGCGCGACATCCGCGACAGCCGCGTCCGCTCCGCCGCCGCCGTGGCCGCCGCGCAACCCGCGCTCTGGCTGCAGGCGAGCGCCGTCGGCTTCTACGGCGAGCGCGGCGATGAGTTGCTGACGGAGGCCTCGGCGCCCGGCGACGGCTTCCTGGCCGAGGTCTGCCGCGCCTGGGAGGAGCCGTGCGCCGCATACGCAGCGGGCGCCCCCGCGGCGCGCTGCGCCCTCATGCGCTTCGGCGTCGTGTTGGCGCCCGAGGGCGGCGCCCTCGGGAAAATGCTTCCCATTTTCCGCCGGGGCCTGGGCGGGCGGTTGGGGGACGGACGCGCCTGGATGCCGTGGATCCACGCCGAGGACGCGGTCGGCATGCTGCTCGCCGCGCTCGAAGGCGAGGCTTGGCGCGGCGCCGTCAACGTCACGGCTCCCACGCCCGCGCGCAACGCAGACTTCACCCGCGCCTTGGCGCGGACGCTGCATCGCCCGGCCTTTCTGCCGGTGCCGGCCTGGGCGCTGCGCGCCGCATTCGGCGCCGGCGGCACCCTGCTGCTGGCGAGCCAGCGCGCGACGCCCGCTGCGGCGCAACGCATGGGCTTCCAGTTCCGCCACCCGGAACTGGCTCCGGCGCTGGCAGATCTGCTCGCGCGGCCGCCCGTCGAGGCCTAGCGGCGGACGGCCGCTATCCTGCCGCCACCGCCATGGCCCTGGCCCTGCACCGTAGCGATCTCCTGCCCGAGCCCGTCGCCCAGCTCGCCCGCTGGTTGCGCGCCGCCGCCGACGCCGGCAACCCCGAGCCGACCGCCATGACCCTCGCCACGGCGGACGCCGCGGGCCGGCCGGCCACGCGCATCGTCCTGCTCAAGGCCTTCGACGAGGGCGGACTCGTCTTCTTCACCAACTACGAAAGCGACAAATCCGGGCATCTCGACCACAACCCCTGGTGCGCGGTGAACTTCTTTTGGCCCGAGACGGATCGGCAGGCGGGTTTTCGCGGTCGCGCGCAGCGCACGACGCGCGCCGAGAGCGAGGCCTACTTCAGCACGCGCCCGCGGGACCACCAGGTGGGCGCCTGGACCAGCGCGCAGAGCCGGCCGGTCGTCGATCGCGCGGCCTTGGAACGCCGGCAGGAGGAAGTGGAGCGGCGCTTCGGCACAGGCGAGATTCCGTGTCCGCCGCACTGGGGCGGCTGGCGCATCACCCCGTTCGAGGCGTGGTTCTGGCAGCGGCGACCGGGACGCTTGCACGACAGGTTCCGCTACACCATGCTGCCCGACCGCGCTTGGCGTCTCGAGCGCGTCCAACCATGAGCATCCCCTCCAACGTCACTGTCTACGAACTGGCGGCTTCGCCCAACTGCATGAAGGCCCGCATCGGCCTCAACTTGAAAGGTGTTCCCTTCCGCAAGGTCGCGGTGGACCCGAACGACCGCCTGGCGGTCGTCAAGGCCAGCGGCCAGCCGCTGACGCCCGCGATGATCGCGGACGGGCAGATCGTGTTCGACTCCCACGCCATTTTGCGCTGGCTCGACGCCAACGTGAAGCAGGGCCCGCGCTTCTTCGCCTCGGAATACACGCGGATGAAGAAGATCGAGGAGTGGGAAGCCCTGGCGCGCAACGGCTTCGAGCGCAGCTTGCGCCCGATGTACGCCATGGCCTTCGGCCGCATGGAAGTCAGCGATGCCGCCGTGGCGGCCGCCAACGCGGCGCTGCACGAGGACACCGCCAAAATCGAGGAAGCGCTGCGCGCGGGCCCCTGGTTGACGGGCAGTGAAATCAGCGCCGCGGACATCGCCTTGGCGGCCTCGCTGTTCTACGGGTCGCAGCCGCAGTACGCCGTGGTGCAGGGGCTGCCCTTCTGGAAGGTGTTCCAGCGTTTCGATTTCGGGCCGGACCGCGAGCGCACTCGCGACTGGGTGGCGCGCGTCATGGCCTGGGACTGCTGGTTGAACCCCGCGGCGCACGCGGCGCCGCCGGCCTCGGCCAAGGCGGCGAAGAAGCCGGCGCGCAAGCCCGCGAAGAAGGCCGCGAAGAAGGCCGCGAGCGCGGCGAAGAAGCCGGCCAAGAAGGCCCAGAAGCGCGCTCCGGCCAAGAAGGCCAAGAAGGCGGGCAAGAAGAAGCGCTAGCCGGCGAACCTTCTTAAGGCGCCGTTCGGCGCGCGTGCAGCGCGCGGTGCGCGTAGCGCGTGGCGACGGTGGCGATCACCGCGAACTCCGCGGCCACCGCCGCCCACGCGCTCGCTCCCTCGAGACGAACAGCGCCCATGCGCGACGCGCTCAGGTAGGCGAGCGGGCCGCCCGCAGCGCCGAGCGCGACCGCGAGCAGCGGGCGTGTGCCGAGCCAACGCGCGAAGATCGGCACGCAGGGCGCGAACGAAAGCCACAAGCAGGCCATCCACACCGGCAGGGGGCCGAGCGCCGCAGCCGGCGTCGGAAACGTCAACAGGCCGGCGGCGGCGAGGCCGAGGTCGCACAGGATGCCGCCCGCGGCGCAGGCCAGGGCGATGCGGGCGCGCCGCGCGCGCGCGCCGGCCTGCGCGCCGGCAAGGCCGAAAACGAGCAAGGCGCTCGCCACGCCGGGCCAGGTCAAGCCGCGGGCGCCGCCGGCAACGCAGCCGATCCAGGCGGCCTGATAGGCGAGAAGGACGACCCAGTTCGGCATGGATCAGACCAGGTCCGCCGGAGTGGGCGAGCCGCGCCAATCGGGCTTGGCGTAGAGGATCTGCGCCAGGCCGATCTGGCGTCCGGCGAAACCGCCGGCACAGTAGATGAAGTAGAAGTCCCAGAGGCGGCGGAAGCGCTCGTCGAAGCCGAGTTCGCCGATGCGCGACGCTGCATGATGAAAGCGCTGGCGCCACGCGAGCAGGGTGCGCGCGTAGTGCGGCCCGAAGTCTTCGAAGTGGACCGCGGTGAGATCGCTGGAGCGGGCGCAGGCGCCGGCCAGCGCCGCCAGGGAAGGAATGAAGGAGCCGGGAAAGATGTGGCGCTGAATGAAGTCCACGCGCTTGAGCGCGGCGGCATAGTGACGATCCGCGATCGTGATCACCTGCAATGCTGCGGCGCCGTGCGGCTCGAGGCGGTCGGACAGGGCGGCGTAGAAGGAGTCCAGATACTCGGCGCCGACCGCCTCGATCATTTCGACCGACACGGCCTTGTCCCAGCGGCCGCGGAGGTCGCGGTAGTCGCAGAGCAGCACTTCCACGCGGTCTTCCAGTCCGGCGGCGCGCACGCGCGCCTGCGCCTCCGCTTGCTGCCGCGCGGAGATGGTGATGGTGGTGACCTGGACCCCGAAGCGGCGCGCAGCGTGCAGCGCCAAGCCGCCCCAGCCGCTGCCGATCTCCAGCAGGCGCTCGCCGGGCCGGAGGTCCAGCCGGCGGCAGAGGCGCTCATACTTGGCGATGGTCGCCTGTTCGAGCGAGACGTCCTGATCGGCGAAGATGCCGCAGGAGTAGGCCATCGTCGGGTCGAGCCAGGCGGCGAAGAAGTCGTTGCTCAAGTCGTAGTGGGCGGCGATGTTGCGGCGCGCCCCGCTGCGCGTGTTGCGATTGAGCGCGTGGCGCAGCTTGAGGAACGGCATCGCCAGGCGCGCAAGGCCGCCCTCGAGCGACTCCAAGGCGGCGCGATTGCGCACCATCAGGCGCGCCACGGCGTAGGGATCGGGCGAAGTCCACCAGCCGGCTGCGTAGGCCTCGCCGGCGCCGACGGAGCCGCCGGTGAGCAGGGCCTGCCAAGCGCGCTCGTCGCGCATCTCGACGATCGCATGCAAGCCGTCCGCGGATGGTGCGCCGAGGACAGTGACGCCGCGCGGGGTGCGCAGTTCCAGACGCCCGGCACGCAGGCCGGCCAAGCGGCCGGTCACGAGCCGTTCCTGCCAGCTCGGTCGTGCAGGCGCGCGGCTCGGGACGAGAGCGGCGGAGCGATGTTCAGGTTGCATGACGGGACGCGGAAGCGGAGCTCCGCTTGTTCGGGTGGGTGAAAAAAGGCGCCCGCTTCAACCAGAGCCGCAGCGCCTGCCAGTAGATGGCCGCGTGCGCCGCGAGGCTGAGCCACGGCGCGCGGACGAGGGCGCGGCGCAAGCCGGACGCCGTGAAGGGCGCACATTCCAGGCGGAGCGACGCGGCGAACGCGCGCTCGCCGGCGTGCTCGTTGCGCATGCTCACGGCGATGCGCCGCCCGGGCTCGGCGAAGGCCCAGTGATAATTGTGATCCATGCCGAAGAAGGGCGAAACGTGGAATTCCTTGGCAAAGGAGCGGCGCAGCGGGCCGCTGCCTCCGCCATTGCGCGCGACGACGTAGTGGTGGCGCTCGCGCCACGGCGTGTTGGTGATCTCCGCGACCACCGCCTCGAGCGCGACGCCATCGGCGGCGAAGCAGTAGTAGAAGGAGACGGGATTGAAGACGTAGCCGAAGGCGCGCACTTGCGTCAGCATGCGCACCGGCCCCGACGGTCGGTGGCCGGTCGCGGCGGCGACCGCGTCCCGCGCCGCATCCGCGAGCGGCCGCGTCCGCGGCCCGAGGTAATCTTTGCGCCGGAAGGACCAGAGGCGCGCGCGCTCGACGCCGAACAGGCGGCTGACCGTGCCGGCGACCGCCAGTTCGTCCAGGTCGAGGTACAGCATGGTCACGCGTTGGCGAAAGGCGTGACGCGGCGCGCGACGGCGGTGGCGCACCCAACCGGTGCAGATGCGGCTGTGGAGCATCGCGCTCATGCCGCAGCCTCCAGTTCGCGCACGGCCGCGTGCGCGGAGCGGGCGCCGTCCTCGTGGAAGCCAAAGCCCCACCAGGCGCCGGCGAAGTGCGTGCGGTTGCGGCCGCTGATCTCCGTGCGGCGGCGCTGTGCCGCGACGGCTGCGCGATCGAAGACGGGATGACGGTAGTCGAAGCGCGCCAGGATGCGCTCCGGCCGGATGTCGGCGGTGCGATTCAGGCTGACGAACAGCGGCTCGGCCGTTCGCAAGCCCTGCAGCGCGTTCATCCAGTAGGTGACCGTCGGCGCCGCGGCTCCCGCGGCCGGCAGGTGGAAGTTCCACGCCGCCCAGGCGCGGCGGTTGCGCGGCATCAAGCTGGCGTCGGTGTGCAGGACGGTGTCGTTCGCCTGCCAGCCGAAGGCGCCGAGCACCTCGCGCTCGGCCGCGCTCGGGGTCTCCAGCAGGCGCAGGGCGACGTCGCTCGGCACGGCGAGGATCACGCGGTCGCAGCGGTAGGTGCCACCGGCGGTGGCGACCTCGACGCCGTCGGCGGAACGGCGCACGCGCAGGGCCGCTTCGCCCCGGCGCAGCCGGTTTCCCATGGCCGCCGCGATGGCGGCGACGTATTGGCGCGAACCGCCGTCGACCGTGAGCCAGGGCGTTCGCCCCGTCGCCTGCAGAAAGGCGTGATTGTGAAAGAAGGCGCAGACGAAGTGCGCGGGCAGATCGCGCGCGCCGCCGCTGCCGGTGGACCAGAGGGCGGCGCACATCGGCAAGATGTGCTGCTCGATGAAGGCGCGGCCGAAGCGGCGCTGCTCCAGCCAGGTTCCCAGCGAGGGCGCCGCGGGATCGGGCGACCGGGCTTCGTCGCGCGCCGCGCGGAAGAAGCGGAAGACGTCCCGCAGCATGCCCCAGAAGGACGGGCGCAGCAGATTGCGCCGCTGCGCGAACAGGGTGTTGAGCGACGTGGCGTTGTATTCGAGGCCGCTGCGCGCATCCGCCACCGAGAAACTCATGTTGGAAGGCCGCGCCGCCACCCGCAATTCGTCCAACAGCCCGCTGAACAGCGGATAGTTGGGACGGTTGAACACGATGAAGCCGGTGTCCACGGCGATGGCCGTCCCGCCGATCGTGGCGGTCACGGTATTGGCGTGGCCGCCGAGGCGATCTTCGCGCTCGAACAGCGTCACCTCCGCCCGCTCGCGCAGCAACCACGCGGCCGTCAAACCGCTGACGCCGCCTCCGATCACGGACACCTTCATGCCGTTCGATCGTGCAACACGCGCGCGGGCACGGGCCGCAGATCCCACACCACGCCGCACAGCGCCAACAGCCGCAGCAGGTAGTACGACACGTCGTACTCCCACCAGCGGAACCCCTGGCGCGCGGATCCGGGGAAGCGGTGATGATTGTTGTGCCAGCCCTCGCCCAGAGTCAGCAGCGCGAGCAGCGGATTGTTGCGGCTCGTGTCCGCGGTGGCGTAGACGTACGCGCCGGTGTCGTCGAGGAGGCCGTG
>CAZDMB010000001.1:0-8011 GCA_964506175.1 uncultured Planctomycetales bacterium | reverse complement strand
GGGCGAAGTTGTTCCGGCTGGTGTCCTGGGTCGCGTAGCGGCGGCTGCCGAACAGGTGCGACAGCGAGTTGATGGTGAAGGTGGTGTGGTAGAGGACCACGGTCGAGATCAGGAAGCCCCAGACGAACAACTGCGCGGCTCCCGTGCCCAGGCTCGGCGCCCAGCGGCCGAGCGCCGCGCCGACGCCGAGGACCAGCGCCGCGTACGCCGCCGGCACGAAGGTGTCGAAGCGATCGAGGAAGCGCAGCTCGGGATACTTCGCGAGGTCGGGCACCTCTTCCAGGCGTGTGTGAAAGTTGCGCTGCTCGAGGAACCAGAGCACGTGGCTGCGCCAGAATCCACGGCGGGGCGAGTGCGCGTCGCGCTCGGTGTCGGAGAAACGATGGTGCTGCCGATGGTGCGCCGCCCACCACAGGGGGCCGCGCTGCACGGCCGCGGCGCCGAGCACGGCGAAGAAGAACTGTCCCGCGCGAGAAGTGCTGAAGGCGCGATGCGAGAAGTACCGGTGATAGAAGGCGGTGATCGCGAACATGCGCAGGAACCACGCGGCGGCGGCGAACGCCAGGGCGAAGGGGCTCCAACCCGTCCAGATCACCGCGGCGCAGCCGAGGTGCATGCCGATGAAGGGAATGACGCGCACCCAGTCGACGTGCGCGCTCTCCTGCCGCGGCACTGCCCAGGTGTCGAAGCCGCGTGCCAGCGATTTTCCGCCGCGCATCAGGCCGGCTCCTCGTCCGGAGCGAAGCGCGCGTGCCAGACCACCCATTCGCTGCCGCCGTGGAAGGCGAAGAGCTCGGCGCAGGCGAGGAAGAAGATGCGCCAGCGGTTGACCGCGACGCGGCCTGAGGAAGCGCCAGCCTCGCCGAGGATCGCCTGGGCGGCGGCGCGCTCGCGATCCAGGTTCTGCAGCCAGGCTTCGGCGGTGCGGGCGTAGTGCGTCCCGGGCACCACCCACGACTGCTCCAGGGCGAAGGGCACGTCGAGGGCGTCCACCATGCCGACCGCCGGCATCATGCCGCCGGTGAAGAAATGGCGTCCCATCCAATCATCGCTGGCGTCGGTGTCGAAGGGGTAGCAGTAGGCGCGATGGGCGAAGACGTGCAGGAACAGGCGGCCGCGCGGCGCCAGCCAGCTGCGGGCGCGCGTCAGCATTTTTTCCCAATTCCGCAGATGCTCGAACATCTCGACGGACACGATGCGGTCGAATCGCCCACTCGGCTCGAAGGCGGAGATTTCCTGGGTGAGCACTTCGACGTTGCGCAGGCCGCGCTCCTCGGCGCGCGCCAGGATGAAGCGCCGCTGCGACGCCGAGTTCGACACGGCGGTGATGCGCGCTGCCGGGTAGCGCTCGGCCAGCCACAGCGTGAGGGAACCCCAGCCGCATCCAAGCTCCAAGATGCGTTGGCCGTCGGCCAGCTGCGCGCGCTCGGCGGTGAGCGCGAGCATGCGTTCTTCAGCGGCGGCGAGATCGGCGGTGGTCTCGTCCCACCAGGCGCCGCTGTATTTCATGCGCGGACCGAGCACGCGCTCGAAGAAGGCCGCCGGCACTTCATAGTGCTGCTCGTTGGCTTCGCTTGTGGCGAACGCGATCGGTCCGCCGCGCACGATGGCGCGCCAACGATCTTCCTCGCCGGCGGCGTGGCGGTTCGCTTCTTGCGCGAGCCGTTTGCGCAGCAGCGCGCGAATGCCGGCGCGGATCAACGGATCCGGCACGAGTCCGAGTTCGGCGAGGGCGATGGAGAGGGCCATGGGGGTCAGCGCGGCGGTCGCGGGAAGAAGGCGGAGACGCGGCGCTGGTAGTCGCGGTAATCATCGCCGCGCGTACGCAGCGCCTGTTGCTCGGTGAAGGGGATGCCGGAGACGCGGGTCAGCAGCAGGAGCAGGACGGCGGCGGCGGCGCTTCCGCTCCAACCGGCGGGGGAGGACCAAACCAGCAGCGCCACGCCGCACCAGCCGAGCCAATCGAAGAAGTAGTTCGGATGGCGGGACCAGGCCCAGAGTCCGGCGCGGCAGGTGCGGCCACGATGCGCCGGATCCCGTCGCCAGCGCTCGAGCTGCCGATCCGCGAGGGTTTCGCCGCCGAGGGCGATCAGCCACAGCAGCATGCCGGCGAACTCGAGCGGCCGCCAGCCAGGCGCGGCGTCCGCTGCGAGCGACCACCACGGCATGGCGAGGCCTGCGGCCAAGATCCCCTGGATGAGAAAAAATGGCCCCATCGCCCAGAAGTGCCGCGGGCCGAGACTCGCGCGCATGGCCTCGTAGCGGCCGTCGGTGCCTTGGCGAGCGAGCCGCCGCCAGAGGTGGTGGGCGAGGCGTCCGCCCCAGACGACCGGAAGCACTGCGGCGAGAAGGCGTCGCGGTGCCCACCCTGCTCCGAGGATGGCGCCCGCGAGCCCGAGGACCCCAATCCCCGCCGCCCACATCACGTCCACTTTGGCCTCCAGCCGCGCCCGAACCAGCGGGGGCCAGGCCAGGAGGAACACGGCGATCGCCGCCGCCGCAGCGAGGCCGTAACTCGCCCAGGGGAACTCGATGGGGGGGGCCGACGGCATGTCCCGAATAATATCTAGACACAAAAGGCGATTCTGTCTAGCAAATATCTTATATTTCGGCATGTCTTCGCCTGCCCAGCGGCCGGATGGCGCCCTTTCCATCGGGGACCTCAGCGTCGCCTGCGGCATCTCGCCGCACACCCTCCGGGTCTGGGAGCGCCGCTACGGTCGCCCGGAGGCCCTGCGGCTGCCATCGGGCCACCGCCGCTACTCCAGTCGCGACGTTCCCTGGCTGCGCCAGGTGCATGAGTTGCTCGCCTACGGTCATCGCCCCAGTGCCCTTCTGGCGATGTCCGCGCAAGAGTTGGAACAAACCTCCACTCGCGAGCGCGAGGCGCGCAGCGCGGATCCGCGGGTGCGCTCGTGGCTGGCGGAGTTCCGCCGAAGCGGTCCGGCCGGCTTGCAAGCCTGCATCGCGGAGGCGTTCCAGGCGAGAGGCCCGCGCCACGCCGTGGCTCGCGGCATCGCCTGCTTCATGGAAGAGGTCGGGCGCGAGTGGGCGGAGGGTCAGTTGACCATTGCCCAGGAGCACGCGATCACCGAAGTGACCGAAGACGCGCTGCGGCGGGAGCGCCAGAAGCGTGAGGGCGCCTTGTCGCAGTCCGAGCTCGCGCTGCTGCTCGCCACCCCCAGCGGCGAGCGGCACGGATTGGGCCTGCAGATGGCCGCGCTGGCCGCGACCGAGGCGGGCGCGCGCACGCTGATCCTGGGAGTGGATCTGCCGGTGAGCGAGATCGCGCAAGCCACGGTCGAGCATGGAGCGCGCGCCGCAGGCATCAGCGTCTCCCTGGCTTATGGCGGACCCGAGGCCGGTCGGCAGGTCCAGGAGCTGCGCGATCTCCTGCCCTCCGACCTGGAACTCTTGGTGGGCGGCCTCGGCGCGCGCGCCGCCAGCCGCGGCGTCCCGGGCGTGCGCGTGCTCGGCAGCCTGGAAGATCTGGCGGCGTGGGCCGCGGTCCAGCGGCCCGCCGGAGCCTAGAATTCATCCCCATGCCGCGGCGCGCCACCCGCACGGTTCCGGTCGGAAAGCTGCTGCTCGGCGGCGAGCATCCGATCCGCGTGCAGTCCATGACGACCACGGACACGCAGGACGCCGCCGGAACCATCGCGCAGATCGAGCGTTTGGTGCAGGCCGGCTGCGAGATCGTGCGCGTGACGGTGAACCACGATCGCGCGGCCGACGCCTTGCCGGCCATCCGCCGGGCCTGCCCGGTGCCGCTCGTGGCCGACATCCACTTCACCCACCGCTTGGCGTTGCGCGCCATTGCCGCCGGCGTGGACAAGGTGCGGCTGAACCCGGGCAACGTCGGCAGTTTGGAGCGCGTGCGCGAAGTGGTGCGCGCGGCGGCCGACGCCGGCGTGGCGCTGCGCATCGGGGTCAACAGCGGCTCGGTGGAAAAGGACCTGCTCGAGAAGCACGGCTGGCCCTCGCCGGAGGCGATGGTCGAAAGCGCGCTGCGGCATTGCGCCACCGTGGAGGAACTGGGGTTTCGCAACTACCTCGTCAGCCTGAAATCCACTGACACGCGCACCGTGCTGGCGGCCAACCGCATGTTCGCCGCGCAGAGCGATGCGCCGCTCCATCTGGGCGTGACGGAGGCGGGACGTCCCGGCTACGGCTCGCTGAAGAGCGCGGTGGGTCTGGGCGCGCTGCTGTTGGAGGGCATCGGCGACACCATCCGCGTGAGCCTGACGGGCGCTCCGGAGGCCGAAATCCCGGTGGCTTACGACATCCTGAAGGCCACCGGCGCGCGCGTCATGAGCCCGGAATTGATCGCTTGCCCGACCTGCGGCCGCATCGAGATCGATCTCGAAAAATTGATGAATGATTTGGAGGAGCGCATGCGCGGCGAGACGGCGCCCGTCAAGATCGCGGTGCTCGGTTGCGTCGTGAACGGCCCCGGCGAGGCGAGCGAGGCCGACATCGGCATCGCCGGCGGCGGCGGCAAGGGCATTCTCTACCGCAAGGGCCAGCAGGTCCGCATCGTGCAGGAGGCCGACATGCTCGACGCGCTGGTGGAGGAAGTGCGCGCCTGGAAGGCCGAACGCGACGCGCAGGCGGCGCCTTGAGCGAAGCGCGCGCCGCCGGCCGCGTGCTAGGCTGATTTTCGTCGTGCGCCGCGCCTTCGCCCTCCTCGCCGTCTTGCCGCTCGCCGGCCCGCTGACGGCGCAGGAACGCTTTCGCGCCGATCTCGACGGAGCGCAGCTTGCGCCGCCGGTGGCGACGAACGCGCGCGCCTGGGCGACCGTGCAGTTGCAAGCCGACCTCTCCTTGAGTTATCGCCTCGAGGCCCTCGGTTTGGCGGGCACCGAGGCGCATCTCCATCTCGGCGCGCCCGGCGCCTCCAGTCCCATCCTCGCCACCCTCGGTGGCGGACCCTCCTCTTGGAGCGGCGTGACGCCGCCGCTTGCATCTGCCGACGCCGACGCCCTGCGCGCCGGCGGCGCGTACTTCGACGTGCACAGCGCCCTTCATCCCGCCGGCGAGATCCGCGGGCAGCTCGCGGCGGCGCCGACGAGCTTCGCCGCCTTCGCCACCGGCGCGCAGCAGACGCCGCCCAATGCCAGCGCCGCCACCGCGAGCGGCGTCTTCACCGTCAATCCGGATCGCACGCTGAGCTACGAGATCCACGCGACCGGCATCCTTTCCACCGCAACCGAGATCCACGTCGCCGCTCCCGGCATGCCCGGGCCCCGCATTTTCAACTTCGGGGGCGGCGCCGGGCCATGGATCGGGGTGACCGCGCCGATGACGACGGCGGATTTCGCCGACTTCCAGGCAGGTCTCGCCTATCTCAACGTGCATTCCACCGCCTATCTTCTCGGCGAGATTCGCGGCCAGATCTACGCCACCGGCGAGGCCTATGGCGCGCCGTGCGGCGGGGCGGGCGGCCGGTCGTGCCGCCTCAGCGCTGCAATGGTTCCCTATTCAGGAGCGGAGGTTCGCCTGCTCGTCCGCGGCGGAGAGGCAAGCGGCGCAGGCACCCTGATCCTGGCCACCGCGCCATCCGCCGCGCCGTTCGGCGGCTGCGCGCTGTATCTGGCGCAGCCCGTGCTGCGCGCGTTGCCGGTCCAGCTCGACGCGGCCGGCGCCGCCGAGATCCCGGTCCACCTGCCCGTTCTTCCGGCCGACCGCAGTTTCTTCCTGCAGTTCGGCGGGCACTCCGGCGGGTCCTTGACCTACGCCAGCAACGCCCTGGAGTTGACCGTCCAGGTTCTCTGAAAGCCGCCTGAAGCGGCCTGCGCGAACAGGCGTTCGGCGGTAGGATGCTGCTCCAGCGGAGGCGCCCTTTTGCCTCGTGGCGGGCGGTTGCGCCAGACCCCCCGCCCCGCGATAAATAGGGGGCATCCCGCGGGTTTGCTTTTGGCCCATCCGCCCCTTCCGCCTTCGCTGCTGCCCTTTGCCGCCCTCCTCAAAGGGGCGACGGAGGACTTTCTGCTGTTGGACGCGCCGCTGTGGCTGAGCCGGGCGCCGGGATCGGTGGACGTGCTGGGTGGTCCGGCGGAGATGCCGGGAATGCTGAGCGTGAGCCAGGCTCTGGGCCGCTCCGTGTTCTGCGCCATCCAGAACCGCAAGGACGACCGGATTCGCATTCGGGTTCTGCGCGGCGCCAGCGAGGGCGGGCCACAGGAGTGGACGGGCCGGATCGGCACTCTTTACACCAAAAAAGGCCCCCCGCGGAGCTTGGTGGTCCTGCAACAGCAGTTCGAGGCGGACAAGGCGCCCTGGATGATGGAGTTCGTCGCAGCCATGATCGGTTTGCGGCGGACCCACCAGTTGAACACTCCGAAACAGGGCTTCGACCTTGTTCTTTGGGACCAGGTTCCGACCAGCAGCGGCGCCGGACGCACGGCCGCGCGCGCCACGGCCCTGGCGCTGGCCTTCAAAGCGGCCACCGGCCTGGACAAGAAGAGGGTCGACGGGGTGCGGGTGGCGCGCGCCGTCTCCTACGGGCAGCACGAGGTCTTGGCCCGCACGCTCGGCCTCACCCCCGCCCTGACCTCCGGCATCGCCCGCACCGGCTGCCTCCTGCAGACCGAGCATGCGCCGGATCCCATCATGCAGTGGGTGCCGCTCCCGGATCACGTGCAGATCGCCGTCGTCGATCTCGGGCTTGGCGCGGTGTCCGCGCCCGAAGCCGTCGAGGCCGCATCGGTCGCCGCGCACATGGCGCTCGAGCGCCTGAACGCCGGCCTCGTGAAGGCCAAGAAGCCGCCGCGCGCCGGCTGGGGACAGGTGACGGCCTCGGAGTTCGAGGGCGGCCTGCGCAACTTCGTGCCGGTCAAGGAGACCGGCGCCGAGTGGAGCGCGGCCTTCAGCGGCATGCAGCAGACCTGGGCCGAGCAGGTGGTGCCGGCCTCGGCCTACCGGCTGCGCGCCGTGGCCGAGCACCACGTGCGCGAGGCCGGACGCGCGCGCCGCTTTCTCGACAGCCTGCAAGAGTACGCCCGCGCCCGCCGCGAGGAGGACCTCATCGAGGTCGGGCGCTCCATGACGGGCTCGCACCGCTCCCTCGCGGAGAAGTGCGGCATCGCCAGCGCGCCGGTGGACGACTTCATCGCGCGCCTCAACGAAGGCGGACGCAAGGCCGGCTTCTTCGGCGCCCGGCTCGCCGAGGCCGGCGGCGGCTCGCTCGTGAGCGTGCTGGCGCAATCCTCGGCTCTCGAGCGCCTCCGAGAAATCGTGAAGGATTACAGCAAGGCCAAGAAGACCGCCGCCGCGCTGCTCCCTGGCAGCGGCCAAGGCGGCGTGTTGATGGCGTGGTGGGAAGGCGTGCTCGAGACGGTGGACGAAGCCGACGTGGACGAAGTCCCCGCGCATCCCGCGGCTCCCAAGGTTCGCGAAACGCCGGTGGCGGCACCCGATGACGACGAAAGCACTTGATCGTTTCATGCCGGCGGCCCGCGCCGGCGCGCTGTGCCTCCTCCTGCTCGCCGCCTGCGCCGCGCCGGCGCCCGACTCCTCGACGGCGGCCTCCGGCGTGCGCGCCGGCTACGCCGTGGCGGACCCCCCGGCGCCGATGCGCCACCCGTTGGAGAATCGCGGCTACGACGCTCTCCACTACCGCATCGAAGTCGAGATTCCTTACGACCGGCCCTCCTTCCGCGGCGCGGAGCAGTTGCGCCTGCGCGCCACGGCGCCGCTGCGCACGGTGGTGTTGGACGCCTGCGACATGAGCGTCACGGCCGTCACGGCGGACACGCGCGTCGCCGAGTTCACGCACGACCAGCGCCTGTTGACGGTGACGCTGCCGCGCCCGCTGGGTGTCGGGGATGAAACCATCCTTCGCATCCAGTACCAGGTGGCGCGACCGATCGCGGGCATGCATTTCTCGCTGCCGAGCGAGAGCGGCGTGGCGGACGCGATGCCGGAACTCTTCACTCAGGGCGAGGACATCCGCGCGCGCTACTGGTTCCCCTGTTTCGACGCGCCCCACGATAAAGCCACGACGGAAATG